>NZ_JBEZNF010000002.1:0-346289 GCF_040653095.1 Streptomyces sp. NPDC048057
CTCAAACGAAGCCTTCCCCGCACTCACAGGGCCAGGAACCAGGCCGAACTCGCCGCCGAAACCCGCAGGTTCTTCCACCGTCGACAGCGTCAGCCCCACGTCGTCACCGGCTACTTCAAAGCCCCGCACGTCCACTACATCCTCGACGAGTGAACCCAATGAGTTTCTGATCAATAGGGCGCCGAGCCTGGCCTGGTCGCACAAGCCGATCAGCTGCGTCGGCCGCTTGTGAGGCAGCGGCAAGGTGTTGAGCACCAGTGTGCCGGACATGGTGCTGTGCCCGGTGAAGGACACCGGCAGGACCGGTGTGTCCGGGTACCGGGCGAGCACGGCGTCCATGTTGACAGGGCTGCTCAGGCCGCGCGGCTGGGAGCGCCGGACCGTGAATTAGGTCTCCTTAAGCGGCAGTTTGGAAGACCCGCCTAAATCTTCGTCCCGTACCACGGCGCGATGGGCGACCGGCCGAACCGGCCGTCATAGCGACCGCGAATCCTTGGAGGAACACCATGACCACCGTCCTCACCGCAGAGCTGGAGTTCGACCTGGACCTCGACCTGGAGATCGTGGTCCAGGAGTCGCCCGGCATGGAGGCAAAGTCCTACACGGGTACCGGTACCTGCCTCTCCTGCCCGATCACCTCCTGGCACTGCTGATCGGTCCGGAAGCCGACCGGCTGACCGGGCGCCGGGCGGCGCGACCTGTCAGGGGCGCGCCGCCCGGCGTACTCCCGCCACTACCACGCACAGAACGGACCAGGGACGGATACATGACGGACAGCGTGCTCTTCGACGCCGCCGATGTGCTGCTGTTGCGTGCGGCGGTCGGCCCCCTGCCGCCCGTGCCCGACGAATCCGCTGGCCTGTACGGCTGCTTCGCATCCGAGGCCGCACTGCGGGCCGAGGTCGTGCGGCTCTCCGCGGAACCTGCCTTCCTGGCCGCCGTGCGGCTGGCCAGCCCGAGCCTCGCCGACGAAGTTGAGAAGGTTCGGGCGGGTGTTCCGCTCAAGCGCAAACGCCTGACCCGGGCGCTCGTCTCGCTGGCCAAGTACCACCTTCGAACGACGTACCGGCCCACTCCCTTCGGTCATTTCGCGGGCGTGACTCTTGCCGAGGTGGGTCCCACTCCCGAACAGAGGGTGGGCACCGCGCACCGGACACTGAGCCGCCCCGATGCGGCTTGGCTGTACGGCGTCCTCGCCACCGACGTCGTCACCACTCCCGGCCTGCGCGAACGCGCTGCCCTGACTGCTAACCCGCTGCGTACCGTCCGAGATGGCCGTGTAGTCCTCGTCGACCACCATGACCCCACGGGCAAGCGACAGTTGTCGCATTCGGTGCGGCTGACCGGCGTCGTGAAGCAGGTCTTGGAGCGGGCCGCCGCTCCGGTCGCCTGGCCCGACCTCGTTGGGATGCTGATTGACCAGTTCCCACAAGTTCCGGCCGCGACCGTCGAGCGGAGCGTGGAGCAACTGGTGCGCAACGGTTTCTTGCTGAGCGACCTGGTGCCGCCGCCCGACCACACCGCCCCGCTCGACCATGTGCTGGAACGGCTGGCAGGCAACGACTGCTCTGTGACCCGAGCCCTCGCCGCGATCCGTGCTGGGCTGGCCGCCCTGGACACCGCACAGCCTGCCGACCGGCGCAGGGAGCTCGCTGAGGTCACCGCCCGGATGCGGGAACTGTATGAGGCCGACGACGTGATCCAGTCCGATCTGGGGCTCGACGCGTGCCTCGTCCTGCCGACCGAGGTCGCTCTGGAGGCCGCGCGAGCCGCTGCCGCCCTGTGGCGCACGGCGACCGCCCCGCCCGGCATGCCGCATCTGCGCGCCTACCACCTGGCCTTTCTGGAGCGGTACGGCACCGACCGGGGTGTACCACTGCTCGAACTTCTCGACGAGGCACGGGGTCTTGGCCTCCCGGCGAACTACCGAGGGGCCGGTGGCGCTGACGGTTCGCTCGTCGAACCGTCGGCAGCCGACCGGCGCCGCGATCAACTCCTCGGCGAGCTGGTGCTTGGCGCCCTCTCGTACAGAGGCGTTGGCGAGATCGTGCTCGACGAGACGACCCTGGGCGCCCTCACGGCCACGGAAACCGGGATCGAACCGACCGCCGGTTCAGGCGCGCCCGACGCGTCCGACGGCTTCGGCGCCGTCCGTCGGACGCCCGCGTCTCTGGAACAGGGTGCCGAGATCGTCGCCGACAGTTGGGAAGCGCTGTGCGCGGGAGAGTTCCGGCTGGTCCTCGGCGCGAACCCAGGCTCACCCCGAGCCGGGGCCACGTTCTCCCGCTTCGCGCCTGTCCTGGGCGGGGCCAGCGGCCCACTCGGTGCGGTCGTCGCGCGCGCTGAGGAGGCGGCCATGGAGGCGGAGCCCGGGGAGCTGATGGCCACGGTGGCCTACTGTCCCCGGGTGGCCCGCTCCGCGAACGTGGCCACCGTGCCGCAGTGGCTCTCGCACCGGATTCCTCTGGGCGTCCCGCAGGCCGCCCGCGACGATGTCACTGACCTGCGCCCCGAGGAACTCGCCGTCCACGCGGACCTGGACGGGCTGAGGGTCGTACATATACCGACCGGCCGTCTGGTGCGCCCGGTGTCGTATTCGATGCTGAACCCCGGCAGCGGCCATCTTCCTTACGTGGCACGCTTCTTGATCGACCTTGGCTATGAGGGACAGGACTGGTGCACTCCCTGGAACTGGGGGGCTTGGGCCTCGGCGCCCGCCCTGCCCCGGGTCCGTCTGGGCCGTACGGTGCTGTCCCCTGCTCGCTGGCTCCCGGATCGCACGTTGAGGGAGAGCGCTGCGGAGACCGAAGGCGCGTCCCCTGACTGGCACGACGCGGTCGCCGCGTGGCGGCAACGCCTGCACGTACCCCGATACACACGGCTCACCCGGGTGGACAACCGGGTGACGGTCGATCTCGACAACCCGCTCCATCTGCTGGTCCTGCACGACGAGATGAAGCGTCCCCGAGGTCTGGTGATCACCGAGTGGTACGGCGGCCCGGACGGCGCGGGCTGGTTCACCGCCGCAGACGGCCCGCACGCCTGCGAGTTGGTTGTCCCTCTCTTCGCCAGGCGCCAGAAGACCGCCACGGCTAAGCCTCGTACGGTCCCCGCCCGGTCACCCAGGCCTGTGGCCGGGGCCGAGGTACCGGCCCGGACGCTGAGGGCAGCAGCCCTGCCTGGTGGCGAATGGTTGTACGCCAAGCTCTACGTTCCCGACTCCCTTCAACAGCGGGTTCTTGCCAAGCATCTGGGGCGACTCGTCGACTCCGCGGCGGTACGCGCCGCTGGCGCCGACAACTGGTTCTTCTTGCGGTACGCGGACCCCGACTCCCATCTGCGCCTGCGCTTTCACGGCAAGCCGGAGGTCCTGTGGCCGGTGCTGCTGCCTGCCGTACGGGAATGGGCCGAGGAACTGCGGGATGCTGGGTTGACCGACCGGCTGGTGCTCGACACGTACGACCCCGAAATCGAGCGATACGGCGGACCAGCCGCACTCGGCCATGCCGAGCGGGTCTTCCACACCGACAGTGCCGTGGTTCTCGCCCGGCTCGCCCCGTTGGCCGCCGCCCCGCCGTCCGTCACTCAGACGGCGCTCGGGGTCCTCGGTCTCCTTATCGGTCTTGGCAGCCCGCAGGAGATCCTCGGCTGGCTCGACGACACACGGTTCCTCACCCGGCGTTCCGAGGTGGCACGCGCCACGAAGGAGGACGTCGCCGACCGGCTCGACAGGAGGCTGGCGAGCGGTACAGACCCGGCGGAGTCACCGGGCCTCGCCGCCGCCTTGGCCGCGCGTGGAGTGGCGCTGGCCGGGTTGCGGGAGGTCCTTGCCACCGCCCCGGCGGGGGCGGGATCCGGAGACCGGCGCGCCGCGGTCGCGATGAGTCTCGCCCATATGCACTGCAACAGACTCCTGGGGCCCCGGCGCGACGAGGAGATCCTTGCCCACGTGACGGCCCGCGAGGGCCTCGCCCTCCACCTAAACAGGAAGAGGCATGGCCGATGACCCTCGTCCATGATCTGGGGGCAGCGGCACTGGAGACCGCACGCAATGTCGCGGAGCGGCTCCGCGATCCGGCGAGGGTCGCCAGGATCGCGGTGGCCGCGTTCGCCGACGTCCCGGCTGACCTGATGCTGCCCGGCTGGCAGCCGGCGTCCTTGCTCCTCGGCCACCCCGGTGTCGGCCTGCTCCACATGGGCTGTGCATCCGATGACGATCAGTGGTCCGCGGTGGCCCACGCCCACCTCGCCGCAGCCGTCGCCGTGGTCCCGAGCAGGGGGCCGGCGGCCGTGGGCAACCTCGTGCTGCCCTCCCTGCTGGGCGCCGAGAACACCGGGGGTTACATACGCTTGCTCGACCGGAGTACCGGCGTGCTCGCCGACCACACCCGAGCCCGGGTCGCCGCGCTCCGCGCCCGCCGCGCCGCAGGCTTCTCGTACCTGGATTACGACGTCGTCACGGGGCTCACTGGCCAGGGCCGGGTGCTCCTCGCCGTGGCTGGCCGGGGTGACGAACGGGCGGCGGACGCGCTTGCGGGTGTCCTCGCTTTCCTGGTTGAGCTCACCGAGCCGCTGTCGGTCGACGGCGTGAACGTCCCAGGATGGTGGTGTGCGCCGGACTGTTACCCGGTTCCCCGGGACCGGACCACCTACCCGCGCGGTGACTTCAACGTGGGTGCCGCCCACGGCATCTGCGGCCCACTCGCCCTGCTGTCGCTGGCGTACCGGGCAGGCCACCGGGTGCCAGGAACCCTGGCCGCGGTCCGGCGGATCACCGACTGGCTGTTGAGCCACGCTTATGCCGACGAGCGGGGCCACACGTCGTGGCCCGGCCGGGTCGCTTTCGAGGAGGAGACCGGTGCCGCGCGGGTCGCCCCGAGTACGACCGCACGACCAGGGTGGTGCTACGGCATCTCGGGTATCGTCGGCACTCTCCACCTGGCGGGTATGGCGCTCGCCGATGAGTCGACGTCGCGGCTGGCCGTGGTCACTCTCTCGGCTCTTTTGCGTCGGCCGATCGCCGAACTTGGCGGCGAGGACCCGGGTTTCTGCCACGGTCTCGCCGGTGTCTTGCATGCCGGAGTCCGGCTGGCCAGGCAGACGGGTGACGCGGAACTGTGGCGCGGTGCCGACCGCCTGGCAGCGGCACTGACCTCCTTGTACGACGTTGGCTCCGTCTTCGGCTACCGGCAGTTGGTTCGCACGGCCGCCGGGCCGGTCTACCTGGAGAGTCCTGCCCTCATTGACGGCGCGGCCGGCGTGGCCCTGGCCCTCCTCACCTATGCGCAGACCCGTGGCACGGGCCCGCAGGACCCACCGCCTACGGCCTGGGACGCGGTCTTCCTGACCTCATGATCATGACTGGGCGTTGTTCCTGCTGAGTCGTCGCTTCGCGCAGGTCGTCTGGGTCCCGCTGCGCCTGCGCGGACAGTAACGGGCGGACAGGAACAGTACGAGCGTTTCGTCGCCTCCGCCGCCCCGACTCGGCGTTGACCTCCGAGAACCTGTACGCCGTGTGGCACGGGCCTGGTGGTCCGGTCACCGTGGCGCCGCTGTTCGTGCTGGACGACTACTCGTTCCGGCGGCCCGGAGCCACCACCAAGGAGCGTTCTTCTCGCCGTCGCCGAGGTGAACGGCATCGTCTGCACGGATGAGTTCGTCCTCCACTCCAATCCGTATCCGAGCCGCAGGGGGGCGGTGTGAGGCCAGAGCCGCCGTGGGCGGGGGAGCGATTCACGGCCCGTGCACCAGACCTGCCGGCCGTGCTCGTCAGCTGCTATCCGCGCGTCTGCGAACCGATCCGCATCCTGCGGCATTCCGACTTCGAGCAGCGCAGCGGTGCGGTGTGGACCGCGGCACGGCAACATCGGTGATTGTGTCGCCTGTGCCCGTGAGACATCCGGACCTTCGACGCCGAGGGGATCGCCGATCCCATCAGTGGACGGCCGTGTCAGCTCAGGCTGACCCTGCCTCGGTCCGGATTACCCTGACTACGGCTACGTCCCGGTGGACGAGATAGGGGAGGCCCGGAACATCGAGCAACCCCGCTGACGGGCATACCGGAGCATGGAGCTGCTGGGGCTCTGTCAGGTGCGCCTGCACGATGCCGGGCGTCCTGCTCCACGCACCTCGCCAACAAGGGCGTGCCGGATCACCTGTTGGCTCGGTGGGCGGGACACACGAACGTCAAGGCCACGAAGAAGTGGTATGTCGAGCCGGGTGTGGAGGACCTTCGTGGAGCTGTCACAGTGTGGGGTGGACTGCATGGATCCGGAGAGGGACAGACCACGCGGTCGTGAGAGATCGTGAGATATGAGAGCGTGATGCGGATGCCCGAGACGACACTGCAAACCCTGCAATACCGCTGTGACGGGCCGGAAGACGCCCCGGTCGTCGTTCTGGGGCCGTCCCTGGGCACGACGTGGCACATGTGGGATCGTCAGATCGCCGAGCTCTCCCGAGCCTGGAGAATCTTCCGCTTCGACCTGCCCGGCCACGGCGGCGCGCCCGCGCGCCCCGCGTCCTCCGTGGCCGATCTCGCCGACCGGCTGTTGGCCACCCTCGACGGGCTGGGCGTCCAGCGCTTCGGGTACGTGGGGTGTTCCATCGGCGGCGCCGTCGGACTGGACCTCGCGCTGCGGCGGCCGGACCGGGTCGCGTCGCTCGCGCTGGTGGCCGCGTCGCCGCGGTTCGGGACCGCGGACGAGTTCCGGCAGCGCGGGGTGGTGGTGCGGACGAACGGGCTCGACCCCATGGCGCACGCCGCTCCCGAGGCGTGGTTCACCCAGGGCTTCGCCGCGGCCCAGCCCGCCATCGTCGAGTGGGCCGTACAGATGGTGCGCACCACCGACCCGGGGTGCTACATCGCCGCCTGCGAGGCGCTGGCCGCCTTCGACGTACGGTCGGAGCTGGGGCGCATCGGCGTCCCCACCCTGGTCGTGGTGGGCTCCGAGGACAAGGTGACCGGGCCCGCCGAGGCCCGCACCCTGGTCGCCGGGATACGCGACGCGCGGCTGGCGCTGGTGCCGGGGGCGAGCCACCTCGCGCCCGTGGAGCAGCCCGCGGCCGTCACCGACCTGCTGGTGCGGCACTTCTCCACGGTCCCCCAGGACACCCTCTCGGCGATCCCCGTCCAGCAGCAGGCCATGCCGTCGGTGTCGATGCCGGCGATCTCGCCGCCCGTGGCCCCCGTGGCGCAGATCACCGCCGCGCCCCCGCCGCCCGAGCTGCCGGAGCAGGGCCGGCCCGATCCGTACGAGCCGGGGATGAAGGCGCGCCGGGAGGTCCTCGGCGACGCGCACGTCGACCGGGTCGTCGAGGACTCCGACGGCTTCAACGAGCCCTTCCAGGACCTGGTGACCCGCTACGCCTGGGGCGAGGTGTGGACGCGCGAGGGGCTGGACCGGCGCACCCGGAGCGTCGTCACGCTCACGGCGCTGGTCGCGGGCGGCCATCTGGACGACCTCGCGGTCCACACCCGCGCCGCCCTGCGCAACGGCCTCACGCCCGACGAGCTGCGGGAGATCCTGCTGCACGCCGCGGTGTACTGCGGGATCCCAGCAGCGAACGCCGCGTTCTCGGTCGTGCGCACCGTGGTGCAGGAGGAGACGACCCCGCGGACGTAGCAGGATGGGTGCATGAGGCTGACCAAGAAGAAGCACTCCTGCATCCGGCTGGAGAAGGACGGAGCCACCCTCGTCGTCGACCCCGGTGCCTTCAGCGAGGAGGACGCCGCCGTCGGGGCGGACGCCGTGCTGGTCACGCACGAGCACCCCGACCACTACGACGAGGGGCGGCTGCGCGCCGCGCTGGAGGCCGGCGCGGAGGTGTGGACGCTGCGGAGCGTCGCCGCCGAACTCGCCGCGGCGTACCCCGGCCGGGTGCACACCGTGGGCCACGGCGACACCTTCACCGCGGCCGGCTTCGACGTCGAGGTGCACGGCGAACTTCACGCCGTGATCCACCCGGACCTCCCGCGGGTCACCAACGTCGGCTTCCTGGTCGACGACGCCGTCTTCCACCCCGGCGACGCCCTGACCGTGCCCGAGCGCCCGGTGGACACGCTGATGCTGCCGGTGATGGCGCCCTGGAACAAGGTCTCCGAGGTGATCGACTACGTACGGGAGGTCGGGCCGCGGCTGACGATCGACATCCACGACGCCCTGCTCACCGAGCTGGCGCGGCCCATCTACGACCGGCACGTGAGCACCCTGGGGCGGGCCGAGCACCAGCGGCTGGCCCCCGGCGACGTACGGGAGCTGTGAGCGCCCGACCCCCCGGCGACCGGTGACTGTCACACCCCGGCAGTAGGCTTCGTGCCATGCGGATCGCCACGTGGAACGTCAATTCGATCACCGCCCGGCTGCCCCGGCTGCTGGCCTGGTTGCAGAGCAGCGGCACCGACGTGCTGTGCGTGCAGGAGACCAAGTGCACCGCCGAGCAGTTCCCCGCTGACGAGCTGCGCGAGCTGGGCTACGAGTCCGCGGTCCACGCCGACGGCCGGTGGAACGGCGTCGCGCTGATCTCCCGCGTCGGCCTGGCGGACGTGGTGAAGGGGCTGCCCGGCGGCCCGGCGTACGACGGCGCGCAGGAGCCGCGGGCGATCTCCGCCACCTGCGGCGGGGCCCGCCTCTGGTCGGTGTACGTGCCGAACGGCCGGGAGGTCACCCACGACCACTACGCCTACAAGCTGGAGTGGCTGGCCGCGCTGAAGACGGCGGTGGCGGCGGACGCCGCGGGCGCCCTCCCCTTCGCCGTCCTCGGGGACTACAACATCGCGCCCGCCGACGAGGACGTGTGGGACCGCTCCGTCTTCGAGGGCAGCACCCACGTCACCGAGCCGGAGCGGGCCGCGCTCGCCGCGCTGCGCGAGACGGGCCTCACGGACGTCGTCCCGCGCCCCCTGAAGTACGACCACCCGTTCACGTACTGGGACTACCGCCAGCTGGCCTTCCCGAAGAACCGCGGCATGCGCATCGACCTCGTGTACGGGAACGCCCCCTTCGCGGCCTCTGTGAAGGACGGCTACGTGGACCGCGAGGAGCGCAAGGGCAAGGGCGCGTCGGACCACGCGCCGGTGGTGGTGGACCTCGACGTCTGAGCCCGGCGCCCGGGGCGGCGGCGCGAGCGGTCGCCGTCGCAGTTCGGGTCCGCAGGATCTTCACCGCTCCCGGGGATCCTTGACGCGCGTCCTTGTGGTCCGTGCGCCGGGGAAGATGCGAGGCTGACTGGTATGAACATCCCTTTCCTGGACAACTGGCTCAAGCGGCACGGCCCCGAGCGGAAGGACGCCCTCGCGGCGGCCGTGGACGATCCCGAGCGCGCCGCGGCCATCGCGGAGTTGTTCGCCGAGTGCGAGCTGCTGCGGGTCCGGGTGGAGCGCATGGGGCTCGAACTGGACGACAGCCCCGCCTCCTTGTCCGCCCTGGACCAACTCCCGCCGCGCTGGCGGGACGACCAGGAGGAGCTGCCCTGGTTCGGCAACGACGCGGGGCTCTATCTCGGTACGGTGATCGTACGGACGATCGACGGTGCGTCCTGGCACCTGTGGCCCGGCGGCCACCCGGTGGTGCGGCTCGCCTCCGGCCGGGAGATCGGCGTGGTCGAGGCCGGGCTCGACTGGGCCCTGTACGGCGCCCCCGAGCTCTCCCGGGTGTACGCGGAAGCGGCCGAAGCCTGAGCCCGTACGGCTCCGTGCCCGTACCGAACGCCCGTACCGAGTGTCCGTGCCGAACGCCCGTGCCCAACGCCCGTGCCCGTTCCGTGCCCAGATGAGCTGATCTATCAGCCAATAAATACGGCTTATGCCCCTTTTGTGCGTGTCGTGCGCTAAGTCCCCTATGGGGGCGGATAGTTTGCGCTGACCTCGTCACAGCGACAAGTGGGTGGGCAGCGTATGGCCGTCGTCGATCCGTTGATCGAACTGCGGGATGTGAACAAGCACTACGGGCAGTTGCACGTCCTGCGGGACATCAACCTCTCCGTCGGCCGCGGGGAGGTGGTCGTCGTCATCGGCCCCTCCGGGTCCGGCAAGTCGACCCTGTGCCGGACGATGAACAGACTGGAGGCCATCGAGTCCGGCAGCATCACGATCGACGGGGAGCCGCTGCCGGAGGAGGGCAAGGGACTCGCCCGGCTCCGCGCCGACGTCGGCATGGTCTTCCAGTCCTTCAACCTCTTCGCGCACCGCACGGTGCTCGCCAACGTCTCCCTCGCCCCCGTGAAGGTCCGCGGCCGGAAGAAGGACGACGCCGACCGGCGCTCCCGCGAACTCCTCGACCGCGTCGGACTCGCCTCCCAGGCGGAGAAGTACCCCGCCCAGCTCTCCGGCGGCCAGCAGCAGCGCGTGGCCATTGCCCGCGCCCTCGCCATGGAGCCCAAGGTCATGCTCTTCGACGAGCCGACCTCGGCGCTCGACCCGGAGATGATCAACGAGGTGCTGGAGGTCATGCAGCAGCTCGCCCGGGACGGCATGACGATGGTCGTGGTCACCCACGAGATGGGGTTCGCCCGTTCCGCGGCCAACCGCGTGGTCTTCATGGCGGACGGCCGCATCGTCGAGGACCGCGCCCCCGAGGACTTCTTCACCCACCCGGAGAGCGACCGCGCCAAGGACTTCCTCTCCAAGATCCTCAAGCACTGACGGGGGGACACCATGCCGCGCACCCGACGCGCCCTCGTAGCGCTCGCACTCCTGCTCACCGCCGTCCTCGCCGCCGCGTGCGGCAAGGAGGGCAGCCCGCCCGTCAAGGGACCGCAACCCGACGAGCTGCCCGTCTACCCGGTCAACACCGACTTCCAACTGCCCGAGTCCCCGACCTGGCGCAAGGCCAAGAGCCGGGGCCACCTCGTCGTCGGGGCCAAGGAGGACCAGCCCTACCTCGGTGAGAAGGACCCCGCGACCGGCGTGTACTCGGGCTTCGACATCGAGATCGCCAAGATGGTGGCCGCCTACCTCGGCTTCGGCCGCGACGAGGTCCGCTTCCGCACCATCGCCTCCGCGAACCGCGAGACCGCGCTCCAGAACGGCCAGATCGACTACTACGTCGGCACCTACACCATCAACGACATGCGCAAGAAGCTCGTCGGCTTCGCGGGCCCGTACTACATGGCGGGGCAGTCCCTGCTGGTGCGGGCCGACGAGCACGACATCAACGGCCCCGACGACCTCGACGGCAAGCGCGTCTGCTCGGCCACCGGCTCCACGCCCTACCAGCGCATCCAGAGCGACTACCCCAAGGCGATCCTCGTCGGCTACGACACCTACTCCATCTGCGTCGACAACCTCCTGACCTACCAGGTCGACGCCGTCACCACCGACAACGCCATCCTCATCGGCTACGCGGCCAAGGCGCCCGACGAACTGAAGATCGCCGGCAAGCCGTTCTCCCAGGAGCCGTACGGCATCGGCGTCCCCCGCTCCGACAACGCTCTGCGCTTCGCCATCGACGACGCGCTGGCCGCCGGCGAGAAGAACGGCTACTGGAAGCAGGCGTACGACGCCACCCTCGGGCTCTCCGGCGTACCGGCGCCACAGCCGCCCCCCATCGACCGCTATCCGGCGAGCTGAGGAGGAGCCACCGCGCATGGACGTACTGACCGACAACATCTCCCTCTACTGGCAGGGCTTCCTCGGCACCGTCGAGCTCACCTTCTACTCGTCGGTGCTCGCCCTCGCCCTCGGCTTCCTGATGGCCTCCTTCCGGGTCGCCCCCGTCGGCTCGCTGCGCGCCTTCGGCACGGTCTGGGTGACCGTGCTGCGCAACACCCCGCTCACCCTGCTCTTCTTCGCGGTCGTCCTCGGCCTGCCGCGGTTCGGGATCGTGCTGCCCTTCGAGGTGTTCGCCGTGCTCGCCCTCGGCTGCTACACCTCCGCCTTCATCTGCGAGGCGCTGCGCTCCGGCATCAACACCGTGCACAAGGGGCAGGGCGAGGCGGCACGCAGCCTCGGCATGACCTTCGGACAGACCCTGAGCACGGTGATCCTGCCCCAGGCGTTCCGCCGGGTGATCCCGCCCGTCGGCTCCACCCTGATCGCGCTCGCCAAGAACTCCGCGATCGCCGGCGCCTTCAGCGTCACCGAACTGCTCAGCACCTACAAGACGCTCAGCGAGCTGGGCTACAACATCATCTGGACCTTCGTCTGGATCGCCGTCGGCTACCTCATCATCACCCTGACCATCAGTGCGCTGTTCAACGTGCTGGAGAAGCGCTACGGAGTCGCCGGATGACCGATTCCACCGCCCTGTACGACATCCCCGGGCCGCGGGGCCGGCGGCGGCACCGGATCTACGGAATCGTGTCGACCCTCGCCATCCTCGCCCTGCTGGGCTGGATCCTGTACCTCCTCTTCGACACCGGACAGTTCACCGCGGAGAAGTGGACCCCGTTCGAGTACAAGGGGATCCAGGAACTGCTGCTCCAGGGGCTCGGGAACACCCTGAAGGCGTTCGCGTACGCGGCCGTGCTCTCCCTGCTGCTCGGCGGGCTCCTCGCCACCGGCCGGCTCTCCGAGCACAAGCCGGTGCGCTGGCTCTCCACCCTGCTGGTGGAGTTCTTCCGGGCCATGCCGGTACTGGTGATGATCTTCTTCATCTTCGTGGCGCTGAAGGTGCAGCCGCTGCCCGCGCTGGTCGCCGGGCTGACGCTCTACAACGGCTCGGTCCTCGCCGAGGTCTTCCGCACCGGCGTGAACTCGGTGGACCGCGGGCAGCGGGAGGCGGCGTACGCGCTCGGCATGCGCAAGACGCAGGTCATGTCGTACGTGCTGGTGCCGCAGGCGGTCCGGGCCATGCTGCCGGCCATCATCAGCCAGCTGGTGGTCGCGCTGAAGGACACCTCACTCGGCTATCTGATCACCTATGAGGAGTTCCTGCACGCGGGCAAGTTGATCGCTTCCAACCTCGACTACGACCTGCCGTTCATCCCGGTCGTGATGGTGATCTCGCCGATCTACATCGGGATGTGCATGCTGCTGTCCTGGTTCGCCAACTGGGTGGCCAAACGGCAGCGCAGGAACCCGAAGACGGAGGCGGTGGACGTGGCGCCCGCGGAGCCGGGGACGCTGCTGCCCGGCGCTCCGACCGCCCCCGACCGGCCCTGAGCCCTGCGCCTCCCCAGCCCCCGGCGGGGCCCCGGCGGCAGCCGGTGATCACTTCCCGTACGACCGGACCGTTCCCGAAGGCGGCCGGGTCGACGACGGGAAGAAGGTCAGTTGCCGCGGACCGCCGAGGCCGAGCGGGTCCCCGCCGCCGCAACGACGCGGCGGGGGCCGGCCTCCCGCCCTCAGCCACTGCCGTCCGCCGCCGCGACCGGCGCGGTCCTCGCGGCCGTGGTGACGTCGGCGACCAACTCGACCACGTCGGGCCCGTACGCGTCCGAGTTGACGACCCGCAGCAGCAGGCAGAAGGAGTCCTTGCCGTGCGCGCGGGCCAACTCGCCGTGATGACGGGCGAGATAGCGGGCCGCGGCCTGGTTGTTGATCGACCGCTGACCGCACAGCAGGAACACGGGCCGCTCCTGCCCGTGGGGAGTGACCCGGGCCAGCAGCGCGTACTCCTCGGTGCCCCGGTCCGCGCCGTAGACCTGCGAACCGATCCGATACGCGTTGAGGTGGGGACCCACGCCTTCCGTGTCGATCCGCACCCCCGGCAGCAGGATGCGCAGATGCGCTTCCACCCGGCGATTCGACACGGGCCCACCCACGCAGAACTCCGTCTGCTCACCCACCCCCTGATGGGCTCCGTCGTGCCAGACGACCTGCATCTGCGCGCCGCAGTCCTTGATCAGCCCGGAGAGCTCCAGCAGGGCGAAGACGTCGAAACGGCGCACACCGCCGTCTTGCCCCGCCTGCCGGTTGACGACCAGCAGGGCCTGCGAGTTGGCCGGGAGGCCGAAGAAGTCCTGCATGCGGGCCAGCCGGCGGCGCCAGCGGGCGGTGCGGGCCAGCCAACCCAAGGTGCCGCTGATCCCGGCGGCGACGAGCCCCAACACGATGTTGCGTATGTCGTCGTTCATGTGTGCGGATGCTATCCGTCGCGGGCGGCGCCCCTGACGGTGTCGGCCACGGCCGCTACGCTGCGCGCACAGGTGTCGATCGGAGGTACGAATGCTTCGCTCCACCGCACGGACCACAGCACCGCTCGCCGTCGCGCTGACCGCCGTCTTACTCGGCGCGGCGGCCCCGCCCGCCGCCGGCGCCGCACCGCCGGGGCCCGCCGCGGCTCCGGTGAAGGTCCCGGTCGCCGTCGGGCACGGCGGCGCCGTCGCCAGCGCCGACGCGGACGCCTCCGCAGCCGGCATCGAAGTGCTGCGGCGCGGCGGGAACGCCGTGGACGCGGCCGTCGCGACCGCCGCCGCCCTCGGCGTCACCGAGCCGTACTCCGCGGGCATCGGCGGTGGCGGCTACTTCGTCTACTACGACGCGAAGAGCCGCACCGTCCGGACCGTCGACGGACGCGAGACCGCGCCCCGCTCCGCTGACGCGTCGCTCTTCCTGGAGGACGGCAAGCCCATCCCGTTCGAGCAGGTGCAGACCAGCGGGTTGAGCATCGGCACTCCCGGCACCCCGGCGACCTGGGAGACGGCGGTCCGGGCCTGGGGCAGCAGATCCATGTCCGACATCCTCCAGCCCGCGGAGAAGTTGGCGCGGGAGGGCTTCACCGTCGACGCCACCTTCCGCGCCCAGACCGAGGCGAACCAGGCGCGGTTCGCGGACTTCCCCGACACCGCGAAGCTCTTTCTGCCGAGCGGCCGGCTCCCGGTCGTCGGCAGCACCTTCACCAACCCCGACCTCGCCCGCACCTACCGTCACATCGGCCGCGACGGCGTCGAGGTGATGTACCGCGGCGACATCGCCCGCGACATCGTACGGACGGTGCGCAAGCCCCCCGTGCGGCCCGACACCACCCGCGTCGTGCGCGCCGGCGATCTGACGACCCGGGACCTGCGCTCGTACGCCACGCTCCGCCCCGCCCCCGCGAAGGTGGGCTACCGGGGGCTGGACGTCTACGGTGCGGCGCCGTCCTCCTCCGGCGGCATCGGCGTCGGGCAGGCGCTGAACATGCTGGAGCGCACCGAGCTGAAGAAGGCGTCCCCGGCCGCGTACCTGCACCGCTTCATCGAGGCCAGCAGGGTCGCCTTCGCCGACCGCGGGCGCTGGGTGGGCGACCCGGCGTTCGAGGACGTGCCCGCCAAGGCGCTGCTCTCCCAGCGGTTCGCCGACGCCCGCGCCTGCCTGATCAAGGACGACGCGGTGCTGACCAGCCCGCTGGCCCCCGGCGACCCGCGGAACCCGAAGCCCTGCGCCAGCGCCGGCGCCGCCGCGCCCACGACGTACGAGGGCGACAACACCACCCACCTCACCACCGCGGACAAGTGGGGCAACGTGGTCTCGTACACCCTCACCATCGAGTCGATCGGCGGCAGCGCCATCACCGTGCCCGGCCGGGGCTTCCTGCTCAACAACGAGCTGACCGACTTCTCCTTCGTCCCGGCCAACCCGGCGGTGCACGACCCGAACCTGCCGGGACCGAGCAAGCGGCCCCGGTCGTCGAGTTCGCCGACGATCGTCCTCGACGACGGTCGCGCGGTGCTCGCGCTGGGCTCGCCGGGCGGCGCCACCATGATCACCACCGCGATCCAGGTCCTGACCGGACGGGTGGACCGGGGCCTGCCGCTGGTGGAGGCGATCGCCGCGCCGCGCGCCAGCCAGCGCAACCAGGCGACCACGGAGCTGGAGCCGGCGCTGTGGGACGGCGCGCTCCGGGGCGAACTGGAGCGCATCGGCCACCAGTTCCGGCTGAACAAGGAGATCGGCGCGGCCACCGGGATCGAACGGCTGCCCGACGGGCGCTGGCTGGCCGCGGCGGAGAAGGTGCGCCGGGGCGGCGGCTCGGCGATGGTGGTCCGGCCCGCCGGTCGACCGTAACCGCCCTCCCTCGTACGGGCGTACTCCATCCGGCTCTTCGTGCGACGGGCCCGCGCGGCGTCAACAGCCGTGCGGGCCCGCTCACATGGGGGCCGGCGCCACCCGTCCGGCCGCCCGGGGTGGGGGATCGCTCCTGACGGAGAACGGGTAAAGACGCTTTTCCGCGCGGTATCCGCACAGAAAGGCGACCCAGCCCATGCACTCTCGCCCCATCGCCCTCACCGCCGTGCTCGCGGCGGCGCTCCTCGCGGCGGCCACCCCCGGGCCGCGGGCGTCCGCGGGCGTCGCGCAGCCGCCGCAGGACGATGCCCGCGGCGGCGCATCACGCGAGGCCCGGGCGGTCCGCGCCACGCTGATCGCCCGCGACACCGGCGAGGTCCGGGCGGCCCGCAGCGCCGGCGAGGCCCGCGAGGGCGCGGTGAGCGCGGCCGAACTGCTGGCGAAGGTCAAGGACTGCACCCCGATCTCCCGGGGCTCGTACCGCAAGGACGCCGGCGCGAAGGCGACCGTGCCGGTCTGCGGCACGGACGAGGTGGTGCACTGGACGGCGGACATGGACGTCTCCTGCGACGGCCAGTCCACCCCGCAGTGCAATGCGCAGACCGACCCGTGGTTCATCGAGGACACCGCCTTCCGGCAGTCCGACGGCAAGCCGCTGAACGCGGCGACCCTGCCCTACGTCGTGGTGCCCGGGCCCAGCGAGACGTGGCGGCACGCCGAGTCCGGGGTGCGCGGCGGGACCGTGGTCGCGGTCGTCCACGACGATCGGGTGCGCTACGGCGTCGTCGGGGACACCGGCCCCAAGGACGTGATCGGCGAGGTGTCGCAGGCGATGGCCCGCTCGCTCGGCGTCAATGCCGACCCGGTGGCCGGGGGAGTCGCGTCGGACGTCACGTACGTCCTGTTCCGCGACTCCAAGGCCAGCCCGATCGAGAGCCACTCGGCGGCGACGAGCCTCGGCGCGGAACTGGCCCGCGGCTTCGTCAACGGCACCGGCTGATCCGTCGGCCCGCCGGGGCCCGGCGGAGCTCAGGGCGCGGTCAGCACCCGCGGGCCGTCGGCGGTGACGGCGACGGTGTGCTCGGCGTGCGACGCCCGGCTGCCGTCGAGCGTCCGGACCGTCCAGCCGTCCTGCGCGGTGTACGTGTCGTCCGCGCCCGACGAGATCAGCATCGGCTCGATCGCCAGCACCATGCCGTGCCGCAGCGGGAGGCCGCGGCCGGCGCGCCCCTCGTTGGGCACGGTCGGGTCCTCGTGCATGGAGCGGCCCACGCCGTGGCCGCCGAAGCCGTCGGGGATGCCGTACCCCGCGGCGCGGCACACCCGGCCGATCGCATGGGCGACGTCCCCGATGCGGTTGCCGACGACGGCCGCGGCGATGCCCGCGCGCAGCGCCTCCTCGGCGGTGCTGATCAGACGGCGGTCCTCGGGGCGGGCGCGGCCGACGGTGAACGAGATCGCCGCGTCGCCGACCCAGCCGTCGAGGACCGCCCCGCAGTCGACGCTGACGAGGTCGCCGTCGCGCAGGCGGTAGCCGTCGGGGATGCCGTGCACCACGGCGTCGTTCACCGAGGTGCACACCACCGCAGGGAAGGGGACGGGGGCCCACTGCGGGTGGTAGTCGAGGAACGGCGAGCCCGCGCCGGCCCCGTCCAGGACGGCCCGCGCGGCCCGGTCCAGGTCCGTGAGCTCCACGCCCACCGCGGCGGCCTCGCGGGCGGCGGCGAGGGCCTGTGCCACGACCCGTCCGGCGGCGCGCATCGCTTCGATCGACTCGTCCGTCTTGATCGTCACCATGCCAATTACTATACCGGTCCCTCCGGTATTAGAATGACGGCATGGTGCGCACCCCCCTGACCCCAGAAGAGCGCGAACGCGGCGAACGGTTCGGCCGGCTGCTGCGCGACGCCCGCGGCGACCGCAGCATGGTGGACGTGGCCGCGCAGGCCGGGATCTCCGCGGAGACCCTGCGCAAGATCGAGACGGGTCGGGCGCCGACCCCCGCGTTCTTCACCGTCGCGGCCCTCGCCGCGGCCCTCGGGCTGTCCATGGACGAACTGGCCGCCGACTGCGTCCCCGTCTCTGCCGCCTAAGGTGTGGGGTCCGTCACCGGCGAGGAGTCTGCCCATGGGCGCGCAGGACGCGCACGACATGCTGAACGAGCACGACCAGCGCGACGAGCGCGGAGCGGATGGTGCGCAGGACACCGCGGGGCTGCTGCGGGCGATCTGCGACGAGCTGTCGGACCGCTTCTACGAACGGGCCGACGTCGTGCGCACGCTGGTGGTGACGCTGCTCGCCGGACGCCACTCGCTGGTGCTCGGCCCGCCCGGCACCGCGAAGTCCGAGCTGGCCAGGGAGCTGACCGGCCGGGTCGAGGGGGCGGCGTACTGGGAGATCCTGCTGTCCAAGTTCACCGCCCCGACCAGGATGTTCGGCCCGATCGACGTCGCCGCGCTGGCCCGGGGCGAGTACCGCCAGGTGTACGACGGGCGCGCCACGACCGCGCACATCGCCTTCATGGACGAGATCTTCAAGTGCTCCACGGCCGCCCTCAACGAGACCCTGGGCTATCTCAACGAGCGGATCTACCACCCCGAGAGCGGCGGCGAACCGATCCGCTGCCCCCTGATCGGGGCCATCACCGCGAGCAACGAACTCCCCGACGGCGAGGACTCGGCCGCGATCTACGACCGGCTGCTGGTGCGCATCGAGGTCGGCTACCTCGCTGACCCCTCGAACTTCGCCGCGCTCGTCCGCTCCGCCGTCAGCCGCCCGACGCCGCCGCGGCGCACCTCGATCGAACTCACCGCGCTCCAGCGGGCCGTGAGCGACGAGGTGCCCGCCGTGGCCGTGCCCGACGCGATCGTGGACGCGATCTGCACCCTGCGGGCCGCCCTGCGCCGCAAGGAGATCGTCGCCTCCGACCGCCGTTGGCGGCAGGCGGTGGGGCTGCTCCAGGCGTCCGCGTACCTCGACGGCCGCCCGGCGGTCGCCGAGACCGACCTGTCGGTGCTCACCCATGTGCTGTGGTCGTCCCCGGCCGAGCGCCCGACCGTCGAGCGCGAGGTGCTGCACCTGGTCAACCCCGACGCCCGGGAGGCGCTCGACCTGGCCGACGCCATCGAGGAGCTGGAGGTCCAACTGGACGCGATGGCCGGGCAGTCCCGCGAAGCCCTGAGCGAATGGGTCATCACCAAGGCGCACAACAAGCTCGCCACCGCCGGCCGGCGACTGGCGGAGCTGCGCGCCGAGGCGGCCGGCGCCGGCCGCTCCACCGCGGCCATCGACCGCGTCACCGGCCGCCAGCGCGCGGTCCGCGCCCGGGTGCTGTCCGAAGCGCTCGGCCTGGACGCGAGCCTGGTGCAGAGCTAGGGCGTGTCTGTCGGCTGTGCCCTTGGCCGCGCTCTGGAGAGCACCGTGGTGCGGTCCGTGAGCCGTGCTCCCTCGTGCCTCTGGACCGAGCCGCCGTGGCCCGCGGGAGCGTTGGCCACTGCGGCCCGGCGGGTGGCCCTGCCCCCTACGCCCGGAGGGCATGGGGGACCCCCAGCGTGGCCTGCGGATCTTGCTGGGGCGCGCAGGGTGCGAGGGCCCGAGAGGAGCGGGCGACGCTACTCTGCGGACACGCCAAGGGCATCGTCTGACGCATCCCGTCCGCGCCGTGGGTTCGGCCAGGAGCGCGTTCGTCCGTAGCCCTTCCCGCGGGGGCGAGGAACTCGATCGGAGGGGCATGAGGACGACACCCAGCAGGCTCGACGCCTTGGCGAGCCGGTCCGGGACGTGGCTGGCCCGGTCTTCCCGGGGGGACGAGGCGCACACCGCGGGCGTGGTTGCCGACGCCTTCGACCCGATCGCCTGGCGGGACACCCTCGCGCAGTCCGCCGGGCTGCGCGAACTGGCGGCGGAGCTGGCCGAGCGTCACGACCACGCCGCCGACCTCCTCGGCGACGTCTTCCTCGCCGCCTACAAGGCCGCACCGCAGGTGCGTCAGCCCGCCGAGATGCGCCCCTCCCACCTCGTCAACCACCAGGTGATCAGCGCGCTGATGGAGTCACCGCGCTTCGCCGAGCTGCGCCGGGAGACGGCCGGCGACCCGTACGCCGCCGCCCTCGCCGTGCTCGCCCAGGCGTCCGAGCTGCGCCTGCTGCTGGATCGGGTCAAGGACGCCCAGGCGCGGGCCGAGCAGGCGCACGGCGCCGAGCAGGACGCCGTACGCGCGGCTGCCGCCGTCAGCCGGGCGCTCCGGCAGACCGCCGAAGCCTCCGACGACGGCGATGGTGACGATGGCGACGACGGGGCCGTGGAGCGGGCGATCGAAGCCGCTGAGACGGCCGACTCCGCCGCCCGGCAGGCCGCGCACGCCGCCGCGCAGGCCCTCGCCGCCGCAGCCCCCGGCGTCCGCAGCGCCGCACGGAACGCGGCGGCGAAGGCCGCCAGGGCCGTACGGCAGGAGGCCGAGCTGATGCGCGCCTGGGGCGTCGGCCCCGGCGAGCTGGAGCGCATGCCGTACGACGAACGCGCCCGACTCGCCGAACGGCTGCGCACCAGCCGCCTCGCCCAGTGGGCGGAACTGATCGGCCGCTTCCGCCAGATGGCCAGCGGCGAACGCGCCCGCAAGGTGGAGCACGCCACCGGCGAACTGGTCGGCGTCACCCTCGGCGACGACCTCTCCCGCGTCGTCCCGTCCGAACTGGTCGCCCTCGGACTGCCCGAGCTGCGCGCCGTGTTCGCCGCCCGCTACGCCGCCGGCGAGCTGATGCTGTACGACAGCCGCGGCGAGCAGACCACCGGCCGCGGCGCCGTCGTCGCCTGCGTGGACACCTCGCACTCCATGTACGTGGAAGGGCCCGGCGGCGTCTCCCGGGAGGCGTGGGCCAAGGCGTGCGCGCTGGCGCTGCTGGACCAGGCCCGCCGCGCCAAGCGGGACTTCGTGGGCATCCTGTTCTCCTCCGCCGACCGCCACCACGTCGTCCGCTTCCCGGCCGACCGGCCCGCCGGCATCGCCGACGTGCTCGACTTCGCGGAGAGCTTCCTCGGCGGCGGCACCAGCTACCAGACGCCCCTGTCGGTCGCCGGCGACCTCCTCGCGGAGGAGTTCGCCGACACCGGGCGCGCCCGCGGCGACATCGTGCTGATCACCGACGACGAGTGCGACGTCACCGAGGAGTGGATGCGCGGCTGGCAGGACGTCCGGCGCCGGCTGGGCTTCCGCGTCTTCGGCGTCGCCATCGGCGCCCCGCGCGCCACCGAGACGGGCTCGGCGCTGGACGCCCTGTGCGACAACCTCCGCGCCGTCGACGACCTCACCGACGTGCACGCCGCGGCGGACCTCTTCCGCGTGATCTGAGCCGGGGACCGGCGGTCACGCGGACACGGCCAGCTGGATGCGGTGGTGGCGCGGGGCTTCGACCTCGTCGAGGAGGGCCAGCGCCAGGTCGGCGTGGGAGATCCGGCCGCCGCCCTCGAAGAGGGTGCCGTCGGCCGTGCGGTAGCGGCCGGTGCGCGGGACCTCCGGAGCCAGCTCCAGGGGCGGGCAGACCATCAGCCAGTCCAGTGCGTCCGCTGAGGCGCGCAGCGCGTCGAACTCCGCGACGTGCCCCTGCGAGAACACCCGGTGCTGCTCGGGGAAGTCCGGCCCGTCCATCATCCGCACGCCCGGCGACACTTCAAGCGTGGACGCTATGCCGAGGGCCAGGAACCGCCGTACCCCCGCCTGCGCCAACCCGCTGACCATCGCCTTAGCCGCGCCGACGAAGAACTCCTCGGAGCCGACGTCCATTCGGACCGCCGCATTGATCGCCGCCCGGTGGCCCGGTGCGAGGGCCGCCACCGACGCGGCGTCCGTCGCGTCGCCCCGCGCCACGGTGACGCCGTCGCCCGCGAGGTCCCGGTGCCGCGCCGGGTCCCGTACGACCGCCGTCACCGGGTGCCCGCGGCGCACCGCCTCCGCGACCGCGGCCCGGCCGACCCGGCCGCCCGCTCCGAAGACGAGGACCGCCGCCCCGCCGCCCGTTCCCTGTGTGTGCGTCATGTCGTCGCTCATGGCCGCGACCGTACGGCGGCACCCTCCGGTTACTTCAACGGTACCGGGCCGGGCGCCCCGTCCGGTGGGGGAGCATGAGGGCATGGACGCCGTACGGGAACCCCTGCACCGGGACATGTTCGAAGACGCCTGCCTGGCCCCGATCCAGCCCTTCCGCTTCGGGGACAAGTGGTCCGCCCTGGTGCTGCGCTGTCTGGAGGGCGGCCCGCGCCGCTTCGGTGAACTCCGGGTGCCGCTGCACTGGATCACCCCCAAGGTCCTCACCGAGACCCTGCGCGCGATGGAGCGCAAGGGCTTCGTCAGCCGCACCGCGTACGAGGAGAGCCCGCCGCGCGTCGAGTACGGGCTCACCGCGCTCGGCCGGTCCGCGGTCGGTCCGCTGAACGTGGCCTGCGCCTGGGCGCGCGAACACCTGTCGGAGCTGTCGGCCGCGCAGGAGCTCACCGCCCCGGGCGGCGGAGCGGGTCCCGACGGCGTACCCTCGGGCCCGTGACAGCAGCCGCCGCATTCGCCCCCGCGCGCTACATCAGCGTGACGACGTACCGGAAGAACGGCACCGGAGTCGCCACCCCCGTCTGGTTCGCCGAGGACGCGGGGAAGTTGTACGTCTGGACCAACAGCGACTCGTGGAAGGTCAAGCGGCTGCGCCACGACGACCGGGTCTCCGTCGCCGTCTGCGACATGCGCGGCAAGGTCGCGGAGGGCGCGCTCACCGCGGAGGGCACCGCCGTCCTCCTCGACCGCTCGGGCACCGACGCCGTCCGGGCGCTCATCGCCCGCAAGTACGGCTGGCAGTTCACCCTCGTCGACCTCCCGGCCCGGCTCGTACGGCGCGGTCGGACCCCGCACACCGGCATCGCCGTCACCCTGGGCGACGACGCGGCCGGCGCCTGAGCACGCCGGCGGCTCCGCGGGGCCGCCGTCCGGGTGAAACGCGATCGGCACCCCCCGTTCGCGGCGATGGTCTTGCCCCCGTGTGTGACGGGGCTTACGTTCTCCATCTACGTTCCGCGTCTACGTGCGTAGAGGCGACGCGCCGTCGCGACGGGCCGTTGCGACGGTCGGCGTTCGCCGACGCCCGGCCGAAGGAGCAGCAGATGGCCCATGTCGTACGCGCCGCACTCGTCCAGGCGACCTGGACCGGCGACACGGAGTCGATGATCGCCAAACACGAGGCGCACGCTCGCGCCGCCGCGGAGCAGGGCGCCCGGGTCATCGGCTTCCAGGAGGTCTTCAACGCCCCCTACTTCTGCCAGGTGCAGGAGCCCGAGCACTACCGCTGGGCCGAACCCGTGCCCGACGGGCCCACGGTGCGGCGGATGCAGGAGCTGGCGCGGGAGACCGGGATGGTGGTCGTGGTCCCGGTGTTCGAGGTCGAGGGCGCCGGCTTCTACTACAACACCGCCGCCGTCATCGACGCCGACGGCTCCTACCTCGGCAAGTACCGCAAGCACCACATCCCCCAGGTCAAGGGGTTCTGGGAGAAGTACTACTTCCGGCCCGGCAACGCCGGCTGGCCCGTCTTCGACACCGCGGTCGGCAAGGTCGGGGTGTACATCTGCTACGACCGGCACTTCCCCGAGGGCTGGCGACAGCTCGGCCTCGGCGGCGCCCAACTGGTCTACAACCCCTCCGCGACCTCGCGCGGCCTGTCCGCCTACCTCTGGCAGCTGGAGCAGCCGGCGGCGGCCGTGGCGAACGAGTACTTCGTCGCCGCGATCAACCGCGTCGGCCGGGAGGAGTACGGCGACAACGACTTCTACGGCACCAGCTACTTCGTCGACCCGCGCGGCCGGTTCGTCGGCGACCTCGCCAGCGACGAGGACGAGGAACTGGTCGTCCGGGACCTCGACTTCGACCTGATCGACGAGGTCCGCCAGCAGTGGGCCTTCTACCGCGACCGGCGCCCCGACGCCTACCAGGGGCTGGTGCAGCCGTGACCGACTCCGTCACCCCGCTGCACGAGCGGCACCGGGCCGTGCTGCCCGACTGGCTGGCCCTCTACTACCGGCGCCCCATCGAGATCACCCACGGCGAGGGCCGGCACGTCTGGGACGCGGACGGCAACCGCTACCTCGACTTCTTCGGCGGCATCCTCACCACCATGACCGCGCACGCCCTGCCCGAGGTCACCAAGGCGGTGGCTGACCAGGCGGCGCGGATCGTGCACTCCTCCACGCTGTACCTCAACCGGCCGATGGTGGAGCTGGCCGAACGCATCGCGGCGCTCTCCGGCATCCCCGACGCCCGGGTCTTCTTCACCACCTCGGGCACCGAGGCCAACGACACCGCCCTGCTGCTCGCCACCGCCCACCGCGGCACCAACCAGGTGCTGGCGATGCGCAACAGCTACCACGGCCGCTCGTTCTCGACCGTGTCCATCACCGGCAACCGCGGCTGGTCACCGACGAGCCTGTCCCCGCTGCAACGGCTGTACGTCCACGGCGGGGTGCGCACCCGCGGCCCGTACGCCCCGCTGACCGACGAGCGCTTCATCGACGCGTGCGTGGCCGACCTGGAGGACCTGCTCGGCCACGCCCGCGCCCCCGCCGCGCTGATCGCCGAGCCGATCCAGGGCGTCGGCGGCTTCACCTCCCCGCCCGACGGGCTGTACGCCGCGTTCCGCGAGGTCCTCGACCGGCACGGGGTGCTGTGGATCTCCGACGAGGTGCAGACCGGGTGGGGGCGGACCGGGGACCACTTCTGGGGCTGGCAGGCCCATGCCCGCAACGGCCCGCCCGACCTCCTCACCTTCGCCAAGGGCATCGGCAACGGCATGTCCGTCGGCGGCGTCGTCGCCCGCGCCGAGGTCATGAACTCCCTGGACGCCAACTCCATCTCCACCTTCGGCGGCTCGCCGATCACCATGGCCGCGGGGCTCGCCAACCTCGCGTACCTGCTGGACCACGACCTCCAGGGCAACGCCCGACGCGTCGGCGGGCTGCTGATCGAACGGCTGCGGGCGGTCGCCGCGGGCGTGCCCGCGGTCCGCGAGGTGCGGGGCCGGGGCCTGATGATCGGCATCGAGCTGGTCCGACCGGGCACGGAGCACGCCGATCCGGAGGCGGCGTCGGCCGTGCTGGAAGCGGCCCGCGAGGGCGGGCTGCTGATCGGCAAGGGCGGCGGCCACAACACCAGCACCCTGCGGATCGCCCCGCCGCTCACCCTCACCGTCGCCGAAGCGGAAGAGGGCGCGGCCGTCCTGGAGCAGGCCCTGCACGCCCTGTGACGTCCCGTCCGCACCGTACGCCGACACCGGCACCGCAGGTCCACGTACGAAAGGGAGCGCACCAGCCATGAGCAGCACCCGCACCCTGATCCGCGGCGGTCTGGTCGTCACCGCGGCGGAGGAGACCCACGCCGACGTCCTGGTGGAGGACGGTCGCATCGCCGCGCTCGCCGCGCACGGCTCCTCCGTCGCACAGGGCTGGACGGCCGACCGCGTCATCGACGCCTCCCACAAGTACGTCATCCCGGGCGGGGTCGACGCGCACACCCACATGGAGCTGCCGTTCGGCGGCACCTTCGCTTCGGACACGTTCGAGACCGGGACACGGGCCGCGGCCTGGGGCGGCACGACGACGATCGTCGACTTCGCGGTGCAGTCGCAGGGCCACTCGCTGCGGGCGGGCCTGGACGCCTGGTACAAGAAGGCCGACGGAAAGTGCGCCGTCGACTACGCGTTCCACATGATCGTGTCGGACGTCAACGAGCGCACCCTCAAGGAGATGGACCGACTCGTCGAACACGGCGTGACCTCGTTCAAGCTGTTCATGGCCTATCCGGGCGTCTTCTACTCGGACGACGGGCAGATCCTGCGCGCCATGCAGCGGGCCTCGGACAACGGCGGGCTGATCATGATGCACGCCGAGAACGGCATCGCCATCGACGTGCTCGTCGAACAGGCCCTCGCGCGCGGCGAGACCGACCCGCGCCACCACGGCGAGGTCCGCAAGGTGCTGCTGGAGGCCGAGGCCACCCACCGCGCCATCCAGCTCGCGAGGGTCGCGGGCGCCCCGCTGTACGTCGTCCACGTCTCGGCGCAGGAGGCGGTGGAGGAGCTGGCCGCCGCTCGGCACAAGGGCCTGCCGGTCTTCGGGGAGACCTGCCCGCAGTACCTGTTCCTGTCCACCGACAACCTCGCGGAACCCGCCTTCGAGGGCGCCAAGTACGTCTGCTCCACCCCGCTGCGCCCCCGCGAGCACCAGGCGGCGCTGTGGCGGGGGCTGCGCAGAGACGACCTCCAGGTGGTCTCCACCGACCACTGCCCGTTCTGCTTCCGCGGGCAGAAGGAGCTGGGCCGCGGGGACTTCTCCAAGATCCCCAACGGGCTGCCGGGGGTGGAGCACCGCATGGACCTGCTCCACCAGGCCGTGGTGGACGGGCACATCAGTCGTCGGCGCTGGATCGAGATCGCCTGTGCGGCCCCGGCCCGGATGTTCGGCCTCTATCCGCAGAAGGGCACCATCGCGCCGGGGGCCGACGCCGACGTGGTCCTCTACGATCCGCACGCCGAGCAGGTCATCTCCGCCCGGACGCACCACATGAACGTGGACTACTCGGCGTACGAGGGCAGGCGGATCACCGGACGCGTCGACACCGTCCTGTCCCGCGGCGAACTGGTCGTCGACCGCGGCGAGTACACCGGTCGCGCCGGCCACGGCACGTTCGTCCCCCGCTCCATCTGCCAGTACCTGTAAGTGGACGTAAGGAGCCGCCGGCATGGACTTCGGACTCGTCTTGCAAACCGACCCGCCCGCCTCGCAGGTGGTGGACCTCATGCGCCGCGCCGAGGGCAAGGGCTTCGGCTACGGCTGGACCTTCGACTCGGCAGTGCTGTGGCAGGAGCCGTTCGTCATCCACAGCCGGATCCTGGCCGAGACGCAGCGGCTGGTCGTGGGGCCGATGGTGACCAACCCGGGCACCCGCACCTGGGAGGTGACCGCGTCCACCTTCGCCACCCTGAACGACATGTACGGCAACCGCACCGTCTGCGGCATCGGGCGCGGCGACTCCGCGATGCGGGTCGCCGGGCGCCGGCCGAACACCCTGGCCCGCCTCGGCGAGGCCATCGAGGTGATCCGCGACCTCGCGGAGGGCCGCGAGGCGGAGGTGGACGGCACCCGACTGCGCATCCCGTGGATCGAGGACGGCCGGCTGCCGGTGTGGATGGCGGCGTACGGGCCGAAGGCGCTGGCCCTGGCCGGGCAGCGGGCGGACGGGTTCATCCTCCAGCTCGCCGACCCCTTCCTCACCGAGTGGATGGTCAAGGCCGTCCGTCGGGCCGCCGCCGACGCCGGCCGTGACCCCGCCGCGCTCACCGTCTGCGTCGCCGCCCCCGCCTACGTCACCGCCGACGACTCGCCCGGGGCCCTGGCCCACGCCCGGGACCAGTGCCGCTGGTTCGGCGGCATGGTCGGCAACCACGTGGCCGACCTGGTGGCCAAGTACGGCGAGCACTCGTCGATGGTCCCCGACGAGCTGACCGCGTACATCAAGGACCGGCACGGCTACGACTACCGCCACCACGGCCGCGCCGGGAACCCCGACACCGACTTCGTCCCCGACGAGATCGTGGACCGCTTCTGCCTCGTGGGCCCCGTCGGGGCCCACGTCGAAAAGCTCCGCGCCCTGCGGGACCTCGGCGTCGACCAGTTCGCCGTCTACGCCATGCACGACGCCCGGGAGCACGTCGTCGACGTCTACGGCGACCAGGTCATCCCAGCCGTCAACACCTGACCAGGAATAGCGGCGGGACCGTCCCCGGTTGCCACCAGCATGACGACGAACGCGCCCCGGCCCGAGGTCCTGCGGTACACCGCCTTCTCCAGCGACCCCGACGGCGGGAACCCCGCGGGCGTCGTCCTGGACGCCACCGGCCTCGACGACGGCGACATGCTGGCCGTCGCCGCCGACCTCGGGTACTCGGAGTCCGCGTTCCTGACCGCACCCCCCACGGGCCTCGGCGACGGGGAGGAGCGGGCGTACGGCATCCGCTACTTCAGCCCCAGGGCCGAGGTGCCGTTCTGCGGGCACGCCACCGTCGCGACCGCCGTCGCCCTCGCCGAGCGAACGGGCCCCGGGAAGCTGGTGTTCGCGACGCGCGCCGGCACCGTGCCGGTCGAGGTGACCGAGGAGGGCGGGACGGTCCGGGCCACGCTCACCAGCGTCGAGCCGTCCGTCGAGGAGATCGCCGACGCCGACCTGACGGAGGCGCTCGCCGCGCTCGGCTGGCCGGCCGCCGACCTCGATGCGGCCTTCCCGCCCCGGGTCGCGTTCGCCGGCGCCCGCCACCTCGTCCTCGCGGCGGCCACCCGCGCGCGCCTCGCGGACCTCAGTTACGACTTCGCGCGCCTCGAAGCGCTGATGCACCGTCTGGACCTGACCACCCTCCAGTTGGTGTGGCGGGAGTCGGCGACCGTCTTCCACGTCCGTGACCCGTTCCCCGTCGGCGGCGTCGTCGAGGACCCGGCGACCGGCGCCGCGGCTGCCGCGTTCGGTGCGTACGCCCGTGAGCTGGGCCTGGTCCCCGCGGACGCCGTCCTCACCCTGCACCAGGGCGAGGACCTGGGCCGCCCCGGCGAGTTGACGGTGACGCTGCGCGCGGGCGATGCGCGCGTCCGCGTCAGCGGCGCGGGGGCGCGCATCGGCTGAGCGCCGGCCAAGGGGGAACGTCGAGCGGACGAGGTGTCCCCACGGTGTCGCCCAGTTCCTCGGGAACCTTCATCTCACCTCTCTCTGCGCCCCTTTGACTGAGCGTCTACTGTTTGCCTGGTCCAGGTAGCAAGGGGGGCACATGCAAGGTGAAGACAGGGCCGGGGCCAGCGGTGGAGCCGACGACCGCCGGGCGGGGAACTCCCCTCAGAACGCGGAATCCGGGGCGACGCAGCGGTGGCCCCGGACTCAGCCCGACGAAGCACCCGCGCCCGACCGCCCCAATGTGGTGATCGAGGGCCGTTACGAGCTGCTGGAGCCGGTCGGCAGCGGCGGCATGGGCGAGGTGTGGAAGGCCCGTGACCTGCGGCTGCGCCGATTCGTCGCCGTCAAGGGGCTGCTCGACCGGAACGCGATGACCGCTGACACCCAGGCCGCCGCCATGGCGCGGGCGCGCCGGGAGGCGGAGGCGATCGCCAAGATCGAGCATCCGAACGTGGTGACGGTCCACGACCAGGTCGAGACCGACAACCAGGTCTGGATCGTGATGAAGCTGCTCGACGCCGGGTCGCTCGCGTCCCTGCTGCGCGCGCAGCAGGTGCTCGCCGTGCCGAGGGCGGCGCACATCGGCCACCAGATCCTCAAGGGCTTGGCCGCGGTGCACGCGGAGTCGGTCGTCCACCGCGACGTGAAGCCGGGCAACGTGTTGGTCAGGGACGACGGGCACGTGATCCTGGTGGACTTCGGGATCGCGACGTTCGAGGGCGCGACCCCCTTGACCCGGTCCGGCAGCGTCATCGGCACGCCCCCGTACATGGCGCCCGAACTCTTCGCCCCCGGCTCCCGCGGCCCCACCCCCGCCTCCGACCTGTGGGCGCTGGGCATCACGCTGTACCAGATGGTGGAGGGCCGCCTCCCCTTCGCCGGCAGCGAGGTCTGGGAGGTCCAGCAGAGCATCCTGGAGTCGCCGCACCCGACCCTGCAGTACGCCGGCCCCCTCACCCCGGTGATCCAGGGGCTGTTGCACCCGGATCCCCACGAGCGCCTGGACGCGGCCACGGCGGACGCGATGCTGCGCGAGGTGTTGGCCGCCCCGCCGCCCCCGACCCCGGCCAAAGCGGTGACGCCGCCGGCGCCCGTGCACGGATCGGAACCCGAGCCGAGGGGCACCGGTTCCGCCGAGCGGTCTCGGCCCGCCCCGCCGCCCGCGGAGCCCGCGGGCAATCGCCTGCGGTCCGCCCTGAGGAAGAGACCGAAGGCGCTGGCGGCGGCCCTGTGCGCGGTGCTGCTGGCCACCGCCGGCTGGTTCGTGACGAACGGCTCCGACGCGGGCGAGAAGGACAAGGACGGCAGCGCCACCGGCTCGGACGGCCGGGGCGGCGGCGCCGCGACGCAGACGTGGAAGCAAACGCACCCCAAGCTGCGGATCGGCGTCAAGGACGACCAACCGGGCCTGAGCGAGCGGGTGAAGGGGGAGAAGGACGCGTACGCGGGCTACGACATCGACGTGGCCTACGCGGTCGCCCATCACATGGGGTACACGAACAGGGACGACGTCGAACTCGTCCCGGTCACCACCGAGAACCGCAGCAGCTACCTGAAGAACAAGTCGGTGGACCTCGTCATCGCCTCGTACAGCATCAGGAAGGACCGCGAGGTCGACTTCGCCGGCCCGTACTACACGGCGGGCCGGGGGTTCCTGGTGCGCGAGAAGTCGAGCAAGTACACGATCAACGACTCCAGCGACCTGAAGAAGGAGGGCGTGGAGGTGTGCACCGCCCGGGACTCGACGTACGGGACGGTGCTGCCCGACCTCGGCTTCACCATGATGAAGTCGCCGCCGGCCACCTACCAGCGCTGTCTGGAGCAGCTGTTGGACAAGCGCACCGACGTCTACGCGGTGGCCTCGGACGACGTCATCCTCGCGGGGTACGCGAAGAAGAACCCGGGGAAGGTGCGACGGCTGGACAACATCAAGGGCACGGAGGACTACGGCGTGGCGATGCTCCCCGGGCAGCCGGTCCTGAAGGCCGAGGTGTGCTCCGCGGTGCGGAAGGTCCTGGCGGACAAGGCGGGCTGGGAGCTGATGTACCGGAAGAACCTGGCGGATCTGATCGGCATCAAGAACCCGCCGGGCGCCCCGGACCCGACGGAGTGCAAGGGGTACTGAGGAAGTCGGCGGCGGTCGCCTGCCCGACGTACGCCCCGCGGGAGCGTACGTCGGTAGGCCCAGCCGCTACGGGACGCGGCTGGTCCACTCCTCGCTGGCGAACTTGGTGCGCACCAGCTCCTGGGCGCGGGCCAGTTCGTCCGCGGTGAGCCGGCCCTCCGCCAGGCCGTAGCGGCTGCGGAAGGACTCGACCATGCGCTCGATGACGGCCTCGCGCGGCAGGCCCGTCTGACGGCGCAGCGGGTCGACGCGCTTCTTCGCGCTCTTGGTGCCCTTGTCGGAGAGCTTCTCCCGGCCGATGCGGAGCACCTCGGTCATCTTGTCGGCGTCGATGTCGTACGACATCGTCACGTGGTGCAGCACCGCGCCGGGGCCGCCGTCCGGGCCGACCATGCGCTTCTGGGCCGCGCCGGCGACCTTGCCGACCTCGGTCGCGATGTCGTTCAGCGGCTGGTACCAGGCGCGGATGCCCATGTCGCCGAGGGCGCCGAGGACCCAGTCGTCGAGGTAGGCGTAGGAGTCCGCGAAGGAGAGGCCGGAGACCATGGCCTCGGGCACGGACAGGGAGTACGTGATGGTGCTCTTCGGCTCCACGAACATCGCGCCGCCGCCCGAGATGCGGCGCACCACGATCACGCCGTGGCGGGCCGCGCCCTCGGGGTCCACCTCGTTGCGCAGGGACTGGAAGCTGCCGATGACGACGGCGGGGGAGTCCCACTGCCAGACGCGCAGCGTCGGGGGCCGTCGGCCGGCCGCCACCTCGGCGGTGATCACTTCGTCCAGCGCCATGTGGAGGGCGGGCGGCTGCGGGGGCTCGTGGATGAGCTGCCAGTCGTAGTCGCTCCACTCCGTGGCCTGGGCCAGCGCCCGGCGCACGGCGATCGCCACGCCCTCGGCGGTGAAGCCGAAGAGGATCGCCGACGGGGGCAGCGCACCCTCGATGCGGGCCCTGAGGCCGGCGGTGTCGGTGTCCGAGGGGGCGCCCTCCAGGGCGGAGTCGATCCGCTCGATGGCGTCGTCGGGCTCCAGGAAGAAGTCCCCGCTCACCCGGACGTCCTTGAGTCGTCCTCCGTCGTCGAGGTCGAGGTCGACGACGACCAGCTTGCCGCCCGGGACCTTGTATTCGCCGTGCACCGTACTCCTCCGCCTGTCAGGCGCCGCGACCGGACCGTTGCCCGGTCCCTGCGGACCAACGCTAACCGCACGGGTCAACAACCGGCGGCGGCCGATCCTTCCGCCGGCCGGCCCGCCCAGGTGGCGAGGGCCCGGGCGCGGCCGGCGCGGCGGGCGGGGGCGTCGGCGCCGCGGTGCACCCAGGCCACGTGTCCGTCGGGGCGCACCAGGACCTCGCTGGCGCCCGTCAGCTCCGGATGGGCGGCGCACTCGTCGACGACGGCGGTGTCCACGCGCCCGGCCCAACCCGCCGTGACGTCCTCGCGCAGGCCCCGCCCCCCCGGTGAGGTCCAGCAGGACGAAACGACCCGGGGCGAACAGTTGGTACACCCGGGTGGCGGCGGAGCCTTCGACGGTCACGTCCACGTCCGGCATCCGTCGGCCGACCAGGACGTCCGGCTGCGGGCCGCCGGCGGGCCCGTCCGCGGCCGGGCTGCTGCGCACCGCCGGGTTCAGCGACGAGGAGGCGGCCCGGGCCCTGCTCGCGGTCACCCAGTACACGGTGGGGCACACCCTGGAGGAGCAGGTCGCGGTGGACCCGTCGGACGCCGGGGCGCTCGGCCCGGCCGTGCTGGTCGAGGCGGTGGGGGCGGGGGACTACCCCCATCTGACGGCCACCTTCACCAGCCTGGACTTCGCACCGCAGTTCGCCTTCGGGCTCGACCTGTTGGTCGACGGCCTCGCGGCGCGGCGGCAGCGGCACGCCCCGACGGCGGGCTGACGACGCCCCGGCCAAGCCTGCGGACCCCACAGGGCCTGAGAGGGGCCCTGGGCGCCCCTCACGCACTCACAGCACCCAGGCACACGCCTTCGCGTACGCGTCCCGCTCCGCCGTCGTCAGCGGCTCGGAGTGCGTCGCGATCCGGAACACCAGCGCGCGGACCAGCATCTGCCGCCACTGCGGCAGGTGCGACCAGCGCTCCACCAGCGACCGCTCGGCGCCCCACCAGCACACCGCGTCCACCACGACCACCGCCGACGCCCAGGCCGCCGGCCGCCAGTAGGGCGCCCAGTCGATGACCGCGGGCGGTCGCCCCGGCGCGAACAGCACATTGCCCAGCAGGTCCCCGTGGACCAACTGCGCCGGGACGGACACCGGCTCGCGCGCCGCCAGCAGCGGGGTCAGCAGGTCCGCTCCCGGAGCGTCGGGCGTCAGCTCCCGCTCGCCCCAGGCCAGCCGGTCCGCCCGCGCCCAGGGGTGGTCCCGTACGTCCAGGAAGTGCGGGCGCGGCAGCCCGGCGATCGCCACGTGGAACGCCTCGCCGGCGCGCACCACGTCGTCCGCCCGGTGCGGATCGGGCGCGCCTCCGACCAGCGCCCACGCCTCCCAGCCGCCCTTCGACCAGGAACCGTCGGCCGCCGGCAGGGGACGGGCGACGCGGAAGCCCGCGTCTTCGGACACGTGCCGCAGGACGCCCGCGCGCCAAGCAGTCTCGGCCGAAGCGGCGGGCTTGAGCACGACCCCACCGGCGCGCCAGGTCGTGCCCTGCCCGCCCGGCAGCGGCACGGCGGCGTCATGCGCGCCGAAGGAGGAGAGCACCGCGGGGGAGGGGGCGCCGAATCGGTCCACGTTTCCGCAGGCTAGTTGCTGCACGGGCGTCGGGCCTGCGGTTTTTCCCCTCGGCCCCTCGCTCGCGCAGCTCCCGCCACCGCTGCGGGAAGCGAGCACCGGGCCCCGGCGCAGGTCAGCAGCGCCGTCGTGCTTAGCTGGACGGGTGACGCATCATGTGCTTTCCGGAAAGATGTCCGACGTCGAGGAAGCGATCCGCGAGGCCGCCGCCGCCGAGATCATGCCCCGGCACCGCCAACTGGCCGCGGACGAGATCGTCCAGAAGACCGGCCCGCACGACCTGGTGACCATCGCGGACCAACTGGCCGAGAAGCACCTCACCGCAGCCCTGACCGCGATCCTGCCCGGCTCCGTCGTCGTCGGCGAGGAAGCCGTCACCGCCGACCCCGCGGTGTACGACGCGGTCCGCGGCGACGCACCCGTCTGGATCGTCGACCCGGTCGACGGCACGCGGCAGTTCGTCCGTGGCGAGGACCGCTTCTGCACTCTCGTGGCCCTCGCGCACCGCGGCGAACTCCTCGCTTCCTGGACGTTCGCCCCCGTCCTCGGCGAACTCGCCACCGCGGTGCGCGGCGGCGGCGCCCGCCTCAACGGCGCGCTCCTGCACGCCGGCGCCCCCTCCCCGGGCGCGGACCTCACGGTCGCCATGTCCCACCCCGACTTCACCACCCCCGCGCAGAAGGAGGCCCTCCTCGGCCTCGACGTCCCCGGCATCCGCGCCCGCCCCTGCGGCTCCGCCGGCATGGAGTACCTGGCGATCGCCCGCGGACAGCTGGACGCCGTCGCCTTCTCCTGGGAGTACGCCTGGGACCACGCCGCAGGCCTGCTGCTGGTCACCGAGGCGGGCGGGGCGCACCTCACCCTCGACGGGTCCCCCTTCCGCATCGGCGGCGGGAACCAGCTCCCCTTCACCGCGGCGCGCGACGCGGACACGGCCCGGCGCGTCCGCACGGCCCTGACCGCCGGCCGGGGCTGACGGTCAGGGCCGTGCGGACCCGCCGTCGGCCTTCGGCGGCGCCCGTCGGTCCGCACCGGTCGCCCGATTATCACGAGAGCCCCTTGGGGCGCCCGAGGGAGCCGGAATATCCTGAGGTCGCTGTCCTCGGTCGACGAAGGAGTCCGAAGTGCCGCCGATGCTCGATGCCGTCGTCGTGGGAGCGGGCCCCAACGGACTGACGGCCGCCGTCGAACTGGCCCGGCGCGGCTTCTCCGTCGCCGTCTTCGAGGCCCGGGAGTCCATCGGCGGCGGAGCGCGCACCGAAGAGCTGACCCTCCCCGGGTTCCGGCACGACCCGTGCTCCGCCGTGCACCCCCTCGGCATCGGATCGCCCGCGTTCGCCGCGATGCCGCTCGACCGGTACGGCCTGGAGTGGCTCCAGCCCGAGCTGGCGCTCGCCCACCCCTTCCCCGACGGCACCGCGGCCGTGCTCGACCGCTCCGTCGGCCAGACCGCGATGTCCCTCGGCGTCGAGGACGCCGGCGCGTACCGCCGGTTCGTCGAGCCCTACCTCGGCCACTGGGACTCCGTCGCCGCCGACTTCCTGCGCACCCCCTGGGAGCGGCTGCCCAGCGACCCGTACCGCTTCGTCCGCTTCGGGCTGACCGCGCTCCAGCCGGCGACGTGGACCGCGCGCCGGTTCCGCGGCGAGAAGGCCCGCGGGCTGCTCGCCGGCCTCGCCGCGCACGCCATCGCCCCCACCTCCGGCCTCGCCACCACCGGGATCGCCCTGATGTTCGCCCTCGCCGCGCACGCCCGTGGCTGGCCGGTGCCGCGCGGCGGCTCCCAGGCGATCTCCGACGCCCTCGCCTCCTACCTGCGGTCCCTCGGCGGCACCGTCCACACCGGGGTCGAGGTCAAGCGCCTGGACGAGCTGCCGCCCGCCCGCGCGTACGTCTTCGACACCTCGCCGACCGCGCTGGCCCGCATCGCCGGCCTCGGCCGCGCCTACGACGGCTACCGCTACGGCCCCTCCGCCTTCAAGATCGACTACGCGCTCTCCGGGCCGATGCCGTGGACCGCGCCGGAGGCCCGCGCCGCCGGGACCGTGCACATCGGGCCCAGCGCGGAGGAGATCGCAGCCGCGCTCGCCGCCGCCGTCGGCGGGCACGAGCCGGAGCGACCGTTCCTGATCACCGCCCAGCCCACCCTCGTCGACCCGAGCCGGGCGCCCGAGGGCCAGCACGTGTTCTGGGCGTACGGACACGTGCCCGCCCGCTGGGAGGGCGACGCCACCGAGGTGATCGAGCGCCAACTGGAGCGCTTCGCCCCCGGGTTCCGCGACCTGGTGCTCGCCCGCGCCGTCGCCGGGCCGCCCGCGCTCGCCGCCCACAACGCCAACTACGTCGGCGGCGACATCGCCTGCGGCGCCTACGCCGGCCTCCAGACCGTGCTGCGCCCCAAGCTGGCCCGCGTCCCGTACGCCACCGCCCACCCCGCCGTCTTCCTCTGCTCCTCGGCCACGCCGCCGGGCCCCGGGGTCCACGGCATGTCCGGCCACTGGGCCGCCAAGGCCGTCTGGCGGCGGCTGCGCGCGACCGGTTGAAATCGCTCCGGGGGCACCCGGAGCGGTGGGATGATGACGCCATGACGCAGCAGCCCGCCATCGTGCTCGTGCGCGGAGACATCACCGAGCAGCACGTCGACGCCATCGTCAACGCCGCCAACACCTCGCTGCTGGGCGGTGGCGGGGTGGACGGCGCGATCCACCGGCGCGGCGGACCCGAGATCCTCGCCGAGTGCCGGGCCCTGCGCGCCTCCCACTACGGCCGCGGCCTGCCCACCGGCCAGGCCGTGGCGACCACCGCGGGCCGGCTCCACGCGGAGCACGTCATCCACACCGCGGGCCCGGTCTGGTCCCCCGAGCACGACCGCAGCGAGCTGCTGGCGTCCTGCTACCGCAACGCGCTCGTGCTCGCGGCGGAGCTCGGCGCCAAGACCGTCGCCTTCCCCGCGATCTCCACCGGCACCTACGGCTGGCCCATGGACGACGCCGCCCGCGTCGCGGTCCGCACGGTGCGGGCGGCGGCCCTGCTGCCGGTGGCCGAGGTGCGGTTCGTGCTCTTCGGCGAGTACGCGTACGTGGAGTTCGGCGCCGCCCTCGCAGCCAGGTACTGACGCGGCCCACGCAAAACGGCGGGGTCCCGGCAGACGAAGGGCCATGTCGTTTTCTCGCCAGCCCGAGGGTGCCGGATGCCTCATCCTTGAAGGCATGCACACCGACACCGAGCGCTGTGTGCGCGCCGTGCAGTCCAAGGACGCCCGCTTCGACGGCTGGTTCTTCACCGCCGTGCTGACCACCCGGATCTACTGCCGTCCCAGCTGTCCCGTCGTGCCGCCCAAGCCGGAGAACATGACCTTCTACCCCAGCGCCGCCGCCTGCCAGCAGGCCGGCTTCCGGGCCTGCAAGCGCTGCCGCCCCGACACCAGCCCCGGATCGCCGCAGTGGAACGCCCGCGCGGACGCCGTGGCCCGGGCGATGCGGCTGATCAGGGACGGGGTCGTGGACCGCGAGGGCGTCCCGGGCCTGGCGACCAGGCTCGGCTACTCCACCCGCCAGATCGAACGCCAGCTCCGCGCCGAACTCGGTGCCGGCCCGCTCGCCCTCGCCCGGGCGCAGCGCGCGCAGACGGCGCGGGTGCTGATCGAGACGACCGCCCTGCCGATGGCGGAGATCGCCTTCGCCGCCGGCTTCGCCTCCATCCGCACCTTCAACGACACCGTGCGCGAGGTCTTCGCCCTGGCCCCCGGCGAGCTGCGGGCCCGCTCCGCGAAGCGCGGCACCGACCCGGCGCACCCGCCGACCCCGGGCGTGATCGCCCTGCGGCTGCCCTTCCGCCGCCCGCTGAACCCCAGCAACCTCTTCGGGCACCTCGCCGCGACGGCCGTGCCCGGGGTGGAGGAGTGGCGGGACGGCGCGTACCGGCGCACGCTGCGCCTCCCGTACGGGCACGGCGTCGTCGCCCTGAGCCCGCGGCCCGACCACGTCGCCTGCCGGCTCTCGCTGACCGACGCCCGGGACCTGACCATCGCGATCAGCCGGTGCCGGTGGATGCTGGACCTGGACGCCGATCCCGTCGCCGTCGACGACCACCTGCGCACGGACCCCCTGCTGCGGCCCCTGGTGGACCGGGCGCCGGGGCGCCGGGTGCCGCGGACGGTGGACGCCGACGAGTTCGCCGTACGGGCCGTGCTCGGGCAGCAGGTGTCGACGGCCGCCGCCCGCACCCACGCGGCACGGCTGGTCACCGCGCACGGCGAGCGGATCGAGGACCCCGAGGGCGGGCTCACCCACCTCTTCCCGACCTCCGGGGCGCTGGCCGGTCTCGACCCCGGGGCCCTGGCGCTGCCCCGCACCCGGCGCACCACGCTGACCACCCTCGTCGCCGCGCTCGCCGACGGCTCGCTGCGGCTCGGGGTGGACAGCGACTGGGACGCCACCCGCGCCCGACTGGCCGAGCTGCCCGGCTTCGGCCCGTGGACCGTCGAGGTCATCGCGATGCGCGCGCTCGGCGACCCGGACGCCTTCCTCCCCACCGACCTCGGCATGCGCCGGGCCGCGGCCGGCCTCGGGCTGCCCGCGACCCCGGCCGCGCTCACCGCCCACGCCGTCGGCTGGCGGCCTTGGCGGGCGTACGCGGTCCAGTACCTGTGGGCCACCGACGACCACCCCGTCAACCACCTCCCGGAGTGACGGCCCGGCCCGCCGGGGCCCGCAGCCACCGCCCGAGACGACCGCAGCACCCGCGAGACAGAGGACCCTCCCCAGTGACCAGGCAGACCAGGCAGACCAGGCAGCACATGATCGTCGACAGCCCGTACGGCCCGCTGACGCTCGTCGCCACCGACGGCGTCCTCAGTGGCCTCTACATGACCGACCAGCGCCACCGCCCCGCCGAGGAGGCGTTCGGCGAGCCGGCCGACGAACCCTTCGGGGAGGTGGTCCGCCAGCTCGACGCCTACTTCGCCCGCGAGCTGACCGAGTTCGACCTGCCGCTGAACCTGGCGGGCACCGACTTCCAGCGCCGCGTGTGGGAGCAACTGGTGCGCATCCCCTACGGCGAGACCCGGACGTACGGCGAACTCGCCCGCGACCTCGGCAACCCGAACGCCTCCCGCGCGGTCGGGCTGGCCAACGGCAAGAACCCGGTCAGCATCATCGTGCCGTGCCACCGGGTGATCGGCTCCACCGGCAGCCTGATCGGCTACGGCGGCGGGCTCGACCGCAAGCAGCGGCTGCTGGCCTTCGAGGCGCCCGACGCGCCCGGCACTGCCCAGGCGCTCTTCTGAGGGCCGTCGCGGTAGCACAAACCGTTCGCCCGTCTCCGTCCGGGCCGCCTATCGTCGCCGGTATGACTCTCGTCGCGATCCTCAGCGGCGCCGGTGTGTCCACCGACTCCGGCATCCCCGACTACCGGGGCCCCAACGGCCTGTGGCGGCGTGACCCGGAGGCCGAGAAGCTGGTCACCTACGACGCGTACATGTCCGACCCGGAGATCCGGCGCCGCGCCTGGCAGGTGCGGCGCACCAGCGCCACCTGGGACGCGCGGCCGAACGCGGCGCACCACGCGATCGTGGAGCTGGCGGGGCGGCCGGGCATGGCGGTGCGGGTCGTCACCCAGAACGTCGACGGGCTCCACCAGGCCGCGGGCCTGCCGGACCGCAAGGTCCTGGAGCTCCACGGCACCGCCCGGACGGCCCTGTGCACCGAGTGCGGCGCCCGCTCGCCCATGGCCGACGCGCTGGCGCGGGTCGAGGCGGGCGAAGAGGACCCGCCGTGCCTCGTCTGCGGCGGGATCCTGAAGTCGGCGACGGTGATGTTCGGCCAGTCCCTGGACCCGGCGGTCCTCGGCCGGGCGATCGAGATCGCCCGCGCCTGCGAGGTCTTCATCGCGGTCGGCACCAGCCTCCAGGTGCAGCCGGCGGCCTCCCTGACGGGGATGGCGGCCGAGGCCGGGGCGCGGGTCGCCATCGTGAACGCGGAGCCGACGCCGTACGACGCCATCGCCGACGAGGTCGTCCGCGAGCCCATCGGCACGGCCCTGCCCGAACTCCTGCGCAAGCTGACCTGATGCCGGGGACGGTCGCCGCGGCGGTTCGTCAGGCGGCGGGCCGCGCGGCCGGGGACGGCGTCGGATAGCTGACGACGCCCACCGGGACGCGCTCGCCCACGGCCTCGATCACCGCGGCCACGTCCCCCGCTTCCCACGCGCCGTACAACTCGATCAGCTGGATGCCGTCGGCGAACTCGGCGGCGACGGCCGCACCCGCCGCCGCCTCCGGGACGGCCACGAACTGCGACGTGGACGCGCCCTCGGAGCGGACGAACCGGTCCACGGCCGGGTCGGCGCCCGGCTGGACGTACAGGAACAGCTCCCGCAGCGCCTCGCCCGCGGACGCCCGCCGCTTGTAGTCGGCGACGTCGAGCAGCGACTCGAAGCCGAAGAGCACCGTGCCCACCCGGGCCCGGCCGCCCACCGCGGCCTGAACCGCCGCGGCCCACGGATAGCCCGTCGCACCGCACAACTCGACCGTGTCGACGCCCCGTTCGACGTACTTCGCCGCCAGCGCCGCAGCGGCGGCCGGCGTGGGCGCGGTCAGGACGTGCGTGACGGCGCCGTCCGGGCCGGTCCGCAAGGGCTCCGAAGGGTCGGAGCGGAAGATGATCGCCTTCTCTCCGGGCATGGTGTCCTCCATGGACTCGTGGGGCGACGCGGTCATGTGGTGCTGTGGTGGCGACAACGCGGAGGGGGATCCGGCTGTTCCCGGCACCCGCCGGGCCCCCTGCGTGTCCGCATGACGAAGCATCACCGCCCGTTGGCCCCGTCCAGCGTGACGGTGGGTCACCCGCTGGGCAGGCCGTCCACCAACTCCGCCGGCCCGGAGCCCGAGTCGAGCGCCTCCAGCGCCGCGGTGATCCGATGGCCCAGCGACTTCAACAGGTAGCCGCCCAGTTCCACCCGCTCGACCAGCCGCCACGACAGCAACTCGTCCTCCTGGAGCCGGATCGCCGACAGCTGATCCGGCGTCAGCACCCCGCCGTCGTACACGAAGGCGACGACCGGTGGTCGCAACGGCCCGCGCACCCAGTCGATCGCCAGGAGTCTGCCCGGCTCCACATCCAGCCCGATCTCCTCCAACGTCTCCCGCCGCGCCGCCTCCCGCGGCGTCTCGCCGCCGTCCGACTCGACCGTGCCGCCGGGAAGGGCCCAGCCCTCGCGGTAGTTGGGCTCGACGACGAGGACCTTCCCCTCGGCGTCCCGGAGCAGGGTCGCCGCTCCGGAGAGCACACGGGGCAGGGAAGCGATGTAGGCGCCGTACGCGCTGTCGTCGGCGCTGGGGCTGGCGCTGTTGTTGTCCTGGGTCACGAAGGGCAGCCTAAGTGCTGCTCACCTTCCCGTCCTCCAACGCCAGCCGGACCGTCCGGGTCGCCAGCTCGCTGATCCGGGCGCCGTCGAAGCCGAACACCGCGCTGCGCAAGCGGTCCTCCAGGGGCTCCGTCCACTGCGCGGGCAGCGCCGCGGCGCCGCACAGCACGCCCGCCACCGACCCCGCCGTGGCCCCGTTGGAGTCCGTGTCCAGGCCGCCGCGGACCGTGAGCGCGATGGTGCGGGTGAAGTCCCCCTCGCCGTACAGCAGTCCGGCGGCCAGCACCGCGACGTTCGGCACCGTGTGGATCCAGCCGAGTCCGCGGGTGCGCTGCTCCGACTCCGCGAGCGCCTCCTCCCACCCGGCGCCCGCCTCGTGCAGGGCGATCACGTGCCGCACCGTGCGGGCGAACCGGCTGTGTCCCGGGACCTGCCGCAGGCCCGCCTCCACGGCGGCGCGCGGCCCCGGCGCGGTGAAGGCCGCGGCGATCGTCGCCGCCGCCCACACCGCGCCGTGCACCCCGTCCCCCCGGTGCGACAGCAGCGCGTCCCGGCGCGCCAGCGCGGCGGCGCGGTCCGGGGCGCCGGGGCTGGTCCAGCCGAAGACGTCCGCCCGGATCAGGGCGCCGATCCACTCCTGGTACGGATTGTCGTGCGTGGCCGTCAGCGGCGGGACGACGCCGTCGACCAGGTTGCGGTACGCCACCCGCTCCGCGGTGAACGTCTGCAAGTACGGCAGCCGCTCCAGCCACACCTCGCCGACCTGCTCCGTCGTGAACCCGAAGCCGCGGCTCTCCAACAGGTGCAGCCCGAGGACCGCGTAGTCCACGTCGTCGTCCCGGCAACTGCCGTGCACCCGCCCGCGCACGCACTCCGGCCACTCGCGGCGCAGGTCGAACTCGCCCGGCGCGGCGTCCGCCGGCGGCGGGGGCAGGTAGTCGGTCAGGGGGAGCGCGTCCGTACGGCGCAGATAGGCGTCGATGCGCGCCCGCGTCCAGTAGTCGCCGCGCTCGACCGGTTTGCCGAGCATGTTGCCCGCGACCCGGCCGAGCCAGCCGCCCAGCACCCGATCGGCCAGCCCGCCCGGCTCCGACGACGCACGCGTTTCGAAGTCTCCCGTCATGCCCGGTGTTGTACCCCGCGCGGGGCGGACCGTCCCAGGGGCGTGCCGCTACGCTCACGCGCGTGTGGATACGCGAGGCCCAGCCGACCGAAGCCGAAGCGCACGCCGTCACCGACCTGGTCCTGCGGTCCAAGGCGCACTGGGGGTACGACGCGGCGTTCCTCGCCGCGTGCCGGCCGGAGCTGACCGTCACCGCGGCGGACGTCCGACCGCGCCGGATCGTCGTCGCGGAGGGGGACGACGGCGCGCTCCTCGCCGTGGCCTCGCTGGAGGGCGAGCCGCCGCACGGCGCGCTCGGACTGCTCTTCGTCGCCCCCGAGGCGATCGGGCGCGGCATCGGCAGGGCGCTGTACGCACACGTCCTGGAGGACGCCCGGGCCCTCGGCTTCACCGCACTGAGCGTCGACGCGGATCCGCACGCCGTCGGGTTCTACCGGGCGCTCGGCGCCCGCCTGCTGCCGGACGCGGGCGGGGCGCTGCCCCGCCTCGCGGTCGACCTGCCGCCCCGGCCGCCCTGGGCCCGGGCGTGGGCGGACGGACGGCGCGCGGTCCACCTGGGGAACGTCGCCGAGTTCCAGTCGCAGTTCACCGGGGCCGATCGACGCCCGCGGCCCGCCGCTTCTCCCGGCCGCTTCCCGGCGGCGGACCACTACGCCTGCCTCGCCGCCTTCGCCAGCCCCCACCCCGTCGCCGTCGCGCTCCCCGCGCGCATCCCCGCCGGCTGGATCGACCTGGTCGCCCGACAGCTGCGCTGGGCCCGGGTCGAGGTGTACGACCGGCTCGACGAGGCCGCGCTCCTCGCCCAGGGCGGCCTCGGGGAGCGCTGGCGCGACCGGCCCCTCGTCGCCTGGGGACACACGGACGCCGCGGCCCGGCTCTCCGGCCGTCGACTGCCCACCGAGGCGCTGCGGTACGAGTCCAAGGAGGAGTCAGGCGCCCTCTTCCGGCGGCTCGCCCCCGACCACCCCGGCATCCGCGTCCCCGACCGCTGGCCCGCCCCCACCCGCCGCGCCGCGGCCCGGCTGATCGCGGCGCGCGCCCGCATCGGCGCCCGTACGGTCGTCAAGACCGCGCACGGCGCGGGCGGCTCCGGCACCCGGATCGCCACCGGCCGCGTCCGGGCACTCTCCCTCCCGCGCGGCCCGCTCCTCGTCGAGGAGTACGTCTCCGGGGACGGCACCCACCCCACGTACGACGGCCTCGTCGACGCCCGGGGCGCCGTCCACGACGTCGGCGTGGCGAGCATGGACATGGGCGCCCCCGACGGCACGGCGTACCGCGGCGCGACCGTCGGCCCCGGTGCCGTACCGGAGCGCATCACGGAGCCGGCCCTGCGCTTCGGCCGCGCGGTGGGGCGCGCACTGGCGGCGGACGGGTACCGCGGCTGGTTCGACGTGGACTTCGTGACCGGGGACGACGACCTGCTCGCCCCGGTCGAGACGAACCTGCGGCTCACCGGCCCGTCCGTCGCCTTCATGCTCAAACTCCGCCTGGACGAGACCCGCGGCGGCGACCACCTGGTGCGCTGCGTCGACCGCGTCGACCTCGGCGCACGGCTGCCGGACGGCGAACTGCTCGCGTTCCTCACCGAGCTGACGGAGCGCTGCGCCGGGGTGGACGCGGTGCTGATCCCGACGATCCCCTCCGCGGCGTACGACCCGGAGCCGTACGTCGGCGTGGCCCTCGCGGCGCACACGCTGCCGCGCCTGGACGCGGCGGTGTCCTTGACGCAGACGTCCTGCGCGTCGCTCGCGCGGGCCTTCCGCTGAGCCGGGGTGAGCGCCCCCCCCGGACCCCTGACGTATCCGCCGTTTCCCTTCGGGGACGTTGGCCTCTGCGGACCGTGGATGGCTGGTCGCGCAGTTCCCCGCGCCCCTGTTGTGCTGCGCTCGTCCCTCAACCGCAGGCCGTGTGCGGGACCTCGCGCTCAGTCGTCTGCCCTATGCCCGCGGGGATGGCGAGCATGTCAGGGGCGCGGGGAACTGCGCGAGAACCATCCGCGGTCCGCAGAGGCCAACGCCCCGCAGGGAAACGGCGGATACGACCAGTGGCCCGGGGCCGGGCCGGCACCGGCAGGGCGCACGCCTTCCGCGGGGCGCCGCGACGTCACCGCCCTTCGTCCGCGCGGGACGACGCGCCCAGGACCGCCGCCCACAGCGCCACCACCGCCGCCGCCAGCATCAGCGGGACGTTGAAGGCGTAGACCAGCGCCGCCTGGCGCTCCCAGTCCTGTTTCGCCGCCAGGCGGTAGAAGTTGTCCTGCGGCCACCAGGACGCCAGCAGATAGACGATCGACAGGTGCGCCGCCGCCGTCAACGCGCGGGGTGCGCCGGTGCGGGGCATCAGGGTGGGGCCGGCGAACAGGAAGCCGACGCCCGCCGCGAAGGCCAGGTGCTCCGCGAAGTACAGGCCGCGGAAGAAGCCCGCCCAGGGGCTCGGCACGATCGACAGGTCCGTGGAGCCGGGCCAGAAGACGTCCGTGAGGATGAGGGAGGCGAAGAAGGAGACGAAGGCCATCAGCCCCCCGACCGTCCGCAGGACGTCGCTGGCCGTCACCGGCCCGCCCTTGCCGCTGTGCCGTGTCGTCTCTTCGGCGTGCTGTTCTGCCGGAAGGACCAGCCCGTCGCGGTCCAGCTTGCCCGCCGAGGTGCGCGGCAGCGCGGTGAGGCTGATGACGGCGCTGGGCAGCTCGGTCGCCGGGCCCATGCCGCGCAGATGGGCCCGTACGGCCTCCAACTGCGGTGCCGACTGCTGCGCCGTCGGGACGACGTAGGCGATCAGCGAACCGTGCTGCGACCGTTTGACCAGCGCGTCCCGTACCTTCGGGTGTGTCGCGAGCCGTGCCTCGATCAGATACGGGTTGAGCTGGCGACCGTCGTGCCGGAAGCGGTCGGCCATCCGGCCCAGGTACTCCAGCGGCCCCGTGCCGTGCCGCTGTCCGAGGTCACCGGTGGGCACTGCGTCCCCGCCGTCCGGCGGCGTCAGCCATATGTGCTTGCCGTGGATCTTCGTGCGGACCCCGGTGAAGGGCTGGCCCAGGAAGACGTGCCGCTCGGGGTGGACCGTCGGCCCGGGGAGCTGGTCGGTCTCGAACCAGGTTCCGCAGCCGGCGACCTCCGCCGTGCCGTACACGCTGATCAGCCGCGCGCCGGGCGCGAGAGCGCGTTCCAGGCGCAGGTGCTCGTCGAGCCGGAGCCGTTCGCCGCCGACTGCCACCAGCCGCAGCCCCTCGACCCGGGGGCCGGCGAGCAGAGCCGCGGCCGTCGCGGGATCGGTGTCCGCGACGGTGTACGGCACCCTCGTGGTGAGCACCAGCGTCGCCCCGGCGCAGAGGGTGCGCAGCCAGCCCGCGGCGAACGCGAGCGTGTCGCTGCGGCCGGTGACCAGCACCCGGTCGTCCGGCCGCAGCCCGAAGACCTCCGAGCAGGCTTCGTACGCGGCGGTCAAGCGGGTGTGCCCGACCGCCACCGCCTTGGGCTTGCCGCTGGTTCCCGCGGTGAAGAGCAGCGACGCTCCGTCCCCTACGGGCGCGTCGACCGGGACCGCGGGCTGTTCCTCGATCGCCGCCGCATGGCCGTCGAGCAGGATCAGCGGCTTGTCCGGCAGGTCGGTGAGCCGGCCCGAGTGGACCAGGTTGCTGATCACGGCACGGGCCCCGGTCAGGGCCTTCGGCTCGGGTCTGCTGGGCGACGCGACGGCGAAGACGCCCCCGGCCTTGAGCACCGCGAGAGCCGCCACGAGCACGTCGGGCGCGCGCAGCGTACGGATCGCGACCAGGTCCCCCGGCTCCAGGTGCGCGACGTCGAGAAGGTGGTGGGCCAGCCGGTTGGCCCGGGCGTCGAGCTGCCCGTAGGTCAGCTCGACGCGGTCGGTGACGACGGCGGTGCGGTCCTGCCCCTCCCGCACCCGCCCTTCGAAGAGCTGGTGAAGTTTTCCCCCTGACATGACAGCCGATGGTCCCAGAAGCGGGCGCGCATGACGAGGGCCCGGGCGCTTGGTGCACCCGGGCCCTTGCATCGGCTACGAAGGCTTCCGCGCGGCCCGGTGGGGCCGGCGACAGCGGTGGATCAGGGCAGCTGGGCCGCCCGCGCCTCCCGGCGGTTGTAGCGGAAGGTGTTCACCCGCCGCGCGGTGGCGAAGAGCGGGATCACCGCGCCCAGCACCACCTGGAGCGCACAGCCGGTCTGGAGCAGCAGCAGCCCGCCGGGCGCGTCGAACGCCCAGGCCGCCAGCAGCCCCATCGCGGAGACGATCCAGCCGAGCATCGCCACCGCGAGGACGCCCCGCGGCTTGGGGTACTCGACCCGGCTCACCATCAGCCAGGCCGTGCCGACGATCGCCAGCAGGGTCGGGATGAACGGCAGCTCCAGCAGGACGATGGAGACCACCGTCAGCGCCCCGAAGGGGCTCGGCATGCCCTGGAACATGCCGTCCTTCATCGTCACGCAGGAGAATCTCGCAAGCCGCAGCACCACCGCCAACAGCACCACGATCGCGGCCACCGCCGAGACCTTCTGGTGGGCATCGTCCGCCACCATCCCGTAGACCAGCACGAAGTACGCGGGCGCGAGGCCGAAGCTGATCAGGTCCGAGAGGTTGTCCAGCTCGGCGCCCATCGGCGAGCTGCGGAGCTTGCGCGCCACGAGCCCGTCGAAGAGGTCGAAGATCGCGGCGAGCAGCATCAGGATCACGGCCGTCGCGGCGCTGTGCCGCGCCATGCCGGACTCCCCGCTGCCCTGGAGGTGCGGGATGAGGATTCCGGTGGTGGTGAAGTACACCGCCATGAATCCGCACGTCGCGTTGCCGAGGGTGAGGGTGTCCGCTATCGACAGGCGCAGCGACAGGGGCATCTCCTCCGTGTCCCCGTCGGCGTCCGCATCGGCTTCGGCAGCCCAGCCGCTCTGTGTGTCGGGATCAACCACGGTCAAGGCGAGTCACCCCCGCCGTCGTGGTCTGACCGACTTCGACCGCGACCTCGATGCCCTCGGGCAGATAGACGTCGACGCGGGAGCCGAAGCGGATCAGGCCGATCCGCTCGCCCTGCTCGACCTTGGTGCCCTCGGGGACGTACGGCACGATGCGCCGGGCGACGGTGCCGGCGATCTGGATCATCTCGATGTCGCCGAGTTCGGTGTCGAAGTGCCAGACGACGCGCTCGTTGTGCTCGCTCTCCTTGTTGAACGCCGGCACGAAGCCGCCGGGGACGTGCTCCACGGAGGTCACCGTGCCCGCCAGCGGGGCGCGGTTGACGTGGACGTTCAACGGGCTCATGAAGATCGCGACGCGGGTGCGGCCGTCCTTCCACGGCATGATGCTCTGCACCACGCCGTCGGCGGGCGAGATCACACGGCCCTCGGCGATCTCACGCTCGGGGTCGCGGAAGAACCACAGCATGCCCGCCGCCAGCGCGGTGGCGGGCACGGCGACGATCGCGGCGCTCCGGGAGCGTCGCGCACGGGCCAGGCTGAGGGCTGCGGTGGCGACGGTCGGCAGAAGCCACGGCGATGCTCCGCGGGCAACGAGGCGTCCCTTGGGGGCGCCGTCACGGGGTGCAGAGGTTTGGCTGTGGGGCATGGATGACCTTCGTAGCGGATGAATGCCGCGCGGGTAAGGGGGACGGCGGCTTTCCGGCCGATGCTAGCGGTTGCGAGGAGCAACTGGGAAAGCCAGCAGCCCAGTCGGCGGCGGGAAGCTGATGGCGGGATGTGACCTACTTCGCGCCACCGACGGGGGCAAATCCCCTGGAACGCGACATTCATCCCTGGAGTCGGTACTCCTCCAGCAACCGACGACCAATGATCATTTTCTGGATTTCGGCGGTGCCTTCACCGATCAGCAACATGGGTGCCTCACGGTACAGCCGCTCGATCTCGTACTCCTTGGAGAAGCCGTAACCGCCGTGGATACGGAACGCGTCCTCGACGACCTCCTTGCAGTACTCCGACGCCAGGTACTTCGCCATCCCTGCCTCCAGGTCGTTTCGCTCCCCGGAGTCCTTTTTGCGTGCAGCGTTCACCATCATCGCATGGGCCGCCTCCACCTTGGTAGCCATCTCCGCCAGCTTGAACTGGATGGCCTGGTGCTCGGCGATCGGCCGGCCGAAGGTGTGCCGCTGCTGGGCGTAGGAGATCCCCAGCTCGAAGGCGCGCCGGGCGACCCCGCAGCCGCGGGCGGCGACGTTCACCCGCCCGACCTCGACGCCGTCCATCATCTGGTAGAAGCCGCGGCCCGTGGTGCCGCCGAGGACCTGGCCGGCCGGCAGTCGCAGCCCGTCCATGATCATCTCGGTGGTGTCGACGCCCTTGTACCCCATCTTGTCGATCTTCCCCGGGATGGTCAGACCGGGGCGGACCTCGCCGAAGCCGGGCTCCTTCTCGATCAGGAAGGTCGTCATCGACCGGTGCGGCGGGGCGTCCTGCGGCTGGCCCTCGTCACTGCGGACCAACACCGCCACCAGGGACGACGTGCCCCCGTTGGTGAGCCACATCTTCTGGCCGGTCAGCACGTACTCGTCGCCGTCCCGGACCGCCTTGGACGTGATCGCCGACACGTCCGAGCCGAGCGCCGGCTCCGACATGGAGAAGGCGCCGCGCACCTCGCCCAGCGCCATCCGCGGCAGATAGGCGTCCTTCTGCTCCTGCGTGCCGTGCTGCTTGAGCATGTACGCGACGATGAAGTGGGTGTTCACGATGCCGGAGACCGACATCCAGCCCCGCGACAGCTCCTCGACGCACAGGGCGTACGTGAGCAGGGACTCGCCCAGTCCGCCGTACTCCTCCGGGATCATCAGCCCGAACAGCCCGAGCTCCTTCAGACCCTCCACGATCTGCGTCGGGTACTCGTCGCGGTGCTCCAGCTCGGTCGCGACCGGCAGGATCTCCTTGTCGACGAAGCCACGGACCGTCGACAGGATCTCCTGCTGGACGTCGGTGAGCCCGTGCGTCTGGGCGAGTCGCGTCATCCCTGCTCCCCCTGCTCCTTGACCTCGGGGCGGCCGGCCTGCTCCCCGCCGCGCTCCTTGACGTACGCCTCGGTCGGCACCATCACCTTGCGGCGGAAGACGCAGACGAGGGTGCCGTCCTGCTTGTGGCCGCGGGTCTCCACCTGCACGATCCCGCGGTCCGCCTTCGACTTCGACGGGGTCTTGGCCAGGACCGTGGTCTCCCCGTAGATCGTGTCGCCGTGGAAGGTCGGCGCCACGTGCCTGAGCGACTCGACCTCCAGATTGGCGATGGCCTTCCCCGACACGTCGGGCACCGACATCCCGAGCAGCAGCGAGTACACGTAGTTCCCGACGACGACGTTGCGGCCGAAGTCGGTGGCCTGCTCCGCGTAGTGCGCGTCGAGGTGGAGCGGGTGGTGGTTCATGGTCAGCAGACAGAAGAGGTGGTCGTCGTACTCGGTGACCGTCTTGCCGGGCCAGTGCTTGTACACGGCGCCGACCTCGAACTCCTCGAAGGTGCGGCCGAACTGCATGGTGATCACGCCTTAGGGGGTGTGAAGGTGCTGGTACGGGTCATGCCGGCGGCCCGGCCCTTGCCGGAGATCACCAGCGCCATCTTGCGGCTGGCCTCGTCGATCATCTCGTCGCCGAGCATCGCCGAGCCCTTCCTTCCGCCCGCCTCCGAGGTGTAGTGCTCGTAGGCGTCCAGGATCAGCTCGGCGTGGTCGTAGTCCTCCTGCGAGGGCGAGAACACCTCGTTCGCCGCCTCGACCTGGCCCGGGTGCAGCACCCACTTGCCGTCGTAGCCGAGCGCCGCCGCCCGGCCCGCCACCTCGCGGAAGCCGTCCACGTTCCGGATCTGGAGGTAGGGGCCGTCGATCGCCTGGAGGTCGTGCATCCGGGCGGCCATCAGGATCCGCATCAGGATGTAGTGGTACGCGTCCGCCGGATAGCCGGGCGGCTGCTCGCCCACCACCAGCGACTTCATGTTGATCGACGCCATGAAGTCCGCCGGGCCGAAGACGATCGTCTCCAGCCGGGGCGAGGCGGCGGCGATCGCGTCCACGTTCACCAGACCGCGGGCGTTCTCGATCTGCGCCTCGATGCCGATCCGGCCGACCTCGAAGCCCATGGTCTTCTCGATCTGGGTCAGCAGCAGGTCCAGGGCGACGACCTGCTGGGCGTCCTGCACCTTGGGCAGCATGATGCAGTCCAGGTTGGGGCCCGCGCCCTCGACGACGGTCACCACGTCGCGATAGGTCCACTCCGTGGTCCAGTCGTTGACGCGCACCACCCGGGTCTTGGCGCCCCACTCGCCCTCGTTCAGGTACTTCACGATCGTGTGCCGCGCCTCGGGCTTCGCGAGCGGCGCGCACGCGTCCTCCAGGTCCAGGAACACCTGGTCGGCGGCGAGGCCCTGGGCCTTCTCCAGGAAGCGCGGGTTCGATCCGGGCACCGCCAGGCAGGAGCGGCGCGGACGGAGCGGACGGTCGGTGGACGGGCGGGTCATGCGGGGACCTCCAGGGGGTCGAGCTCGTTCGCGGTGCGGATCTCGTCGACGATACGACCGATGATCTCGGTGATGCCGAAGTCCTTCGGGGTGAAGACGGCGGCCACGCCGGCCGCCCGCAGATCGGCGGCGTCGGCGCTCGGGATGATCCCGCCGACGACCACCGGGACGTCGCCGGCGCCCGCCGCACGCAGCCGCGCCAGCACGTCGGGAACCAGCTCGGCGTGCGAGCCGGAGAGGATGGAGAGCCCGACGCAGTGCACGTCCTCGGCGAGCGCGGCCACAACGATCTGCTCCGGGGTGAGCCGGATGCCCTGGTACACCACCTCGAAGCCGGCGTCCCGCGCACGTACGGCGATCTGCTCGGCACCGTTCGAGTGCCCGTCCAGGCCCGGCTTGCCCACCAGGAGCCGCAGCCGGCCCACGCCCAGCTCCCGGGCGGTGTGCGCCGCCTTGCTGCGCACCAGCGCCAGCGGCGTGCCGGGCGCCGCGGCGACGGCGACCGGTGCGCCGGAGACCCCGGTCGGGGCCCGGAACTCGCCGAAGACGTCGCGCAGCGCCCAGGCCCACTCGCCGGTGGTGACGCCGGCGCGGGCGCACTCCAGCGTCGCGGGCATCAGGTTGTCCGTGCCGGCCGCCGCCTTCTTCAGCGCCGCCAGGGCCTCGACGGCGCGCGGCTCGTGCCGGCCCTCGCGCCAGGCGTGCAGGGCCGCGACCACCCGGGCCTCGTTCGCCGGGTCGACCGTCATGATCGCGGTGTCCAGGTCGGCGGTGAGCGGATTGTCCTCGGTGGTCTCGAAGACGTTCACCCCGACGATCTTCTCCTCGCCCGCCTCGATCCGGGCGCGCCGCTCGGCGTGCGAGGCCACCAGCTGCGACTTGAGGTAGCCGGACTCGACGGCGGCCATCGCGCCGCCCATCTCCTCGATGCGCCCCATCTCGGCCAGGCACTGCTCGACCAGCGCGTCCACCTTGGCCTCGACGACGTGGGAGCCGGCAAAGATGTCGTCGTACTCCAGCAGGTCGGACTCGTAGGCGAGCACCTGCTGGATGCGCAGCGACCACTGCTGGTCCCAGGGTCGCGGCAGGCCCAGCGCCTCGTTCCAGGCCGGGAGCTGTACGGCCCGGGCCCGGGCGTCCTTGGAGAGGGTGACCGCCAGCATCTCCAGGACGATCCGCTGGACGTTGTTCTCCGGCTGGGCCTCGGTCAGCCCGAGGGAGTTGACCTGGACGCCGTAGCGGAAGCGGCGCTGCTTGGGGTCCCCCACGCCGTACCGCTCCCGGGTGATCCGGTCCCAGATGCGGCCGAAGGCGCGCATCTTGCACATCTCCTCGACGAAGCGGACGCCCGCGTTCACGAAGAACGAGATCCGGGCCACCACCTCGCCGCGGCGCTCGGCCGGCACCTGGCCGGAGTCGAAGACCGCGTCCAGCACGGCGACGGCGGTGGCCATGGCGTAGCTGATCTCCTGGACGGGCGTGGCCCCGGCCTCCTGGAGGTGGTAGCTACAGATGTTGATCGGGTTCCACTTGGGGATGTGGTGCACGGTGTACGCGATCATGTCCGTGGTCAGCCGCAGCGACGGGCCGGGCGGGAAGACGTGCGTCCCGCGCGACAGGTACTCCTTGACGATGTCGTTCTGCGTGGTGCCCTGGAGCGCGGCGACGTCGGTGCCCTGCTCCTCGGCGACGACCTGGTAGAGCGCCAGCAGCCACATCGCGGTGGCGTTGATCGTCATCGAGGTGTTCATCTGCTCCAGCGGGATGTCCGCCAGCAGTCGCCGCATGTCGCCGAGGTGGGCGACGGGGACGCCGACCCGGCCGACCTCGCCGCGGGCCAGGACGTGGTCGGGGTCGTACCCGGTCTGGGTGGGCAGGTCGAACGCGACCGACAGGCCCGTCTGGCCCTTGGCGAGGTTGCGCCGGTAGAGCGCGTTGGACGCCTCGGCGGTGGAGTGGCCAGCGTAGGTGCGCATCAGCCACGGCCGGTCCTTGTGGCGTTCGGTCATCGAGGTGTCCCCAACCCTTTCGTCACGCGGCGCTGTGGTGTGCGGTCGACCCGGCGGGTGCGGTGCGGAACCGGTTGATGGCGTCGAGGTGACGGGCGCGCAGTTCGGGGTCGCGGACGCCGAGCCCCTCGCGCGGGGCGAGGGCCAGGACGCCGACCTTGCCCTGGTGGAGGTTGCGGTGGACGTCGTACGCGGCCTGGCCGGTCTCCGCCAGCGGGTACACCCGGGAGAGCGTGGGGTGGATCTTGCCCTTGGCGACCAGCCGGTTGGCCTCCCACGCCTCCCGGTAGTTCGCGAAGTGCGACCCGATGATCCGCTTCAGCGACATCCACAGGTAGCGGTTGTCGTACTCGTGGGTGTAGCCGGAGGTCGAGGCGCAGGTGACGATGGTGCCGCCCTTGCGGGTGACGTACACGCTCGCGCCGAAGGTCTCCCGGCCCGGGTGCTCGAAGACGATGTCGACGTCCTCGCCGCCGGTGAGTTCCCGGATCTGCTTGCCGAACCGCTTCCACTCGCGCTGGTCCTGCACGCCCTCGTCCGTCCAGAAGCGGTAGCCCTCGGCGTTGCGGTCGATGATCAGCTCCGCGCCCATCGACCGGCAGATCTCCGCCTTCTCCGGGGAGGAGACGACGCAGATGGGGGTGGCGCCGCCGGCGAGGGCGAACTGGGTGGCGTACGAGCCGAGCCCGCCGGACGCCCCCCAGACCAGCACGTTGTCGCCCTGCTTGAGCTGGGCGCCGTTGCGGGAGACGAGCTGGCGGTACGCGGTGGAGTTCACCAGGCCCGGCGCCGCGGCCTCCTCCCAGCTCAGATGGGCCGGCTTGGGCATCAGCTGGTTGGACTTGACGAGCGCGATCTCGGCGAGTCCGCCGAAGTTGGTCTCGAAGCCCCAGATCCGCTGCTCGGGGTCGAGCATGGTGTCGTTGTGGCCGTCGCTGGACTCCAGCTCCACGGACAGGCAGTGCGCCACCACCTCGTCGCCGGGCCGCCAGGCGTTCACCCCGGGGCCGCAGCGCAGCACGACGCCCGCGAGGTCGGAGCCGATGACGTGGTACGGCAGGTCGTGGCGCCGGGTGAGTTCGCTGAGGCGGCCGTAGCGCTCCAGGAAGGAGAAGGTGGACAGCGGCTCGAAGATCGAGGTCCACACGGAGTTGTAGTTCACGGAGGAGGCCATCACGGCCACCAGGGCTTCGCCGGGGCCGAGTTCGGGGACCGCGACGTCCTCCACGTGGAGCGACTTGCGCGGGTCCTTCTCCCTGCTCTCCAGGCCGGCGAACATCTCGGCCTCGTCCTTGTGCACGGTGACCGCGCGGTAGGACTCGGGCAGGGGCAGTGCGGCGAAGTCCGCCGGCGTGGCGTCGGCCGACTGGATCGCGTCCAGGATTTCCTTCACGGTGTTGCCTCCGGCGAAGCGCGTCGGGGGGATCGTCTCCGGATCCCCCCGAAGAGAGGGTGAGGGGGCGGTGCTGCTGCTGTGGAGGTGTGCCGTCGGTTCGGCGGGTGGTGCTGGTTCGACTGCGCTGGTGGGCGCGGTCGGGAGCCTGTGACGCAGGCGTCCGGACGCATGAACGCGATCGTTCGCGGGGACAGCCGGCGTGCGTGGGGTTCCCGAGCGCCGGCCGCCCGGACGACTTCACCGTATGGCACGCCGTGCCAGGTGACAAGACACTGCGTGCCATGATTTTCGCTCGGCTGTCAGCCGTGCGGCACTGATGAGCGGACGCGCGACGGCCGCCCCGGGCTGGCCGGGGCGGCCGTCGTGGTGCGTGGAGCCAACGGTGCGGAGCGCAGGAAAGGGATGGCCGAGCGTCAAGAGGCGCGAGACGTCGGGGGATTGCCTCAGGTGCGGCGGGTCCGGACCGGGCGGGGTCAGTCGCGGTCGGAGCGGGTGGCACCCCGGTTCTGGAGGGCGCGTTCGATCGTCCGCATCACGTCGTCCAGCGGCGCGTCCGTCCGCGCCACCGCGACCACCACCTCGTGCGGGTCCTTCCCGTTCGCACCGGCGGGCGCGAGCGGGGCCGCCGTCGAGGTCAGCACGGTCGTCTCGACCGCGGCCGGGGCGCGGCCCGCGGCGATCCCGGAGCCGAAGGTGTCGCGGACGATCGCGAAGGCGTGGTCGAGCTGGGACTCGACGTCGCCCTTGCCGCCGGCCCGCAGCCAGCGCCGCAGCACGTGGTTGTGCGCGGTGACCACCGCGGACGCGGCGACCTCCGCCAGCAGCGGGTCGTCGTTGCCGTCGTGGTGGTCCCGCTCGTCGAAGTGGCCCAGCAGATAGCGGGTGAACAGCCGCTCGTACCGCGCCACCGAGGCGATCTCCCGCTCCCTGAGCGTCGGCACCTCGCGGGTGAGGCGGTAGCGCTCCACGGAGACCGCGGGGGAGGCCGCGTACATCCGCATGACCTCCTTGATGCCCCGGCACACCGTGTCCAGCGGGTGCTCGTGCGGGGGCGCCGCGTTCAGCACGGCCTCCGCGCGCACCAGGGTGTCGTCGTGGTCCGGGAAGATCGCCTCTTCCTTGGAGCGGAAGTGCCGGAAGAAGGTCCGTCGGGCCACTCCGGCCGCCGCCGCGATCTCGTCGACGGTCGTCTCCTCGTACCCCTTGGTCGCGAACAGTTCCATCGCCGCCGCCGCGAGTTCGCGGCGCATCTTGAGGCGCTGGGCTGCCGCGCGGGTGCCGGCGGCGCTCTCCGGGGCGTCCGGGGAGGTCTGCGGTCGGGACGTTCGACGACGGGGATCAGCGGGCTGGGCCATGCCCTGAAAGTACTGCATCCGTGCAGGAGAGCGCGCCCGCGGGGAGCGCCTGCGGGCCCCGCGGACGCCCTCCGCGCCGGCGGTCAGCGGCTGACGTGCTCACGGAAACCGCGCCCCGTCTTGCGGCCCAGGCAGCCGGCGGCGACGAGGTGTTCCAGCAGTGGCGCCGGGGCCAGCCCCGGGTCGCGGAACTCCCGGTGCAGCACCTTCTCGATCGCCAGCGACACGTCGAGCCCCACGACGTCCAGCAGCTCGAAGGGGCCCATCGGGTAGCCGCCGCCCAGCTTGATCGCCGCGTCGATCTCGTCAACGGTCGCGTAGTGCTGCTCGACCATCTTGACCGCGTTGTTCAGGTACGGGAACAGCAGCGCGTTCACGATGAAGCCGGCGCGGTCGCCGCAGTCCACCGGGTGCTTCTTGAGCGTGGCGGTCACGGCGCGGACCGTCGCGTGGACGTCGTCCGCGGTCAGGACCGTACGGACCACCTCGACCAGCTTCATGGCGGGCGCCGGGTTGAAGAAGTGCATCCCGATCACGTCCTGCGGGCGGGAGGTCGCCCGGGCGCAGGCCACCACGGGCAGCGACGAGGTGGTGGTGGCCAGCACCGCGCCCGGCTTGCAGACCTTGTCGAGCGTGCCGAAGAGCTGCCGCTTGACCTCCAGGTCCTCCGCGACCGCTTCCAGCGCCAGGTCGACGTCGGCGAAGGCGTCGAGGGACCCCGCGGGCACGATCCCGGCGAGCGCCGCGTCCCGGGCCGCGGCGGTGAGCCGGCCCCGGCCGACGGAGCGGGCGAGGGAGGCCGCGATCCGCGCCGTGGCGGCCTCGGCCTTCTCGGGTGATCGCGCCGCGATGACCACCGGGTAACCGGCCTTGGCGAACACCTCGGCGATGCCGGAGGCCATCGTCCCGGAGCCGGCGACGCCCACCGAACGGACCTCGCGCGGGGTGCCGGCCCCGGCGGGCGGCCAGGTCGTCGGGGCCGGGGTCCACGCGTCCGGCACGGTCTCGGCGCTGCCGGGAGAGGCGTACGCATAGAAGCCGCGGCCCGCCTTCCGGCCCGTCAACCCGGCGTCGCTGAGCTGGCGCAGGATCGGCGCGGGCGCGTGCAGCCGGTCGTGGGAGTCGGCGTACATGGCGTCCAGGACGGTGCGGGCGGTGTCGATGCCGATCAGGTCCAGCAGCGCGAGCGGCCCCATGGGCAGTCCGCAGCCCAGCCGCATGGCCGCGTCGATGTCCTCGCGGGAGGCGTACCTGGACTCGTACATCGCCGCCGCCTGGTTGAGGTAGCCGAACAGCAGCCCGTCGGCGACGAAGCCGGGCCGGTCGCCCACCGCCACCGGCTCCTTGCCCAGCGCGCGGGCGAGTTCGGTGACCGCGGCGACGGCCGCCGGCGACGTCAGCACCGAGGAGACCACCTCGACCAGCTTCATCGCGGGCGCGGGGTTGAAGAAGTGCATCCCGAGCACCCGCTCCGGATGGCGCGACTCGGCCGCCAGCCGGGTCACGGAGAGCGCGTTCGTCCCGGTGGCCAGGATCGCGGTGGGGCGGACGACGTCGTCCAGCTCCGCGAAGACCCGCCGCTTGGTCTCGTACTCCTCGGTGACCACCTCGATCACCAGGTCGGCGCCGGCCGCCGAGCGCAGGTCGACCGAGGTGCGGAAGCGGCCGAGCGCTGCGCGGCGTTCGGCCTCAGAGAGGTGCCCGCGCGCCACGGCGCGCGCGGTGGAGGCGGCGAGGGCGGCGACGGCCCGCCGCGCGGCGGATTCGCTGACGTCGATGCCGACCACCTCGCGGCCGGCCCGCAGGAGCACGTCGGCGATGCCGGTGCCCATGGTGCCGAGGCCGACGACGGCGATGGAGCGGAGAGGGGTGCCCATGGGGAACTCCAGGGAGAGTGACGACGAGTGACGACGGGGGAGCGCGGGCGCGCGAGGCGCGGGCCTCGTACAAGGGCCGCGCACCGGGCGACGGCAGGTGCTGCCCGTCGTGGAGCGGAGCATGGTGCTGGAGGAGGCGGCGGGCGCTGTCCCGAGATCCCGCCGCAGGAACGCGCGACCGACTCCACGCGTCGTTGTTCGCCGAACCGACGGCACGCGCGACGGCTGCGTCACCAGGCCGTCGCGGCTTCGTGCACCCGTACGGAGCGCGGTGCTTTCCGTACGGGGGGCGGGGGTTGCCCGCTCACCTGAGATTAACTCGCGGGTAATGAGCGCGCCAGACCTCGGTCCTGCCCCTTCGGTGTGATCTGGGTCGCGGTACCGGCCCGCGGCGTTGCGGGGCGTCGATACGCTGATCGTCATGGACGACGAGTTACGGTCGCTGGCCCGACGGCTGCGGGCCGAGTCGGGGGGCTCGACGGAGTACGAGCGACTGCTCGTGACGGAGGACGAGGAGGAGCTCGCGGGCGTCCTCACGGAACACCAACGCCCGCTCTGGGCGCGGGAGCTGGCCGCCTTCCGGCTCGGCTGCGCCGGTGACCGCAGGGCCTTCGAGACGCTGGTGCTGCTGCTCAACCACCGCGACCCCGAGCGCTGCGTCTCCGCGGCGCACGCGCTGTACCGGCTGGCCGACCCGCGGACGCCGCGGGCCGCGGCGGCGCTCGCCACGAACGAACTGCGGGTCGCCTACGCCCTGGTGCCGGCCCGGCTGCTGATCCGGCTCAGGGCGCCCGAGTCCGTACCGGCGCTGATCACCGTGCTCAGGCGCAGGCTCGGCCCCGGGGATCCGTACTGGCGACTGGCGCTGGCGTGCGTGGAGGGGCTGGGGGCGCTCGGCGACGAGCGGGGCCGCGAGGTGCTGACCGCGGCCCGGGCGCATCCCCGGCTCACCGCGGCGGCGGAGGCGGCCCTGGCCCGACTGGCGCGCTGACGTGCCTGCGGTCCCTACGCGAGGCGCAGGGACCGCACGCGACCCGGTACGGCTAGTACAGCTTGGTCACCGCGGTCCGGGTGGCCTGCTGGAAGCCGTTCAGCGAGGCGTCGTCGAGGTCGCCCAACTGGCCCCAGGCCACGACCGTCACGGTCCGGCCGTCCCGTCCCACGGAGTAGAGCGCGACGTCGTTCGAGCCGCCCACCGGGTCGAAGCTGTCGATGCCGTACACGTGCGCGCCCCCCTCGACGGGCAACTCGCCGTAGTACAGCGCCTCGCCGTCCACGTTCGGGTTCTCCTGCTTCATCCGGTCGAAGCAGCTCTCGATGGCCGCGCGCAGCCGGGTGACGAGCACCTTCGCCTTCGCCTCGCTGGCGGCGACGGTGATGGTCTGGCGCCCGTTGGTGTCCAGTTCGGTGGCGTACAGGCGGTGCTTGCTGCTGCCCTGCGGCGCGGTGGTGCCGGTGCAGAAGTCCGCCGGCAGGCCCGACGTCGCGGGGCCCGCCGTCCACGGGGTGAGCGCGGCCGGCATCTCGGCGGCGGCGAGGAACTTCGGCACGGGCGCGGCGGTGGCCCAGGACATCGACGTCAGGGTGAGCCCGAGCGCCGCGGTGGTCAGGGCGGCGGTGCGGAGCAACTTCATGGTGGTCCCCGTTGTTCGGTGGCGGACGGCGGGTGGGTGGATCGGGTGGAGCGCTCACCAGCTTCCGCACCTGCCCGGGCGGCGACAAGCGTTCCACCCCGCCCTGGCGCCATGGAACCGTTCCACCCCCGGTGACGTGGGAGGACGTGAGGGGGTGGAACGGGGCCCCGGGGGCGTTCGAGGGGACGGGAGCGGGACGTGGGGGAAGCGGGGAAGCCGGGGGCGGCGGACACCGGGCGCACGGAGGAGCCCGGTTGCGCCGAACACGCGGAACGCACGGCACACGCACGGGACTTCGCCCGACGACTGCGCGAGCTGCGGGAGGGCTCCGGGCGCAGCTACGGCTCGCTGGCGCGCCGGGTGGGCGTGAGCGCGTCCACCCTGCACCGCTACTGCTCCGGTGCCACGGTCCCGCAGGAGTTCGCCCCGGTCGAGCGCCTCGCCAAGCTCTGCGGCTGCTCCGGCGACGCGCTGGTCGACCTGCACAGTGCGTGGGTACGGGCCGACGCGGAGCGCACGCTGCGGGTGGAGGCCGCGGCGGCGCGGGGCGGTCGAGACCTTGAACCCGTACCGGCACCGCCGCTTGTGCCGCCGCCCGCCCGTACTGCCGCACCGCCGTCCGACCCCACCGACCCGGCCGTGCTCGCGACCGGTCCCGTCCGTCGCCCCGAGCGGTCACGGGTGACGCGCCGCGCGGCCTACGCGGGCTCCGCGGCCCTGGTGTTGGCGGTGAGCCTCGTCCTGCTCGGCACCCTCGAACAGCCCACCGCGCCCGCCACGGACCGGACCCGCAGCGAGGCGGTCGAGCCGAACGGCCGGGCCGGGACCACCGCGTCCCCGTCACCGGTCGGGCCGCGCCCGTCCGCCTCCTCGCCCCCGGGCGCCTCGGCAGCGCCGTCCGTGTCCGTCGCGGCGGGCCGCGGCGGCGCTGCCCGGACCGACCCCCGGACCGGTCCGTCGAAGGGCGGCGGGTCCGCGGCCGGCGGGGGCGGCCGTGGTGGTGCCCGCGGGAGCGACGACGTCCCGTTCACCGTGAACGTCAACCAGCACGTGTGGGACGCCGGGTGCGACCACGCCTATCTGATCGACCGGGCCCCGTCGGACGTACCGCCGCCGCCCGCGGCGGAAGGAGCGGCCCAGTGGGCCGGGGCGATCGGCGCGCTGCACGGCGGGCAGACCCTGGCGCGGATCACCGTGCAGGGCAAGAGCGACCAGGCGGTGGTGCTGCACGGGCTGCGGGTGCGCACCCAGGCGCGCGGCACGTCGGTGCCGCGGGGCGACGTGTACCGGATGGACACGGGGTGCGGGGGTTCGCTGACGCCCCGGAGGTTCGAGGTCGACCTCGACCGGTCGCGGCCGGTGGCCCGCTCGGTGCCAGGACACGACGGGAACGCGCCCCTGCCGGCCGTCGCGTTCCCCTACGCGGTGTCACAGCGGGACCCGGAGGTCCTGCTGGTGGACGCCCGGGCCGTCCGGTGCGACTGCACGTGGTACTTGGAGCTGGAGTGGAGCAGCGGCGACCGCTCCGGGACCACGCGCATCGACGACCGGGGACGCCCGTTCCGCACGACGGGCGTGCGCGGCGCGTCGGTGTACGCGTACGACTTCCCCAAGCGCCGTTGGCTGCCGTGGGCCGAGTGACGCACGGCCCGCTACAGGTCGCGCGCGTAGCGGACCTCCCGGACCGTGGTGCCCTCGATCTCGAACTGTCCCTCGCCGCCGTCCGGGGCGAAGCCGGCCTTCTCGTAGAAGCGTCGGGCGGGCGCGTTGTCCCGGAGCACCCACAGCCGCATCCGGTCGGCCTCCGAGGCCGTCGCGCGTGCGGTGAGTTCGGCCAGCAGCGCGCGGCCGACGCCCGTCGACAGGTGCTCCGGCATGACGTACAGGGCGTACAGCTCGCTCTCGCCCGCCGGGACGTCCTCGTCCCGGCCCGGGCCGGTGCAGCCCCAGCCCACGACGGTGCCGCCGCGCTCCGCGACGAGATGGGTCGCGGTGCCCCGACCGGCGACGACCCGTTCGTACAGCTGTGTCGACTCGTCGGGCACGCTCATCGCGTCCAGATAGGGCTGCGGCACCATCCCTGCGTAGGCGTGCTGCCAGCCCCGTACCCGCACGAGCGCGACGGCGGTGCAGTCCTCGGTCGTGATCTCCCTGATGTGGATGTCCATCGGCTCATGATCAGCGAACCCCGCCCCGGCGGGCCTTCGATTTTCCGCGGCCCCTGTGCCGCCGCTTCCCCCGGGCGTGCTCAGAGCAGCGTGAGCTGGGTGGGCTCGCGGTCCGGCCGGCCGTCGGGCAGCGCGCCCCGCTCCGGTGGGGGAGCGGGCCGCCTGATGCGTCGGGGCGCTGCGCGGTCCGCGGGGCCGATGCCGAAGTCCGCGGCCAGTTCGTGCACGTACCGGGTGATCCGGCGCTGGTACCAGGTGGGGGCGTACGCGCCGTCCGCGTACAACCGCTCGTAACGGGGCACGAGCCGCGGGTGGTGTCGGGCCAGCCACGCCATGAACCACTCGCGGGCGCCGGGGCGCAAATGGAGCACGAGCGGGGTCACTGAGGTCGCACCGGCCTCGGCGATCGCCCGCACCGTGGCCCGCAACTGCTCGGGCTCGTCGCCGAGGAAGGGGATGACGGGCGCCATCAGGACGCCGCAGCCGATGCCGTGGTCCGTGAGGGTGCGCACCACGTCGAGACGGCGCTGGGGCGAGGGGGTGCCCGGCTCGACGGTGCGCCACAGGGCGGTGTCGACGAAGCCCACCGAAACGGAGATCCCGACCTCGGTCACCTCGCTGGCCTGCACCAGCAGGTCCAGATCGCGCAGCACCAGCGTGCCCTTGGTGAGGATCGAGAACGGGTTGGCGCGGTCGCGCAGGGCCTCGATGATCCCCGGCATCAACCGGTAGCGCCCCTCGGCGCGCTGGTAGCAGTCGACGTTGGTGCCCATGGCGACGTGCGCGCCCTGCCACTGCCGGGAGGCGAGTTGGCGGCGCAGCAGCTCGGGGGCGTTCACCTTGACCACGATCTGGGAGTCGAAGTCGAGGCCGGTGTCGAGGTCCAGATAGCCGTGGGTCTTGCGGGCGAAGCAGTACACGCAGGCGTGCGTGCACCCGCGGTACGGGTTGACAGTCCACTCGAACGGCATCCGGGACGCCCCCGGGACCCGGTTCAGGATCGAGCGGGCCCGCACCTCGTGGAAGGTGATCCCGCGGAACTCGGGGGTGTCGAAGGTCCTGGTGGTGACGGCGGACGCGGCGAAGAGGGCGGCGTCGCCGGCGGGGGCGGGGCGTTCGGTCAGATGGTCCCAGCGCATGGGGTCGCCTCCTCGGTCGTCCGTCGAACAGCACGACCACGAGAATAGAACACATGTTCCCTTGATCGTCGGGGGGCGCCCGCGACCCTGCCTGAGCCACCCGGCTCGCCGCCCTGACCGGACCCGGATTTGGGTCCGCGGGAGGGAGGTGGTTGGCTAGCGGCACCCCTTGAACCACCACACGCTGGAGGAACAGCAATGGCGCAGGTCGAGGCCACGACGGAACGGATCATCGCGGCCAAAGCGGAGACGGTGTTCGACACCCTGGCCGACTACGAGAAAACCCGCGCGAAGCTGCTGACCGAGCACTTCAGCGAGTACGAGGTCCAGGAGGGCGGCGACGGCGAGGGCACCCTCGTCCACTGGCGGCTCCAGGCCACCAGCAAGCGCGTCCGCGACTGTCTGCTGGAGGTCACCGAGCCCTCCGACGGTCAGCTCGTCGAGAAGGACCGCAACTCCTCCATGGTCACCACCTGGACCGTCACCCCCGCCGGCGAGAGCCGCTCCAAGGCCGTCGTCACCACCGTCTGGAACGGTGCCGGCGGCATCGGCGGCTTCTTCGAGAAGACCTTCGCACCCAAGGGGCTCGCCCGCATCTACGACGGCGTTCTCGCCAACCTCGCGGCCGAGGTCGAGAAGGGCTGACGCGCACCCCTCGCGCGTCCCCTCACCCCGCTACCGGGCGGCCGTGCCCGACCGTTCCACGAACGTCGGGGCGCTCACCGGTTCGAGTGGTTTTCCCCGCGGTGTCGGGCTGCGCCCCGCGCACCACGGGCCGCGGGAAAAGCCCCTGATGAGCGCCTGACACGCGCCCCCCGCACGGCAGTTGGGCCACCGCCCCACCCCCGTCTCCGGCCGTCACAGCCGGTTGCTCCTCCTTCACGGCGAATGTGAAGAATGACGCCCGCGCAAGGGCCGCGCGAGGGAATCGACGGGGTTGACGAAGGGGAGCGGACACGTGGGCGGCAGCACGCTGGTGAAGGACGAGCAGGCCGCACCGCCGGACCGCGGCGGCCCCCGCCCGCCTGCGCCTCCGTCCGCGTCCGGCCAGTCGCTGAGCCCCCGCCGGGTGCGCCTGGTCTTCTTCGCCCTGATGCTCGCGCTGCTGCTGGCCGCGCTGGAGCAGATGATCGTCGCCACCGCGCTCCCGAAGATCGTCGGTGAACTCCAGGGCCTGGACCGGATGTCCTGGGCGATCACCGCGTACCTCCTCACCTCCACCGTCGGCCTGCCGATCTACGGCAAGCTCGGCGACCTCTTCGGACGCAAGGGCGTCTTCCAGTTCGCGATCGTCGTCTTCGTCATCGGCTCCGCCCTCGCCGGCTGGTCGCGCACCATGGACCAGCTCATCGCCTTCCGCGCGCTCCAGGGCGTGGGCGCGGGCGGCCTGATGATCGGAGTGCAGGCGATCATCGCGGACATCGTCCCGGCCCGCGACCGCGGACGCTTCATGGGGCTGATCGGCGCCGCCTTCGGCCTCGCCTCCGTCGCGGGGCCGCTGCTCGGCGGCTTCTTCACCGACCACGTCTCCTGGCGCTGGTGCTTCTACTTCAACGTGCCGTTCGGGCTGGTCACCCTGCTCGTGGTCAGCCTGGTCCTCAAGCTTCCCAAGCCCACCGCCCGCGCCCGCCTCGACGTCCTCGGGATGCTGCTGCTCACGGCCTCCTCCACCTGTCTGGTGCTGCTGACCAGTTGGGGCGGGACCGAGCACGCCTGGGACTCCGGCACCATCCTGGGCCTCGCCGCCGGCGCCGCCGTCACGGCCCTGCTGTTCCTCGTGGTCGAGGCGCACGCCGCCGAACCCCTCATCCCGCTCCGGCTCTTCCGCGACTCCGTCTTCAACGTCTCCGGACTCATCGGGGCCGTCGTCGGCGTCGCCCTGTTCGGCGCGGCCAGCTATCTGCCCACCTTCCTCCAGATGGTCGACGGCGCCAGCGCCACCGAGTCCGGGCTGCTGATGCTGCCGATGATGGCCGGCGTCGTCGTCGCCTCCGTCGTCTCGGGCCAACTCATCAGCCGCACCGGCCGCTACCGGCCCTACCCCATCCTCGGCGGACTGCTCTCGGCGATCGGCATGTGGCTGCTGTCCCGCATGGAGACCGACACGTCCCGGCTGGAGTACAGCATCTGGCAGGCCGTCCTCGGCATCGGCATCGGACTGGTGCTGCCCGTGCTGATCCTCGCCGTGCAGAACTCCGTGCGCCCCGCCGACCTCGGCACCGCCACCAGCGCCAACAACTACTTCCGGCAGATCGGCGGCAGCGTCGGCGCGGCCGTCTTCGGCACCCTCTTCGCCCAGCGGCTCGCCGACGCGCTCGCCGACCGGCTGCCCGAGGGCGCCGGACTCCCCGAGGGACTCGACCCCGAGTCCATCACCCCGCAACTCGTCCACGCACTGCCGCCCGACGTGCGCGACGCCTATGTGCACGCGTACGCCGACGCCATGCCGAGGATCTTCCTCTTCCTCGTGCCCGTGCTGCTGCTCGGCCTCGTCCTCGCCTTCTTCCTCAAGGAGAAATCACTGGTGTCCCAGAACGTCCCGACCGCCGAGAGCTACGACACCTCCGCGCTCGACCCCTCCGCGTACGCCGCACCGGCCGCCTCCGTGCCACCGGCCCGCAGCGCGCCCGCGACCACCTTCGGTGTCCCCGTCTGCGGCGCGGTGCTGCACCACGACGGCACGACCGTGCCCCGCGCCGCACTGACCCTCATCGACGTCCGCGGGCAGCAGATCGGCCGCGGCGCCAGCGGCGAGGACGGGCGGTACGCGCTGAGCGTGCCGGGGCCCGGGGCGTACGTGATGATCGCGGCGGCCGGCGGCCACCAACCCCAGGCCGTCGCCGTCACCGTCGGGGAGCGCCCCGTCGACCTCGACGTCGTCCTCGGCGGCGCGGGCCGGCTCGCGGGCTCGGTGCTCACCGCCGACGGCCTACCGGTGCGCGATGCCACCGTCACCCTCACCGACGTCCGCGGCGACGTCGTCGCCACCGCGCGCAGCGGGCGCGAGGGCGGCTACGTGATGACCGAACTCGTCGCGGGGGAGTACACCCTCGCCGCGAGCGCTCCCGCCTTCCGCCCCGCGGCCCTGCCGGTGAGCGTGCAGGCGTCCCGGGAGACCCGGCAGGACATCGAACTCGCCGGCGGCGCCGTGCTGCGCGGCACCGTGCGGGCCGGCGGCGGTCGGCCCGTGGAGGACGCCCGGGTCACCCTGCTGGACGCCGCGGGCAACGTGGTCGACACCCTCACCACCGGCGCCGACGGCACGTTCCGCTTCGTCGACCTGTCGTCGGGCGAGTACACCGTGATCGCCGCCGGCTACCCGCCCGTCGCCACCGTCCTCCAGGTCGCCGGCGGAGGTCGCACCGAACGCGACCTCCAACTGGGGCACGAGGACTGACACCGCAGCCCACCCCCGTCCGCACGGACCACGGGGCGCGCACGGCACGCGCGGGGCGGGAACACCACCCGATTTGCGCGGGCGCACGACCTTTTCGGCTGTTGCGCCACGCACGGAGTGCCGCGCCCCGTACGGTGGTGTGAGCCGCGCAGCCCCGCGGCAGGGAAGGAGCCCTCCACCCATGGACAGTGGCGTTCCGCCGAGAGTGCCACGGCAGTTCGCCGCGGCTGGCCGGATTCCGCTTGCCGTGATCGTCGTGGACGGCGACGGCCTGGTGTCGCACTGGTCGACCGGCGCCCGGCGGTTGTTCGGCGCCGCTCGGGAGGAGGCGGTGGGACGGCGCGCCACGGACCTGCTCCCGGTCCCGCGCCCGCACGCCGCCCCGGCGTTCGACGCCGCATCCACCGACGACGAGCCCTTCGACGCCGACTTCGACGCCGCCGACTTCGATGACGACGGCGACGAACTCACAGCCGGGGAACGCGAAGCCCACGAGCGCGAGGGCATCGGACCCGGTCTCGGGCCCGCACTCCGGGGCCGTGCCGCGTACCCCACGGCGGGCCGCGCCCGCCTCCCCGCGCCCGGACGGGGACGGGTCGACGTGCTGTGGTGGGCCTACCCCCTCGTCGGCACCGGCCGCGCCCGCCTGCTCGTCCTCGCCGCCGACGCGGCCCAACTCACCGCCGCGGACGGACCGGACACCGACACCGACCCGGGTGCCGCGGCCGGCGAGCGCGTCACTCCCGCCTTCGGGTTGCCCAGCGACTTCCCCGACGTCGACGAACTCGGCCGCCGCCTCCCCGAGATCCTGCCGAGCACCAGCGTCCGGGAAGCCACCCGGATCGTCGAGCAGGTGCTGGAACTCGGCTATCCCGTCCTGGAGTTCAGCCACCAGGAACGGGTGCCCGTCACCGCCGACTGGGGCGTGGCCCGGTACGCAGAACGCCGCGCCCACCGGCGCGCCGCCCAGGAAGCCGTGGCCGCCGGCCTCCCCATCGACCGCGCCGACCGCACCGGCCTCGACGACGACCTCGAATACGCCGCCGTACGCGAGCGGCTGGAGTTCCTCAACGAGGTCAGCGGCTGCATCGGCTCCTCCCTGGACCTCGCCCGCACCATCGAGGAGGTCAGCGCGGCCGTGGTGCCGCGCTTCACCGACGTGGCCGGCACCTATCTGCGCGAACAGGTCATCGCCGGCGAGGGGTTCCCCGACGGCCCGCCCGACGCCACCACCCTGTGGCACCGGGTCGCCTTGGAGCACGTCGACGAGCCCGGCCGCTGGGACGACGTGGTGCCGGTCGGCGAGTCCATGCCGTTCCCCGAGCACACCCCCTTCTTCCAGTGCATGACCAGCGGATCCCCCGTCCTGGTGCCCCGCATCAGCGAGCAGATGGGCACCGCCATCGCCTCGCAGTTCGAAAAGCGCGACATCCGCCCGCTGATCAACGGCCGGTCGATGCTGGTGGTCCCGCTCAAGGCGCGCAACGTGGTGCTCGGCTTCATGATCCTGCTGCGCCACCCCGAGAGGCCGGTCTTCAACGACATGGACCGGGTCACCGGCGCCGAACTCGCCGCCCGCGCCGGCCTCGTACTCGACAACGCCCGGATGTACACCTACCAGGAGAACGTCGCCGAGACCCTCCAGGACTCGATGCTGCCGCAGGTCACACCGGAGATGGCGGGCTGCGACACCGCCACCCGCTACCTCCCCGGCACCCTCCTGGGCCGGGTCGGCGGCGACTGGTTCGACTCCGTGAAGCTGCCCGGCTCCCGGGTGGCGCTCGTCGTCGGCGACGTGATGGGCCACGGTCTGAACTCGGCCGCGATGATGGGCCAGCTGCGCACCGCCGTGCAGACCATGGCCGCCCTCGACCTGCCGCCCGCGCAACTGCTGCGCAACCTGGACGACCTCGCCCAGCGCCTCGGCGAGAACTACCTCGCGACCTGTCTGTACGCCGTGTACGACCCGATCGGCCACGAACTGGTCATCGCCAACGCCGGCCACGTGCCGCCCGTCCTGGTCCGGGCCGCCGACGGCCGCAGCGAACTCCTCGACCTGCCGACGGGCGCGCCCGTCGGCGTCGGCGGCGTGCCCTTCGAGAGCCGACGGGTGCGGGTGGCGCCCGGCGACCGGCTGGTGATGTGCACCGACGGGCTGGTGGAGGTGCGCGGCGAGGACATCGGCGTCGGGCTCGCCGCGCTGTGCGAGTCCGCCGCCCACCCCGCCGCGTCCATGGACGCCGCCTGCGACACCATCATCCGCGCCCTGAACACCCGCGGCGGACGCAAGGACGACGTGGCCCTGCTGATGGCCCGGCTCAACGGCGTTCCGGCCGAGTCCGTCGCCACCTGGGAGCTGTCCCTGGAGCCGCGGGAGGCCGCCCGGGCACGCCGTCTGGTGCGCGGCCAGCTGCGCCACTGGGGCCTGCACTCCGTCACCGACACCGTGGAACTGCTCGTCGGCGAGGTCGTCGCCAACGCCGTGCGGCACGCCGCCGGCCGCCGCGCCGAGCTGCGCCTGGTCCGTGCCAAGACGTTGCTCTGCGAGGTCTTCGACGACGACCAGACCCTCCCCACCCTGCTGGACGCGGGCCCGGACGACGAGGCCGGCCGGGGCTTGCGGGTGGTCAGCTCGCTGGCCCGGGAGTGGGGCACCAGCCGCACCGGCGACGGCAAGACCGTCTGGTTCGAGGTCGGCCTGGAGCGGGGATTGCGTTAGGGCCTGATCCACAAGCGCAGGCCCTGGGGGGATCTGGTGTCGTGTCCGGCGAATTCGTACGAAGGTGCCGTCTGTGCACTTGCCGTGACAACCCCAGCGCGATACACCGATCTTGACGTCACGTCTTTGACCTGGGGAGCTGTTCATGAGCGTCACGAGCCGGTACAAGGATGCCTGGGAAGGGTTCTGGAACGAGGTCCCCGGTGACGAGCCGGGCGAGGTCATCTGGGACGCCGATCCCACCCTCACCGCGGGGCTGCACCTGGCGCTGTACGAACCGCTCGTCGACGCCCCCGGGCTCACCCTGTTGGACCTGGGCTGCGGCAACGGCACCCAGACGCGCTTCCTCGCCGACCGCTTCCCCCGGGTGATGGGGCTCGACCTGTCGGCCGCCGCGATCGAGCTGGCCAGAGCCGCCCTGGCGGCCGAGGGCGACCGGCCGTCGGGCGAGATATCCTTCCGGCGCATCGACGCCGTGGACAAGGACGCGGTCGCCGAACTCCACGAGGAGCTGGGCGACTGCAACGTCTACATGCGGGGCGTGCTCCACCAGGCCGACCCCAAGGACCGCCGCCCCCTCGTCGAGACGCTCGCCGTCCTCCTCGGCGACCGGGGGCGCGCCTTCGTCGTCGAACTGGCCGAGGCCGCCGGCGCCCGCCTCGCCAGCCTGGCCCAGGCGCCCGACGGGCCCCCGCCCAAGCTCCAACCCGTCTTCAAGCACGGCATCGTGCCGGGCGCGGTCGCCGACGCCGCCGCCGTCGACCTCTTCGAGTCCACGGGCCTCACCGTCCTCGCCGGTGGCGACCTGCCGCTGACGACGACCGAGTACGAGCAGGACGGCTCCCGGATCGAGCTGCCGTCGAAGTGGTCGGTCGTCGGCCGTACGGGCTGACCGCCCAGGGTGCGCCCACCACGCCCGTCCGGTTTGGTAGGACAACCTTCCCTCTCCGCGGCACATCAACGGGTGGCCGCTGCCACCAGTTTCCGCAGGCTAGCGTAGTACCGATCAGATGCACCCTTGGATTGTGGAACAAAAATGGCTACGGTGAGCCCCGGGCCGATCGGTCCAACGAATCCGGGGAGGGAAGACATTGGGCGCAGAGGCGGCATACCGGTCGAACGGCGGCGGTGCGCTGGCCGTGGACCGGGAGTTCTACCGGAAGATCGCCGACGGCGATCGCGAACTGGTGGACTTCTTCGAGATCCCGATCCGCTCGGGCCGCGCCTGGGAGGTGCCCGCCGGGCATCTGTGCAGGCTGGTGACGGTGGACGGGCCACAGGTCGGCGATCTGAACATCTGGAACGCGAACGACCCCCGGGAGCGGCTGTGGGCCGCGCGGACCCGGCAACTCCAGGCGGCACACGTGACCACCTACGACCGGCTGTGGTCGAACCTGCCGTTCCTCCGCCCCCTGGTGACCATCACGAAGGACACCCTCGCCGCCTACGGGCGCGACGGGGACGGCGGCCGGGTCCACGACCTGCTCGGCACCCGGTGCGACCCCTATGTGAACCGGATGCTCAGCGGGGTGGACTTCGACTTCCACTGCCACTCGAACCTGGTGCGGGCGGTGCTGCCGTACGGGCTGACCGAGTTCGACGTCCACGACGTGCTCAACGTCTTCCAGTGCACCGGGCTCAATGAAGAGGACCGCTACTTCATGAACCCGTGCCCGGCGCAGCCCGGCGACCACTTCGAGTTCCTCGCGGAGACGGACCTGCTCTGCGCGCTGTCCACCTGCCCCGGCGGCGACCTGTCCGTGCCGCTGTGGGGACCGGACGCCCGTGACCCGCTGGACACCTGCCATCCGATCGGGGTCGAGGTCTACCGCCCGGACCCCGGGCTGCTCGCCGGCTGGGAGCAGCCGCGGCGCGCCGCGTACCAGGGCCTGCACGGAATGACGCTGCCGCGCTGGCCGCAGGGCTAGGCCCTGCCGGGTATCGTCCGTCGGGCCTCTGGACGGAGCCGCCGTTCCCTGCGGGGGCGTTGGTCTCCGCGGGTGCATCGTGGTTTCTCGCGCAGTTCCCCGCGCCCCTCAACCCCCCTGCGCCCAGTCAGTCGGCCGGGCCCCGGGCCGACCGCAGTGCCGCGAGGACCAGGCGTTCCGAGTCGTCGAGGTAGACGGCGAGGACGCCCTGGGCGTGGTCGATCCGGCCGCGCCTGATCAGCTCGTACAGATCGCGGTCGCGCTGGGGCCACGGCCGCTCGAACTCGGCCTCGTTGCCGACCGCCCCCCAGGCCAGCCGCAGCATCGCGCCGAGCCGGCGGAAGAAGTCGTCGCACAGCGGGCTGTCCAGCAGTGAGACGAGCGCCTGGTGGAAGCGGAGGCTCGCGGTGCCCACGTCCCGCCAGCGCTTCTGCGCCGCGGCGAGCTCGACCGCCTCGACGGCGGACTCCAGGGCCGTCAGCCGGGCGTCGTCCAGCAGGGCGCTCGCGGCGATCGCCTGCGGTTCGATCACCCGGCGGACCCGGTAGATGTCCCGCACCTGTGCGACGTCGATGGACGCGACCACCGCGCCGCGGTGCAGCTCCTGGTGCACCAGCCCCTCGGTGACCAGCAGGCGCAGCCCTTCGCGCAGGGTGTTGCGCGAGATGGCGAACAGCGTCGCGAGCTGCACCTCGCGCAGCCGGCTGCCCGGCGCCAGCTCCCCTTGCAGGATCAGCTCCCGGATCCTCGCGGCCACCCGGTCGGCGGACGCGATCCCCTCGCCGTCGGCTGCCGCGCCCGGCCTGCTCGTACCGTCTGCCTTGTCCGCCACGTGTTGGGTCACCGAGTCATCGTATGAGTCATGTGATTCAACAATCAAGATGGCTCGGTGGCGAGGTTTTGCAGGCTAAAAGCCCGATTTGCCTGGCCCTTTCGGATGCTCGCCGAATTCATTGACATGGATCGTTGAGCAATCTAGCGTCTGCGCTCATGACTAGCGAGAGAACCGCCGCACGGCGCGATCGAGCCTCGTCGGATCGGGCCTCGTCGGGCCCGGTCTCGTCTCGCTGGGCCACCGCGCCCGGGGTCCGAGGCACTCACCAGGGTTTCGTCCGACGTTCCACGGGGGTGGTGCGGCAGATCTCCGGCGCCGACGCCGTCATCGGGAACATCCTGCTCGTCAACTTCGTGGCGGCCGTCGCCACGCTCGTCGTGGTCCCCTTCACCTTCCCCGGCGCCAACCTACCGCTGGCCGTCCTGCTGGCCATGCTGCCCGCACTGGCGCTGGCCACGGTGTACGTCCTGTTCGCCCTCGCCCTGCCGCGCTCCGGCGGCGAGTACCTCTACGTGTCCCGGGTCTTCCACCCGTCGATCGGCTTCGCCGCGAACTTCAGCTTCATCGGGTGGAACATCCTCTTCGGCGGTCTGCTGGTGAACCAGTTCACCACCGTCTACCTCTCCGGCTTCTTCGCCTCGCTGGGCTGGTCCGCCGGGGTCAGCGCGATGTCGCACAAGGGGGTCGTGCTGCTCGTCGGCATCGCGCTCATCGCCCTCACCACCATCCCGATGATCATCGGGACCCGGTTCGCGATGCGCCTGATGAAGGCCGCGTTCTCCACCGGGTCGGTGCTGCTGCTGATCACCCTGGCGGTCCTGGCGTTCGCCGGCCACGACACCTTCGTGGCCTCCGTCGACCGGCAGGCGTCGTACGACGGCGTCATCGAATCCGCCCGACAGGCCGGCTTCGAGTCCCGCCCGGAGGGCTTCGGCCCCACCGTGCAGGCCGTCGCGCTGATCAGCCTGGCCACGATGTTCGTGATGTGCTCCACGTACACCACCGGCGAGGTCCAGAACGTGCGCCGGACCGTGCCCAAGGCCATCTACGGCTCGGCGCTCATCGGCGGCGCGGTCATCCTCGTCATGGCGCTGATCGCCACCCGGGTCTGGAGCACCGACTTCCTCGCCGCGGCGAACTACCTCGCCTCGGCGGCGCCGGAGCACTATCCGCTGGAGTCCACCCCCGACTTCTCCTATCTGGCGGTCCTCACCCGACCCGGATGGCTGTTCTCCACGGTCGTGAACGTCTCCTTCCTCTGTCTGATCATCGGGAACCTGATCTTCTCGACGGCCACCATGAGCCGCTGCTTCTCGGCCTGGTCGTTCGACCGGATCGTGCCGCAGGGCCTGGCTTCCCTGCACAGCCGCCGCCGGACCCCGGTCAACGCCCTGGTCGTGTTCGCGCTCTGCTCCGCGCTGGCGCTGGTGTACTACACGTTCGACGGCGACGTGACCTTCCTGGCGGGGGCCACGCTCGGCTTCATCGCGACCTTCCTGACGGTCTCGGTGGCCGCGATCGCCTTCCCCTATCTACGGCCCCGGCTGTTCCGGGGCTCCGCCGCCGACATCCGGGTGCTCGGCGTCCCGCTCATCGTGATCGCCGGAGCGGCGTCCGCGCTCATGCTCGGCGCGATGGTGTACGCGTTCCTCACCAATGACGCGTTCGACGCCAACGGCACCACGGGCCTGCTGTTCTTCGCCGGGTTCTGGGTCATCGGCCTCGTCGTCTTCGGCGTGGCCCGGCGGCTCCACCTCGCCCGGGGCCTGCCCTTCGACGCCGCGTTCAAGGAGCTGAGCGGAGAATGAACGCCAACGGCACGACCGGGACCAGGCTGTACTTCGCGACGGACCTGCGCGCCGCGGACCGCTGCTTCACCAAGTTCCTGAGCGCGGCCTCCACCTACGACGCCCAGGTGCTGGTGCTCGGCGGCAACCTCACCGGCACCCGGATGGCACCGGTCGTACGCCACCGGGCGGGGGAGTGGCGCGCGGTGCTCGACGGGGTCCCCGTCGAGCTGTGCACGGACCGGGAGGTCGCCGGCTTCGAGAGGCGGGCGGCGGACGTCGGTGCGTACGCCTTCCGCACCGACCCGGACGAACTGGCCGCGCTGGACGACGATCCTGCCGCCGTCGACGCGTTGTTCCACCGGCTCGCCGCGGAACGGCTGCGGCGCTGGCTGGAACTGGCCGCCGACCGGCTGCCCGAGGACCGGGTGCGCCTGTTCGTCTGCTGCGGCAACGACGACCCCACGGCGCTGGACGCGCTCATCGACGACTCCCCGGCGGCCCTGCTCACCGAGGGCCGGGCGGTGGAACTGGACGACCGTAGGGTGCTGGTCGGCGTCGGCTACTCCAACGCGACGCCGTGGCAGTGCGAGCGGGACCTGCCGGAGGAGGAGCTGGCGCAGCGGCTGGCCACCGCGCTGGACGGGGTGGAGCGCTCCGGCGCCCAACTCGTCCTGCACACCCACTGTCCTCCGTACGACTCCGAACTCGACTCCGCCGTGGTCCTCGACGAGGAGCTGCGGCCGAGGACCGAGGCCGGTCAGGAGATCGTGGCGCCGTCGGGCAGCACCGCCGTGCGCGAGGTCGTCGAACGGTACGAGCCCGTCCTGTCGCTGCACGGCAGGGCGCTGGAGAGCCGGGGTTACGTACGCCTGGGCCGCACCCTCGCGGTCAACCCGGGCAGCGAGTACTCCGACGGCATCCTGCGCGGGGTGCTGGTGGACTTCGACACGGACGGCGTGGCCCACCATCTGCTGACCTCCGGCTGACGGCCCGGCCGGCGCACCCGGCCAAGAAGAAGACGGACACACCAGACACCGCTCAAGAGGTGGAGAGCAGCAATGAACGAGACCGCACGATCGGTGACGGTTCCGGCACGGCAGGGGCGCGCGTTCACCGTCGCCGCGGGCGAACCCGTGAGGATCACCGATGTCCAGGGCCACCAGGTCGGCGACCTGTGGGTGATCGACGCCGCGGACCACGGCCGCTGGCTGTCCACCAGCCACACCAGGGACCGGCTGGAGCGGATGTTCCCCCGGCCGGGGGAGTCGTTCACCGACCAGTTCGGCGACCCGATCGCCGAGTTCGCCGAGGACGACTCGCCCGGCCGGCACGACATGCTCTTCCCGCCCTGCAACCGCTGGCTGTACGAGAGCCACGGGCTCGTCGACCACCCCAACTGCCACGACAACTTCCTGGCCGCGGCGGCCTCGGTCGGCGTCACGCTGCCGGTGGTGCCCGACCCGGTGAACCTCTTCCAGAACTCGGTGCCCGACCCGGACGGCGCCCTCAACGTCCTGCCCGCCGCATCCGCGGCCGGTGACTCCGTCACCCTGCGGATGCTCCGCCCGGCGGTGGTCGTCCTCACCTCCTGCTCCGTGGACAACTGGCCGACGAACAACGAGAACTGCACCCCGCTGCTGGCCCTGATCGGCTCCGCATGAACACGCCGTCGCACGCCCAAGAACCCGCGGGGTCGGTACGGATCGTCAGCGCCCGCCGCGTCCACACCCTGACCGGCGCCCCCGGAACGGCCGGGACGGACCGGCCCGTCACCGCATTCGCGGTCCTCGGCGAGCAGGTCGTCGCCACCGGGACGACGGCCGAGCTGCGGTCGCGCTTCCCCGGGGCCGAACACCTCGACCACCAGACGGGGGTGATCGTCCCCGGCTTCAACGACGCCCACCAGCACCTCAGCGACCTGGCCAACGGACTCGACGAACTCGACCTCGCAGCACCGGAGTTCAGCGAACTGACGGCGGTGCTGGCGGCGCTGGCCGACCGGATCAGGGCCGCGGCGCGCGGTCAGTGGGTCCGCGCCCACCGCTACGACGAGACCCGCACCGCACCCCGCGCGCTCACCCGCGGCGACCTGGACTCCCTGGGCGGCGACGCACCGGTCCTGGTGACCCACGTCTCCGACCACAGCGCCGTACTGAACTCCCCGGCCCTGCGGCTCGCCGGGCTCGACCCGGAACGCGTGCCCGACGGCCGGGTGCACGGACCGGAGCTGTTCCGACTGCTGTGGAGCGACGAGGCGATCGTGGACCAGCCGTCCACGGACGGCTGGATCGCGGGCGTGGAACGGCTCGTCGCGCGGTACCACGCGGCGGGCATCACCTCGATCGGCGACGCACTGGTCTCCCCGGGCCAACTCGGCCGCTACCAGGAGGCCCGCCGCCGGGGCCGGCTGACGGTCCGGGTGAACGCGCTCGTCGACGCCGTCCACGCCGACGCCTTCCTCGCGCTCGGCGTCGGCAGCGGCTTCGGCGACGCCTGGCTGCGCGTCGGCGGGTTCAAGGCGTTCGTCGACGGGGCGGTGGCCGGGCACTCCTGTCTGCTGGAGCAGCCCTTCAGCGACTCGGACCCGCCCGACCACGGCGAGCAGGTGACCCCGACCGCCGAGCTGCACGCCCTCGTCGAACGGGTCCACCGCGCCGGGAGCGCGATGGCCGTCCACGCCAACGGGGACCGGGCGATCGGCGTGCTCCTCGACGTCGTCGAGCAGGTCCAGGCGGCCCACCCGCGCCCCGGACTCATGCACCGCATCGAACACTGCACGGTCCTCGGCCCCGGCCTCGCGGCCCGGATCAAGGCGGCGGGCCTTGCCGCCGTCCCGTTCGGCTCGTACCTCACCGCCCACGGCACCAAACTGCTCCGGTGGTACGGGGTCGAACGGCTGCATCGGATGTTCCCGCACCGCACGCTGCTGGACCACGCGATCCCGGTCGCCGGCGCGTCCGACCACAGCGCGGCCCCCTTCGAACCGCTGATCGCGCTGCGGGACATGGTCACCCGCACCGCACCGGACGGGGTGGTGCTCGGCGCGAGCCAGCGGATCACGGCCGCCGAGGCGCTGTGGATCCAGACCGTGGGATCGGCGACGGTCGCGGGGGAGGCGCACGTGAAGGGCAGCCTCACCCCCGGGCGGCTGGCCGACTACGTGGTGCTGGACGACGATCCGCTCACGGTGGACCCGGACGGCCTGCCGGAGATCGGCGTACGGGAGACGGTGGTCGGCGGGGTCACCCGCTGGTCGGGCGGTGCCCGATGACCGCCCGACCGCTGCCGCTGGACGCCGCGGCCCGCGCCGAACTGGACGCGCTGCGCACCGGCCTGGCCGAGCTGAGCGGCTCCGCGCACTGCGTCCTCCCGCACCCGCCCGTCGCCCGACCGGAGTTGCCGGCACTGCCCGAGGTCGGGCCCGTCCGGCCCCGGGCCGCGGTCGATCCGGCGTGGGCCGAGCGGCTCGACGCCCGGCTCGGCGCGCTCACCTGGACCGACTGGGACGCGGACTTCACCCCGGACGGCCCGCTGTCCAAAGTGACCTTCGGCGTCAAGGAGAACCTCGACGTGCACGGCCGCCCGAGCCGCGCCGGACGCGCCGCGGCGCCCCCGCCCGCCGACCGGGACGCGGCGGCCGTGGCCCGGCTGCGGTCGGCCGGCGCACGGCTGGTGGCCGGGTGCACGATGACCGAACTCGCCGTCTGTCTGGACGGCAATCCGCACCGGCCCGAGACCCGCAACCCCCGGGACGACACCCGGATCGCCGGCGGCTCCTCGTCCGGCTCCGCCGTCGCCGTCGCCGCCGGGTTCGTGGCGGCGGCCCTCGGCACCGACACCGGCGGCTCCGTACGGATCCCGGCCGCGCTGTGCGGAGTCGTCGGCTTCAAACCGACGTACGACCTGCTGCCCCGCGACGGCTGCGTGCCGCTGGCCCCCTCCCTCGACCACGTCGGCGTCATCACCGGGGACACGGCCACGGCGTTGGCGGCCGTCCTCGCGATGGCCGCCCCGGGCTCCTGCACCGTCCCGGCGCCGGTACGGCGCCGGGTCCGGGTCGGCTGGCCCGTCGACTGGACCGCCTCGGCCGACCCGGCGGTGAACGCGGCCTGCCGCACCGCGCTCGCCGCGCTGCCCGACGCGATCGAGGTCGTCCCCCTGGAGCTGCCGGTGACCACCCGCACCTCGGCGCTCACCAACGTCGCCGTGCTCGCCGCGGAGGCGGCGACCGCGCTGCGGCCCCAGGCCACGGACCGCTCCACCGACCCCCGTGTGCGCGCACTCCTCTCCGCCGGCGCTTTCCTGACCGCGGACGAGGTGCGCGACGCGCACTGGCAGCGGCTGCGCATCACGCGGGAACTGCGCTCCGCGTTCCACTCGGTCGACGCGATCGCCACGCCCACCGTCGCCGTCACCGCCCCGCCGATCGGCGCCACCGAGCTGCCCCTGCCCGACGGGCGCACCCTGCGCTGGCCCGACGTCGGCGACCACTTCACCGCCGCCGCCAACAGCACCGGATTCCCCGCCGTGTCGCTGCCCGTGGGACCGGTCGAGGGGCTGCCCGTCGGGCTCCAACTCGTCGCCGGCCCCCACGAGGACGCCTGGCTGCTGCGGCTCGCCGCCCTGCTCGAAGGCGCACGGGGGTGAAGGAGGCCCTGCTGCACGCCGTCGACCGGCGCGTAATGTGAGGCAGCATGAAGATCCTCATCAGCGCCGACATGGAAGGCGCCACCGGAGTCACCTGGCCGGCGGACGTGCTGCCGGGCACCCCCCAGTGGGAGCGGTGCCGGTCGATGTTCACCTCCGACGTGAACGCCGCCGCCCTCGGGTTCTTCGACGGGGGCGCCGACGAGGTGCTGATCAACGAGGCCCACTGGACCCAGCGCAACCTGCTGCTGGAACGGCTCGACGAGCGGGTCCAGATGCTCACCGGACGCCACAAGGCCCTGTCGATGGTGGAGGGCGTCCAACACGGCGACGTCGACGGGATCGCCTTCGTCGGGTACCACACGGGCGCGGGCACGGAGGGCGTCCTCGCCCACACGTACCTCGCGAACTCCCTCACCGGGGTGTGGCTGAACGGCGACCGGGCGAGCGAGGGCTGGCTGAACGCGCACGTCGTCGCCGAGTACGGCGTCCCCGTCGTCCTCGTCACCGGCGACGACCTGACCTGCGTGGACGCCGAGGGCTACGCGCCGGCCGCCCGCAAGGTCGCGGTGAAGGACTACGTGTCGCGTTACGCGGCGGTGTGCCGCACCCCCACCCGTACCGCCGCCGACATCCGGGCGGCGGCGAAGGAGGCGACCGGGCTGGCCGTCCGGCACGAGCCGGCCGCCGCCGGCCCGTTCACCGTGGAGTTGGAGTTCGACGCCGAGCACCTGGTCGGCTCGGCCACGGTGGTGCCCGGCGTGCGGCCGAGCGGCGAGCGCAAGGTCGCCTACACCAGCGAAACCATGTACGAGGCGATCCGCGCCTTCAAGGCGGTCACGACCGTCGTCTCGGCGGCGATGGAGGAACAGTATGGCTGAGTCGACGACCCCCACGAGCGCCCTGGAAGACACCGGGTCACCGATCGACGCGCAGGCGCGGGACGAGGTGGTCGCCTTCACCTCCGAGCTGATCCGCATCGACACCACCAACCGCGGCGGCGGCGACTGCCGCGAGCGGCCCGCGGCCGAGTACGCGGCCGAGCGCCTGGCCGCCGCCGGCCTGGAGCCCGTCCTGCTGGAGCGCACCCCCGGCCGGGCGAACGTCGTCGCCCGCATCCCCGGTACCGACCCGACCGCCGACGCCCTCCTCGTCCACGGGCACCTGGACGTCGTTCCGGCCGAAGCCGCGGACTGGAGCGTCCACCCCTTCTCGGGCGAGGTGCGCGACGGCGTCGTGTGGGGCCGGGGCGCCGTCGACATGAAGAACATGGACGCGATGATCCTGGCCGTCGTACGGGCCTGGGCGCGCGCCGGCGTCCGACCGCGCCGGGACGTCGTCGTCGCGTTCACCGCCGACGAGGAGGCCAGCGCCGAGGACGGCTCCGGCTTCCTCGCCGACCACCACCCCGAACTCTTCGAGGGCTGTACGGAGGGCATCAGCGAGTCCGGGGCGTACAGCTTCCACGCCGGGCCGGGGATGACGCTCTACCCGATCGCCGCCGGTGAGCGCGGCACCGCCTGGCTGAAGCTGACCGCCCACGGCACCGCCGGACACGGCTCCAAGGTCAACCACGCCAACGCGGTCAGCCGGCTCGCCGCCGCCGTCGCCCGCATCGGCGAACACCAGTGGCCGGTGCGGCTCACCCCCACCGTGCGCGCCGCGCTCGCCGAGCTGGGCCGGCTGCACGGCATCGACGCCGACCCGTACGCCGCGGACTTCGACGCCGACGCGCTGATCGCCAAGCTCGGCCGGGCCGCGGAACTGGTGGAGCCCACCGTCCGCAACAGCGCCAACCCGACGATGCTGGACGCCGGGTACAAGGTGAACGTCATCCCCGGGCACGCCACGGCCTTCGTCGACGGCCGGCTGCTGCCGGGCGGCGAGGACGAGTTCCACACCACGATGGACCGGCTCACCGGTCCCGACGTGGCGTGGGAGTTCCACCACCGGGAGGTGCCGCTTGAGGCCCCGGTCGACTCGCCGACCTTCGCCAAGCTGCGGGCCGCCGTCGAGCGCTTCGACCCGACCGGACACGTCGTGCCGTACTGCATGGCCGGCGGGACGGACGCCAAGCAGTTCTCCCGCCTCGGCGTCACCGGCTACGGCTTCTCGCCGCTGAAGCTGCCCGAGGGCTACGACTACGCGGCCATGTTCCACGGCGTCGACGAGCGGGTGCCGGTCGAGGCCCTGCACTTCGGCGTCGACGTCCTGGACCACTACCTGCGGTCGGCGTGAAGGAGCCCGGCATGACGACCACCACCGACACCGGCACGGCGCCGTACGGCACCTGGCCGTCCCCGATCGGCGCGGACCTCGCCGCGCTGCACGACGGACGCCCCGAATTCCTCGGCACGGTCGGCGAAGAGGTCTGGTGGACCGCGCCCCGCCCCGCCGAGGACGGCCGCCGCACCCTGGTGCGCCGCCGCGCGGACGGGCGCGAGGAGTCCGTACTGCCCGCGCCGTGGAACGTCCGCAGCCGGGTCGTCGAGTACGGCGGCCACCCCTGGGCCGGGACGGTGCGCCCCGACGGCAGCGCGCTCGTCGTCTTCGTCCACTTCCCCGACCAGCGGCTGTATGCGTACGAGCCCGACGCGCCGGGGGCCCTGCCGCGCCCGCTGACCCCGCTCTCCGCCGTGGGGGAGGGGCTGCGGTGGGCCGATCCGCAGCTTGTGGCGGGCCGCGGCGAGGTGTGGTGCGTCCTGGAGGAGTTCACCGGCGACGCGCCCACCGACGTGCGCCGGGTGGTCGCCGCCGTGCCGCTCGACGGCTCGGCCGCGGACGACCGCGCCGCCGTGCGGGAACTGACCGACGACCGGCACCGCTTCACCACCGGCCTGCGGCTCTCCCCGGACGGGCGGCACGCCGCCCGGATCGTCTGGGACCATCCGCGGATGCCCTGGGACGGCACCGAAGTGCTGCTCGGCGACGTCACGGACGACGGGCGGATCACCGACGTGCGGACCGTGGCCGGCGGGCCGGACGAGTCGGTCTGCCAGGTCGACTGGGCGCCGGACGGCTCCCTGCTGTACGTCTCCGACGCCGCCGGCTGGTGGCAGCCCTACCGCCGGCGGCCGGACGCCGAAACCGGCACCGCGCTCTGTCCCGGGCGGAACGAGGAGTTCGGCGGCGCCCTGTGGAAGGTCGGCCAGCGCTGGCTGTGCCCGCTGGACGACGGGCTGATCGCGGTCGTCCACGGCCGGGGCACCACCGCGCTCGGCGTGCTCGACCCCGAGCGCGGCGAACTCGTCGACGCCGTCGGGCCGTGGACCGAGTGGGCGTCGGACCTGGTCGGACTCGGCGAGCGGGTCGTGGGCGTGGCCGCCGGGCCGCACGGCGGCTACGAGGTCGTCGAACTGGACACCCGCACCGGCCACACCCGGGTCGTGGGCGCGGCGCACCGGGACCCGGTCGACCCCGCGTACTACCCGCGGTCCCGGGAGCGCACCTTCACAGGGCCCGACGGCCGGGAGATCCACGCCCAGCTCCACCCTCCGCACCACCCCGGGCTCACCGGCCCCGACGACGAACTGCCGCCCTACGTGATCTGGGCGCACGGCGGTCCCACCGGGCGGTTCCCGCTGGTGCTGGACCTGGAGGTGGCCTACTTCACCTCGCGCGGCATCGGCGTCGCCGAGGTCAACTACGGCGGTTCCACCGGGTACGGGCGGGAGTACCGCAACCGGCTGCGCGAGCAGTGGGGCGTGGTGGACGTGGATGACTGCGCGGCGGTGGCCCGGGCGCTCGCCGAGGAGGGCACCGCCGACCCCGACCGCATCGCGGTGCGCGGCGGCAGCGCCGGCGGCTGGACCGCGGCGGCATCGCTGACCAGGCCGGACGTCTATCCGTACGCCTGCGGCACCATCATCTATCCAGTGCTCGACCTGATGGGGTGGGCCAGCGGCGAGACCCACGACTTCGAGTCCCGCTATCTGCACTCGCTGATCGGGCCCCTCGCGGAGGTGCCCGACCGCTATCGGGAGCGCACGCCGCTGCACCACGTGGACCGCGTCGTGGCACCGTTCCTGCTGCTCCAGGGGCTGGACGACGCGATCTGTCCGCCGGTGCAGAGCGAACGGCTGCGGGACCTGGCGGTGGAGCGCGGCATTCCGCACGCGTACCTGACCTTCGAGGGCGAGGGACACGGCTTCCGCAAGGCGGAGACGATGGTGCGGGCGCTGGAGGCGGAGCTGGCGCTGTACGCGCGGGCGTTCGGCATCGCGCGCACGGACGTGCCCGTGTTGGAGCTGGGCCCGTGACGGACGCGATGGACGTCGTCGGCGCGCGGCAACCGGCTCCGGTTCTCGCTGCTGCGCCTGCCGTTGCTGCCGTTGCTGCCGTTGCGCCGCTCGCGCGGGCGCGGCGACTGAGGGCCGGTGACCGGGTCGCGGTCGTCGCCCCCAGCGGGCCCGTGCCCGCGGAGGCCCTCGACCGCGGACTGCACCTGATGCGCGACTGGGGACTCGACCCCGTCGTCCTGCCGCACGTCCTCGGTGCACACCCGCGCTTCGGCTACCTCGCCGCCGGGGACGAGGAGCGGGCCCGGGACCTCACGGCGGCGTGGTGCGACCCGTCGTACGCGGCCGTGTTCTGCGCCCGCGGCGGCTACGGCGCACAACGCATGGTCGACCTGGTCGACTGGGCCGCGATCCGGGCGGCCGGGCCGAAGGTCTTCGTCGGCTTCAGCGACGTCACGGCGCTGCACGAGGCGTTCGCCGTACGGGCCGGCTTCTCGACGTTGCACGCGCCGATGCCGGGCACGGCGAACTTCACGGCGGACCGTGCTTCGCGCGAGGCGCTGCGGGCGACCCTCTTCGCCCCGGAGACCCAGCTCACCCTGGGTGCCCCGACGGCCCGCACCCTGGTGCCGGGCGTGGCCCGGGGCGTCACCCTCGGCGGCTGCGCCAGCCTCCTCGCGGCGGACCTCGGCACCCCGCACGCCCGGCCGTCGGCGCGCGGCGGGCTGCTCCTGCTGGAGGACGTGGAGGAAGAGGGCTACCGCCTGGACCGCATCCTCACCCAGCTGCTGCGCAGCGGCTGGCTCGACGGCGTCGCGGGCGTCGCCCTCGGCTCCTGGTCCGCCTGCGGCCCGTACCCCGCCCTGCGCGAACTCTTCCTGGACCGTCTGGGCGACCTGGGCGTCCCGGTGGTGGAGGAACTGGGCTTCGGCCACGGCGCCAGCAACGTGACGGTGCCGTTGGGCGTGCGGGCGTGCCTGAACGCGAACGATGCGACCTTGACCGTGGAGACCCCCGCGCTCGGCCCGTGACATGCGGGTTCCTTGCGATCCCGCGCCCTGGCACGTTCGCCGTAGCCCTGCGGGCTGCTTGGCCTCCGCGGACCGTGGTGGGTCGGTCGCGCAGTTCCCCGCGCCCCTGGAGCCCCGCGCCCTTCGGGCGCAGGGGCAGAGCCAGGCAACGTGCCTGCGGCAACCAGCACATTACGGACGGGGGCAGGCACTCAGGGGCGCGGGGAACTGCGCGAACAACCACAGACGGCCCGCAGTGGCCAACCAGCCCGCAGGGCTACGGCGGGGGTGCCCCCATGCCCGCGAGGGAGCTGTGCGAGTAACCGCAGACGGCCCGCAGCAGGGGCAACGCACCCGCAGGGGACGGCACGCTGGGCGCCGTGGGGCGTCAGGCGACCCGGGGGTCGCCCGCCTCCGCGCGGAGCGCGGCGTACCCCGGGACGATCACGTCCTCGATCAGCCGCTGGCGCTCCGGCAACGACAGGAACGTCGCCTTCGCCGCCGACAGCGTCAGCTCCTCGAACTCCGCCAGCCCGTACCCGAACGCCTCCGCCACGTGCCGGAACTCCTCGCTCATGGTCGTGCCCGACACCAGACGGTTGTCGGTGTTCAGGGTGACCCTGAAGCCGAGGCGGCGCAGCAGGTCCAGCGGGTGCGTGGCGTAGTCCTTCGCCGCGCCCGTCTGGAGGTTGGACGTCGGGCAGACCTCCAGCGCGATCCGGTTGTCCCGGACGTACGCCGCCAGCCGGCCCAGCGTCGCGGTGCCGTCGTCGTGGACCGTGATGTCCTCGGTGATCCGCACGCCGTGACCGATCCGCTCCGCGCCGCAGACCTGCACCGCCTCGTGGATGGACTCCGCGCCCGCGGCCTCACCGGCGTGGATCGTGAAGTGGCAGTTGTGCTGCTTGAGGTGGCGGAAGGCCGGCAGGTGCCGCGCCGGCGGGTTGCCGATCTCGCCGCCCGCGATGTCGAAGCCGGCGACGCCCCGGTCGCGGTGGGCCACGGTCAGCTCCGCGATCTCCAGCGAGCGGTCGGTGTGCCGCATGCCGGTGAGCAGGGCGCGGACCGTGATCCGGCCGTCCGCGCGGCGCTCGCCCTCGCGGAAGCCGGCGTTCACCGCGTCGACGACCTCGTCGAGGGTGAGCCCGCGCTCCTGGTGCTGCTCGGGGGCGTACCGCACCTCCGCGTACACCACGCCGTCCGCCGCCAGGTCCTCGGCGCACTCCGCCGCGACCCGCTCCAGCGCCTGGCGGGTCTGCATCACCGCGCAGGTGTGGGCGAAGGTCTCCAGATAGCGCTCCAGGGACCCGGAGTCCGCGGCGTCCCGGAACCACACGGCGAGCGCCGCCGGGTCCGTGGTCGGCAGCGCGTCGTATCCGCACTCCCGGGCCAGCTCGATGATCGTGGCGGGGCGCAGACCGCCGTCGAGGTGGTCGTGGAGAACCACCTTGGGTGCGCGGATGATGTCAGACAAGTGCATGCAGTGGGAGTGTACGCGACACCTCAGTTCGACTGGAGCACGGGCAGCGCGGGCGACCCGGTCGGCAGCATGTGCTTGGCCGCGAGCACCGGGGTGTCCCCGACCCGTACGACCTGGGTGACCAGCACCGCGGGGGTGTCCGCCGTACGATCCAGCTGCTCGCCGCGCCGCCGCCCGAGAAGGGTGGCCGTCACCCCGCTGTGCGCGGTGAGGGAGACCCCCCGGGAGGCGCCGGCCAGCACCGCGAGCATGGCGCCCTCGGGTGCGCCGGGGTCGCGCAGGGCCGCGGCGAAGGCGGGGTGCGTCCGGGCCAGCACGTCGTCCGGCGCCGCCCACTCCTGGCTGAGCGCCGCCGCCGTGCCCTCCGCCACCAGCGCGGACTCCCAGAACCGCAGTTCGCAGCCGGCCGGGGCGTGCAGGTGCTGGGTGGTGAAGTCGGTCGGCTCCTCCATGTCCCGGGCGAGCGGTCGCACCCGGAGCGCACCGCCCGTGCCCAGCAGCTCCTCCAGCGGCTGGAGGTGCTCGTAACCGCGTCGGGGCGGAGCGGCGTTCACCGTGCGGCCGACGCCCCGGCGCACGGTGAGCAGCCCGTCCTCCTGGAGCAGCAGCAGCGCCTCGCGCAGGGCGGGCCGGCTGACCCCGAACTCCTTGGCGAGCTGCGGCTCGGACGGCAGGGTCGAGCCGGGTGGGTGGACGCCCGTGTGGATCGCGTCCGCGATCCGCTCGTACAGGGCCACGACGGGCCGGCGCGGCCGTCGGTGGGTCGTCACACTGCCTCCTGGGTCGGGTGCTTCAGCGGCTGACAGGGGCCAGCTTGTCAGACAGCGCTGGGGTGCGGTGGGTGGTTCGCTCGATGAACCCCCGTGGACGGGCCCGGCGCGTCACCCGTACGGCCCCGTCCCCGGGGTCCGCCCGCGCGGCCCGGGCCATCCTGGAGCCATGAGCCCCAAGGAAGCACCGAGGGTGCGCAGAAGCGGACGGGGACGCGTCGCCGACTGGTTCACCCCCGCCAGGACGCTGGTCGTGGTGCTGGTGGTCCTCGCGATCGTCTTCATGGCCGAGAACACCGAACAGGTCCGGATCCGGCTGATCATTCCGCTCGTCACGATGCCGCTCTACCTCGCGCTGCTGCTGATGTTCCTGGTCGGCGCGTTGTGCGGCGGACTCTTCTTCCGTCGCCGCTCCGGATGACGCGCCCGCCCGGCCCGCCCGTCGGCCGCGGTTGACGCACCCGGGCCGCGCGGCGAGGCTGGCGCGATGTCGTACCTCGTCAGCGGCGCCCGCGTCGCCATCCGCCCGTTCGCCCTCGACGACGCCGAGGAGTTCTGCGCGGCGGCCCGGGCCAGCACCGGGCTGCACCGGCCGTGGCTCCACCCGCCGCTGCGGCCCGAGGAGTACGTGCCGTACGCGACGAAGCTCCTCGCAGCCGGCGACCGGGGCGACCGGGGCGACAAGGCGGGCTTCCTCGTCTGCGAGCGGCAGGACGGCCGGATCGCCGGCTTCGTCAACGTCAACAACATCGTCCAGGGGGCGTTCCGCTGCGGGGCCCTCGGATACGGCGCCTTCGTGCACGCCGCCGGCCGCGGGCTGCTGGGGGAGGGCTTGGACCTGGTGCTGGACCACGCCTTCGGGCCGGCGATGTCCCTGCACCGACTGGAGGCCAACATCCAGCCGGCCAACACCGCCTCCATCGCCCTGGTGAAACGGGCCGGCTTCCGTCTGGAGGGCTACTCGCCCGACTTCCTCCACGTCGACGGGGCGTGGCGCGACCACGAGCGGTGGGCGATCACGACCGAACTGCGCGACGCCCGCCGGCCCGGGGCGAACCCCCGTTGAACGGCACGGCTCTTGAGGTGAGGATGGGGCCATGCGAGACATCGTGGTGATCGACGCCCCCTCCAACCTCGGGCTGCGGCCCCCCGCCCCCGGCACGGTCCCCGGCTGCTACAAGCTCGCCGGCGCCCTGCGCGAGCAGCGGATCGTGGAGCGGCTGCGCGCCCTGGAAGGCGGGGTCGTGGTGCCGCCGCGCTACGACCGCGGAACCTGGCAGCCCGGCGACGGCGTCTTCAACGCAGCCGCGATCGCCGCGTACACCCCCCGTCTCGCCGACCGGATCGAACAGCACGTGCGCACCGGCGCGTTCCCGCTCGTCCTCGGCGGGGACTGCTCCATCCAACTCGGCGCCGCGCTCGCGCTGCGCCGCCTGGGACGCTACGGACTGGCCGCCATCGACGCCTCTGCCGACTTCCGGCACGTCGGCAACTCGGCTGCCGAAGCCGTCGGCGCGGCCGGCGGCGAAGAGCTGGCCATCGCCACCGGCCGCGGCCAGCGGGACCTCAGCGACCTGGAGGGGCTCGGCCCCTATCTGCGCGACGAGGACGTCCGACTCGTCGGCATCCGGGACGGGGACGAGGACCTGGTCGAACTCGCGGAGCTGAAGATCCCCGTGTTGACCGTGGGCGAGCTGCGCCGCTGGGGCACCGAGACCATCGCCGGCGTGGTGACCAGCCTGGAGACCGAGGCGCTCGACGGCTTCTGGGTGCACCTGGACGCCGACGTCCTCGACCCCGAGGTGATGCCCGCCGTGGACGCCCCGGACCCGGACGGACTGCTGCCCGACGAGGCCGCCACCGTCCTCGCGGCCCTGGTGAACTCGCCGCGCTGCGTCGGGATGAACGTCACCATCTACGACCCCGACCTCGACCCGGACGCCACCGCCGCGGCCCTGCTCACCGACCTGGTGGTGGCCGCGTTCGCCGACTGACCCGGCGGCAGCGCGCGGTGCCGGGCAGCCGCTCTTGTGCGGGCCCTGTTCGCCGGGCCCGGGAACCTGTTCCATGGTCACCGGGCCCCGGGAGCGCCGGGCCCGTGAAGAAGGCGCGAACGAAGCGAGGTTGCCTTGGCCACCACCGTGCGGCGTACCGTACTGACCCTGCCCGCGGCCCCCGTGGGCGCGGCGAATCCGCTGCCCGCGCTCCGGCCGCTCGACGAGGTGCACGTCCTCGACGAGCACGCCAGGCGGGACCTGCCGCGCGACATGGCGCGGCAGATCGGCTACGAACCGCTGCGCACCCTGCTGCCGGTGCGGATACTCGACGGCTACGGCCGCGACCGCACCCCCGTCGACCTCGACGCGATCGTCATCGAGAACGACCGGCTGCGGGCCACCGTGCTCCCCGGCCTCGGCGGCCGGATCCACTCGCTGCACCACAAGCCGACCGACCGCGAACTCCTCTACGTCAACCCGGTGTTCCAGCCCGCCGACTTCGCGCTCAACGGCGCCTGGTTCTCCGGCGGCATCGAGTGGAACATCGGCGCCACCGGTCACACCGCCCTGTCGTGCGCCCCGCTGCACGCCGCGGTGGTGCCGGCACCCGACGGCGGCGAGATGGTGCGGCTGTGGGAGTGGGAGCGGCTGCGCGACCTGCCGTTCCAGGTCGACCTGTGGCTGCCGGCCGACTCCGACTTCCTCCACGTCGGCGTGCGCGTCCGCAATCCGCACGAGCGCACCGCGCCCGTGTACTGGTGGTCCAACATCGCCGTCGAGGAGCACCCGAGGACCCGGGTCGTCGCCCCCGCCGACGAAGCCTGGTACTTCGGCTACGAGCGCACCCTGCGCCGGGTGCCGGTGCCCGAGTTCCGCGACGTGGACCGCACCTACCCGCTGCGCAGCGAGTTCCCCGGCGACTACTTCTACGAAGTGCCGACCCCGGCCCGCAAGTGGATCGCCTCCCTCGACGAGGACGGCCACGGGCTCGTCCAGACCTCCACCGACCTGCTGCGCGGACGCAAGCTCTTCGTGTGGGGCTCGGGGCGCGGCGGCAGGCGCTGGCAGGAGTGGCTGACCGAGCCGGGCACCGTCGGATACGCCGAGATCCAGGCCGGCCTGGCCCGCACCCAGCTGGAGCACGTGCGACTGGAGGCCGGCGAGGAGTTCAGCTGGCTGGAGTCGTACGGTCCGCTGGCCGCCGACGCGGGCACCGTGCACGGCGACAACTGGCCCGCGGCCGTCGCCGAGGTGGAGCAGAAGCTCGCCCGCGCGCTGCCGAGGTCGGCGGTGGACGCTGCGTACGACGCCTGGCGGCCCGGCGCCGACGCCGAACCGGTCCGCACCCTGGCGGTCGGCTCCGGCTGGGGCGCGCTCGAAGTGCTGCGCTCCGGGGTGAAGCTGCCCGGCACGCCCTTCGACGAGTCCACCATCGGCGACGAACAGGCGCCCTGGCGGGAGCTGCTGACCACCGGTGCGCTGCCGCAGCCGCGCCGGGTCGCCCCGCCGGGCCCCTCGCTGGTCTCCCCGGCCTGGCGCGACATGCTGGAGACCGCGCCCGCCGATCCCCTCACCGAGTACCACCTCGGGGTCGCCCAGTGGCACGCCGACGACCGCGCCCAGGCCGTCCGCAGCTGGGAGCGCGGTCTCGAACTCGCCCCGTCCCGCTGGCCGTTGCTGCGCTGCCTCGCCGTCGCCGACCAGGAGGGCGGCCATCCGGAGCGGGCGGCGGAGCGCTGGTTGGACGCCTTCGACGACCTGTGCCAGGAGCGCCGCGACGACAAGGAGGGCTGGACCGCGGCGACGGCCGCGCTGGGGCGGGAGGCCATCGAGGCGCTGCTCGCCGTGGGCCGTACCGCCGACGCCCGCTCCGTGTGGGCCCGGCTGCGGCCCCGGGTCCAAGAGCGCGGTCGCTTCCGACTGGTCCACGCCCGGCTGCTGGTCGCGGAGGGCCTTCGGGAGGAGGCCCGGGCGATCTTCGACGCCGGGTTCGAGGTGGCGGACCTGCGGGAGGGCTCCGAGGTCCTCAACGAGGTGTGGGCCGAGCTGGCAGAGGGGCCGGTCCCGGACGCGTACGAGTACCGGATGCGCCCGGGGTCGTGACCCGCCGTCGGGACCGCTGGCGACGCGGCGGTCCCGACCGACTCAGGAGGACGTCTTGCGGTCCGCGTACTCGAAGACGGAACCGTCGGGGTGGACGGCGAGCAGATTGCGTCCCACCGGCGTGGCCAACGGGCCGGCGACCACCTGCGCGCCCACCGCGGCGAGCTTGGCGTGCGTCTCCTCCACGTCGTTCACCGCGATGGTCGCGGTCACCTTGCGCAGCACCTCCAACTCCGCCTCCGGGCCGCTCATCAGCAGGAAGCAGCCGACCGCGGCGGCCGAGACGCCGCCGCGGTCGAAGCGGTGCGCGGTGCTGCCGGTGAGCTGCTCGTAGAAGGCGGTGGCGGTGTCCAGGTCGTCGACGCAGATGCGCAGGGTGGTTCCGAGGATTTCCATACGGGGGAGGGTAGTTCGCGCTGCCGGGCGGCGGAAACGGAGTCGGGGAAGACCCCTGCGGCCCGCCGCCCGACGACCCGTCAGGCGCGGCAGAGCAGTTCGCCGTGCGGCACGAGGAACCACGCGTCCTCGTGCGCACCCCAGGTGCGCCAGCCGTCGGCGATCGCGGTCAGCTCCTCGGGGGTGGCGTGGCCGCCGTCGACCGCGATCCGGCCGTACTGGGAGGCCGTCGTGCGGTCCGCCCACAGCCCGCTCCACCAGGCGCGGTCCTGCGGCGTCGCGAAGCACCACAGGCCCGCGCCGGGGGTGACGTCGGTGAAGCCCGCGGCGCGCGCCCAGGACTGGAGCCGGCGGCCGGCGTCGGGCTCGCCGCCGTTGGCGCGGGCGACCGTGCGGTACAGCGCGGACCAGGTGTCCAGGGCGGGCACTGCCGGATACCAGGCGAACGCGGCGTAGTCGCTGTCCCGGACGGCGACGGTGCCGCCCGGGCGACAGACCCGGCGCATCTCGCGCAGCGCCCCCACCGGGTCGCCGAGGTGCTGGAGCACCTGGTGGGCGTGGACCACGTCGAAGGAGTCGTCGTCGAACTCCAGCGCGTTGACGTCCGCGACGGCGAACCGGACGTTGTCGACGCCCCGCTGCGCGGCGTGCGCCCGCGCCTGCTCGACGACGTCCGATGCCAGGTCCACGCCGGTGACGTGGCCGCCGGGGACCAGCTCGGCGAGGTCGGCGGTGATCGTGCCCGGCCCGCAGCCGATGTCCAGGACCCGCATCCCGGGGCGCAGCTCGCCGACGAGGTACGCGGCGGAGTTGGCGGCGGTGCGCCAGGTGTGGGAGCGCAGCACGGACTCGTGGTGCCCGTGGGTGTAGACGGCGGTCTCGCGCACGGCGGGCTCAGACACGGCAGTTGGTCCTCTCGACGATGGCCGGCGGGGGCTCCACCTTAGAGGCGCCGTATCGCATGACGGGATAGACGTCTCAAGATGTGGTCAATGGCGAGGGTGTCAGAGCAGCTGCTCGGGGCGGTACACCACCAAGGCCCGGGGCAGCTTGTCGACCGTCAGCGTGCCCGGGCACTCGGTCACCTCGCCGTCGTACGCGAGCGGGGTCCCCGGCGCGATGCCCGCGACGCGCACGCGGTGGCGCTGCCGGGCCGCGTGGACAGGGGAGCGGCTGAGCGGGCCCGCGAGCGCCGCGGCCACCAGCCGTAGCCCCGGACCGGCGCCGCCGTGCACGATGCGGACGTCCAGCAACCCGTCCGAGAGGTCCTGACGCTTGCCGGGCGCCGGACCCGACTGCCGGTACAGGCCGTTCCCGGCGAACAGCAGCCACACCGGGCGCCGGCGCCCCGCCACCTCCACCACCAGCGGACGGCCCCGGCGCAGCACCTTCGCCGCCGCCAGCACCCCCGCCGGCCAGCCGCCCACCCGGTGCTCCCAGCGCTCCCGGTACGTCACCAACTCCGGATAGACCCCCAGGCTGAGCGTGTTCACGAAGTACCCGACCGACGCGCGCCCCGCCGAGGTGACCGGACCCGGCGTGAAGCGCCCCAGGTCCACCCGCGCCGCCTCGCCGTCCGCGAGCGCACGACACGTGTCCTGCACCGACTCGATCCCCAGGTCGTGCGCGAAGTGGTTGTACGTGCCGCCGGGGAACACCGCGAGCGGCAGTCCGCGCGAGACCGCGACCGTGGCCGCGGCATTGATCGTGCCGTCGCCCCCGTACACCCCCAGCACCCGGGCCCGCCGCGCCGCCCGCGCCAGCTCCCCGGCCACCTCGCCCGGCTCGCACTCGACGACCTCCGCGCGCGGCAGCGCGGCGGCGACCAGGCCCGCCAGCGCCGCCGACCCCGACCGGCGGTTGACCACGACCACCAGGCCGTCGCCGTCCGGCAGCGCCGGCGGATCCACCGGGTGGGCCACCGGCGGCGACAGCTGGGAACGGGTCGGCACCAGCCCGCGCACCGCGAACGCCGCACCCACCCCGAGCGCCGCACCCACCAGGACGTCACTCGGATAGTGCACGCCCGTGTAGACGCGGGAGAACGCCACCGAAGCGGCGAGCGGCGCGACCACCGCACCCCACCCCCGCGACTCCATCGCCACGCCCGTGGCGAAGGCGGCGGCGGACGCGGAGTGCCCCGAGGGGAACGACGTCGTGAACGGCTGCCGCTTCAGCTGCCGCACCAGCGGCACCGAGTCCAGCAGCGGACGCGACCTGCGGACCGCCCGCTTGCCGACCGTGTTGATCAGGGCCGAGGCGAGGGCGAGGGACGCCACGCCCCGCCCGGCCGCGCGGCGGGCCCGGGCGTCGCGGCCCATGACGGCGATGCCGGCCGCCGCGCCGAACCACAGCACGCCGTGGTTGGCCGCCCGGCTCAGCCGGGGCAGCACCGGCTCCGCACCCGGCCACTGCTGCCGGGCCACGCCCTGGAAGATCCGTCGGTCCCACCGGCTCACCCACCGGCGTTGAAGTTCCGTGTCGTTCATGGCTCGCGGTTACCCGCCACCGCCCCCGTCCACGCTCCCCACCCGCCGATCGGCCGCCGACCCGGACCGTCCGGCGGCCCCGCGCGGGTGGCCCAGGTCGACGGGCGGACGACCCCCGCCGTCCGTATAAAGGGCAGGGAGGGCGGTACGGCAGGAGGACGCCGCGGCACGAGCGACGGAGGTGACGCGCATGGCCCCCGGCCGCACCGAGGGCGACGGGCCCGCCGAGGACCACGGCCCGGTCCGCTTCGGACCGGGCGCCCCCGAGGCGGGGCTGCCGGTGGTGGCGGAACTCGTCACGGCCGTCGCCGACGCCGCCGCCCGCGCCTCGGGCGAACCCCCGGGCGGCACGGTCGCGGTGCGCGAGTCGGCCGCCGGGTACTGGGCCCGCCGCGGACTGCGCACCCGCCCCGACGAGGTGGTGTGCGCCAGCGGGGCGCAGGCGCTGCTGTTCGCGCTGCTCGCCGCGTACGACGGGGACGTGCTGCTGCCCCGGCCGAGCCCCGCCTGGTGGACCCCGCAGGCCCGGCTGCTGCGGCACGCGGCCTACCACGTGCCCACGCCCGCGGAGAGCGGCGGCGTGCCCGACCCGTACGCGCTGCTGGAGACCGTGCGCAGGGTACGGGCCGAGGGCGGACGGCCCGGCGTGCTGCTGCTCTCCGTCGCCGACGACCCCACCGCGAGCGTGGCGCCCCCCGAACTCGTCCGGGAGGCGTGCGAGGCGGCCGTGTCGGAGGGGCTGCACATCGTGAGCGACGAGACGTGGCGGGACACCCTGCACCGACCCCACGAGACCGTGCTGGTCAGCCCCGCGGAGATGTGCCCCGACGACGTCACCGTCCTCACCGACCTGGTGGGCGCGCTGCTGCCGTCGTCGTGGCCGGCCGCCGTCGCCCGGTTCCCGGAGTCCGACCGGGCGCACCGGGAGCGGACCCTGGACGTGCTGACCGCCCTCGGCGCGTTCGTCGCGGAGCCCGTCGCGGTCGCCGCCGCGTACGCCCTGGACGAACCGGCACCCGTGTTGGACCGGGCGGAGCGGGCCGCGGCCCTGCACGGACAACTCGCCGAGGCGGCCCACCTCGCCGTCCTTGCGTCCGGCGCCCTCGCCCGCCCGCCGCAGGCCGGACGCCACCTCTACGTCGACCTCGGACCGCTGCGCCCCGCCCTCGCCGCCCGCGGGGTGAACGACTCCATGGAACTGGAGGAGTACCTGACGGGGCGGTTGAACGCGCCCGTGCCCGGCGGACACCGGTTCGGGGACGAGTTGGGCGCACTGCGGGTGCGGATCTCCACCGGGCCGCTCGCGGGGGCGACGCCCGAGGAGCGCTCGCAGTCGCTGACGTCCCCGGCGCCCCTGGAATTGCCGCACGTCGCGGCGGCGTTGAGCACTTTGGGCACGGCCTTCGATGAACTGCGGTGATCGGAGCCCCGGATGACGGACGGCACGGAGGGAAGGACCGCAGTCGAGACCGTGCGGCACGCGGAGGCACACGAGGAACCGGCACAGGGGGCGCTGTGGACACCATCGACCTGGCGAAGACGATGAACACGCCGAAGACGACGCAGCAGGAGACGCGGGCTGCCGGTGGGGCGCGTACCGCACCACCGGGCTCCCGCACCCGGCGCCTCGGCGAACTGCGCCGCTGGCCCCGGTCGTTCGCCGACCGCCTCACCGCCCCCATGCCGGGCTTCGGCGCCATGCTGCGCCTCGCCGGCGAGGGCGGACTGCGCCCCGGCGTCCGGGGGCTGCGGGACGTGCCCCGGCTGCCCTTCGAACCGGGCCCGCTGCCCGCCGTGGATGCCACCACCATCGCCGTGACCTGGGCCGGACACGCCAGTTGGGTGCTGCGCATGGGCGGGCTGACCGTACTGACCGACCCGGTGTGGTCACGGCGCATCCTCGGCACCCCCGCCCGGCTCACCCCCGTCGGCGTGCGCTGGGAGGACCTGCCGCCGGTGGACGCGGTCGTCATCAGTCACAACCACTACGACCACCTGGACGCCCCCACCCTCAAGCGGCTGCCGCCCGCCACCCCGGTGTTCGTGCCCGCGGGACTCGGGCGCTGGTTCCGCAGACGGGGGTTCACCCGGGTGACGGAGCTGGACTGGTGGGAGGGCGCGGAGCTGGCGGGCGTCCGCTTCGACTTCGTACCGTCCCACCACTGGTCGCGGCGCACCCTCACGGACACCAACCGCACCCTGTGGGGAGGTTGGGTGCTCACCGACGCCACCGGCGGATCGGTGTACTTCGCCGGGGACACGGGCTACGGCCACTGGTTCGAGGAGATCGGCCGCCGGCACCCCGGCATCGACGTGGCGCTGCTGCCGATCGGCGCGTACGCGCCGCGGTGGTGGCTGAGCGACGTGCACACCGACCCGGAGGAGGCGGTGCGCGCCTTCGAGGACCTGGGCGCCCGCCACCTGGCGCCCATGCACTGGGCGACGTTCGCGCTGTCCGCCGAGCCCGTCCTGGAGCCGCTGGAGCGACTGCGGGCGGCGTGGGAGCGCACGGGCAGGCCGCGCGAGCGGCTGTGGGACCTGCCGGTCGGTGCGTCGCGCGTCCTGGAGGGGTGACCGTACAGGTCCTAGGCGTGGCCGCCGGCGGAGTCCGGGCGGTGCGGGCGGCCTTGGCGCAGCCGGCGCCACACCGCGGGGGCGCCGCTGATGACGACCGTGAGCGTGACCGCGAGCAGCACGCCCTTCCAGGGCTCGTCGAAGAGCGAGCCGCCCAGGATGCCGATGAGCTGGTACGTCGCCGCCCACGCCAGGCACGCGGGGACGTCGCCGCGGACGAAGGCGCGCAGCGGCATCCGGGCGAGCAGACAGGCCAGCATCACCGGGATCCGCCCGGCCGGGACCAGCCGGGAGAGCACCAGGACCGCCACGCCGTGGTCCGTCAGCTTCTGCTGCGCCTGCTCAAGCCGTTCGGGCGCGGCGCGGGCGCGCAGTTCCGCCAGCCAACGGGAGCCGTTGCGGGAGCGCACGCCGCGCTGGCCGAGCCAGTACAGCGTCACGTCGCCCAGGAACGCGGCGGCGGCGGACACCAGGAAGACGTACAACAGGGCCAGCGGGTCGGTCTGGTGGAAGGCGACCACGGCGGCGGAACTGACCACCGCGCCCGTGGGCACCACCGGCACCAGCGCTCCCAGCGCCACCAGCAGGAAGAGGGAGGGGTAGCCGACGGCCTGCTGGGTGGACTCGGGCGGCAGCCGCCCGACGGCGTCCGAGAGCCCGCCCACCGTTTCCGACAGCTGTCCGACGACCTCGGACAGGCGTGATGTCACCGAGCGGCCTCCGGCCCGAAGCGTCCCCGTTCGCCGTGGCCGAGGCGCCGCACCGCCACCCGGGGGGCGAGCCGGGCGGCCTTGCGGACGAACTCGTCGCCCGGCGAGTGGAACTCGTGCGGTCGTACGCTGTCCATGCCGATGGGCCAGTACGTGCCGTAGTGCACCGGAACCGCGGAGCGGGGCGCGAGGGCGGCGAGCGCCTGGGCCGCGCGGCCCGCGTCGAGGTGGCCGTGGCCCAGGTAGGGGCCCCAGCCGCCGACGGGTAGCAGGGCGACGTCGACCGGGCCGACCTCGTCCGCCATGGTGTCGAAGAGGCCGGTGTCTCCGGCGAAGTAGGTGCGCGCCGCGCCGTTGATGACGTAGCCGAGGGCGGGTGCGCGGCGCGGGCCGAGCGGCAGTCGCCGACCGTCGTGGAGTGCGGACACGGCCCGTACGGAGACGTCCCCGACGTCGACCTCGTCGCCGGGGGCGACCTCGGTGACCCGCAGGTCGAGCCGGGCGAGGGCCGGGATCGCGCGGGGTGCGCCGCGCGGCACCACCAGACGCGTCCCGGGCGCCAGCCGGGCCAGCGACGGCAGGTGCAGGTGGTCGGAGTGCAGGTGCGAGACGAGGACGGCGTCCGCCACGGCGGCCGCGGGCGGGGGGAGCGCGCCGCGCCGGCGGCGCAGGTGGGCGAGGCGGCGCACGAACAGCGGGTCGGTGAGCACCCGCACGCCGGAGTCCTCGACGGTGCAGGTGGCGTGCCCCCACCAGGTGACCTCCACCGCCACGCGACCCCTCCCTCGTCTCCTTTGTCCGCTCCCTCGACCGTGAGCGCGTGTTCGTACCGAGCCTAGGCCCTTCGCTGCGGTGGTGACGTCTTCCGTCGAACGGCTGGACGGCGGGCGAAGGGGTGTCGGGGCCCGGCGCCCGCCGGTGGACTCGGCATCGGCGCAGGTCGGAGGGCGGGGGCGGGCGTTCCATGGCAGGTTGTCCACAGGGTCGACGGGGTCGGCCGCGGCTGTGCCAGGCTGGTACCGGCGTCCGGCGACAGCGGCCGGCCGGCGAGCGGGACAGGAGCACGGCACGAGCGCGACAGGGGCGACGAACACGAGCGCGACACAGACACAGACACAGACACGGCAGGGACGGCACAGGCACGGCGCGAGTGAGGCGTCAGCACGGCACGGGCACAGTACGGGGTGAAGCGGCAGTGACCGAAGGGCGATGGCACAGGGCGGGGGGCGCCCTGCTCCGGGTGATCGTGGTGTGGGCGGTGTCCACACTGACGATGCTGGCGCTCGCGGGCGCCCTGCCGGACTTCCGGCTCCAGGCCGCCGACGGCGACAGCATCACCCGTACGGCGCTGACCGCGGCGTGGGGCGCGGGCGCCTTCGGCCTGTTGACCGCGCTGGTGTGGCCGCTGGTGGTGCGGGCGCTGTTGCTCGTGCCCGCGCTCGTCCTCGGCCTGCTGGTCTTCTTCTTGAACGGTTCGTTGCTGCTGGTCGCGCTGCGGCTGATTCCGGACGGCCGGGGCGACGTCGGACCGGAGACCGCGGTGGTGGTCGCCGCGGTGATGTCCGCCGTCGCGTCGGCGACCTCCACGGCGCTCGCCGTGCGCGACGACAACGCGTACCGGCGCCGTCTCTCCCGCCTCGCGACCCGCCGCAGAAGACGCCAGGGCGACGACTGCGACGACTGCCCCGGCCTGGTCTTCGTCCAGCTCGACGGGGTGGGGCACGAGGTGCTGCTGAGGGCGGCCAAGGACGGGCTGATGCCGACCGTCGCGCAGTGGATCGCCACCAGCCACCGGCTCACCCCCTGGCGCACGGACTGGTCCAGCCAGACCGGCGCCAGCCAGCTCGGCATCCTCCACGGCAGCACCTTCGACGTGCCCGCCTTCCGCTGGTACGAGAAGGACACCGGCCGGCTCATGGTCAGCAACCGGCCGGCGAGCGCGGTGGAGCTCCAGCGTCGCGCGATCGAGCGGACCGGTGACGGCGGGCTGCTCACCGTGGACGGCGCCAGCCGCGGCAACCTCTTCAGCGGCGGCGCCGAACAGGTCGCCCTGGTGCTCTCCGTGGCCGCCCGCCGCGGCCGGGCCAACCGCTCCCGCGCCGGCTACTTCGCCTATTTCTCCGACCCCGCCAACGCCGTCCGGACCGCGGTGTCCTTCTTCGCCGAGGTCGTCCGGGAGGTCGCGCAGTCCCTGCGGGCGCGGCTGCGCGAGGAGGGCCCCCGGGTGCGGCGCGGCGGGCTGTACCCGTTCATCCGGGCGTTCGCCACCGTCGTGGAGCGGGACGTGGTCGTCGCCGCGGTCATGGGCGACATGCTCGCCGGCCGCACTGCGGTCTACGCGGACCTGGTGGCCTACGACGAGGTGGCGCACCACTCCGGGCCGCACGGCCGGGACACCGCCCAGGTGCTGGCGCGCCTGGACCGCTCGCTGGCCCTGATCGCCAAGGTGGCCGAGCACGCGCCGCGGCCGTACCGGATCGTTCTGCTGTCGGACCACGGCCAGAGTCCGGGGGAGACCTTCGAGAGCGCCTACGGGCTCACGTTGAAGGACCTGGTGCGAGCCGGCTGCGGGTTGCCGGTGCCCCGGCGCGCCGAGCGGTCCAAGAGCGGTGCGGAGGCGCGCGAGGCCGCCCGGATAGCGCTGCGCAGCGCCCTGCACCGCAAGCCGGGCAAGGGTGCCGACGAGCGGCCGGACCCGGGCGCCGACCCTCTGGTGCTGGCCTCGGGGAACCTCGCGCTGATCTCCTTCGGCGACACCTCCGAGCGGCTCAGCCGCGAGCAGATCGACGCCCGCCACCCCGCCCTGCTGAGCACCCTGGCGAACCACCCCGGCGTGGGCTTCCTCCTGGTGCGCAGCGAGGCGCACGGCTCGGTGGTGCTGGGCGCGGCCGGGCAGGAGGTGCCCGTCGCCGAGCTGTCCGACGACGGCCCGCTGGCCGGTTTCGGCAAGGGCGCGGCCGACGCCGTGCGGCGCACGGACTCCTTCCCGCACGTCGCCGACGTCATGGTCAATTCGATGTACGACCCCGAGACGGGGCGGGTGCACGCCTTCGAAGAGCAGATCGGCTCGCACGGCGGGCTGGGTGGCGAGCAGTCCCAGCCCTTCGTGCTCGCCCCCGTCGAGCTGTCCCCGCCGGTGGACGACGGCGCGGAGCTGGTCGGCGCCGAGGGGGTGCACCGGGTCTTCCGGCGGTGGCTGCGCGAGTGCGCGGGACCGCAGATAGCGGTCGAAGGCGCGGCGGAGGAACGCGGGGAGTCGGAAGCGGCCGGGCCGTCGGGTGCGCCGGGGCCGTCGGGTGCGGCCGGTGCCGGGACGCCGTCGCTCAAGGAGCCGGACACGGGGGCGACCGGAGGCGCCGGGCCGACCGGGACAGGGGCCCGGGGGTAGCCGTGCGCAGGCGCCGGGCCGACCGGTGCTGGGCTTGCGATGGGCGGGTGTTCGGGTGGCGACGACGCCGGTAATCGGCGTAACGCCCGTCCCCCGGGAGGGGGGACGGTGACCGGGGTCGGTCGTGTCGGGGCGAAAACCGGGGACAGGATGCCTGTCCAGGAGGTTGCGCCCCATGAATCAGCCACCGGCCGTCCACCCCCGCGCGACGGGTCACGTCCGCGAGTGGTGCGGCACGCGCGGCGGGGCCCGCGGACTGCGCGTCGCGTTCGTCGTGCTGGTGGCGCTGCTCGCCCTGGCGGGGACCTCCGTGGGGGCCGCCGGAGCGCAGCCCCTGGAAGCCACCGAGGTACGGGCCCCGATGTCCGCAGCCGGCGACGCCGCCGGCGGTGGCGGCACGACGGGGCAGAGCGAGGAGGCGTACGCCGGCGCCGCGACCGCCGCCCGTGCCCGTGCCGCCGTGCGGCCGTTCGGCGCGCGCTCGGTGGGCGTCCACGTCGTGGCGCGGCCCGTTCCTTCCCGGCTGCGGCCTCCGCCGCCGCTGCCCGACGCTCCTCGGTGCGTGGTCCTGCGCTGCTGACCCGTGCGCACGCCCGGTCGACCGCCGACCGGTCGCGTGCTCCGCGTCCGTAAGCACTGACCCCACCCGAAAGAGGAGCACCGTCATGCCCATCGACCCCTTTGCCGCCCTGAACGCCATGCTGCGCGCCGAGGCCACCCGCGCCGCCGACGAACGGCAGGCGCGCAAGCGCCAGCAGGCCGCCGAGAACGGACCCGCGAAGGAGTCCGAACCGCACCCCCCGCTGGTCCGCGCCGTCGACGAGCGCAGGGGCTGAACCACGCGAGGGCGGCCGGCCGCACCCTGCGGACCGGCCGCCCCACCGACACCGACTCCACCGCGACGGCCCCTTTGAGCAGGGCATTACCTCTGGCGTAATCGACCGGCCCCCGCCCCCACCGGCAGGCTTTGTCCCACCGGAACCCGGGCGGCGCACTCCGTCCGGGCTCCGGATCCAGACGGCCCGACGGCCGGTCAGTACGTTCCCGATGGAGGCTGGTCCCCATGTCCGCAACCACCCTGCTCGCCGGTATCTCCCGCACCACCGACCCCACCGTGATGCTGCGCCGCTTCCTCGGCCTGGACGCGGTCGTCACCGGGACCAACGGCATCGCGTACATCGCCGCGTCGGGCCCCCTCGGGCGGCTGCTCGGCGTCGACTCCGGGCTGCTGCTGGGCGTGGGGATCGTCATCCTCGCGTACGGGCTGGGCGTCGCCCTCGTCGCGTCCCGTCCCGAGCCCCACCCGGCCGCCGTGACGGCCGTCGTCGACATCAACGTCGTCTATGCCGTGGTCAGCATCCTGGCGGTGCTGCTCTGGTTCGAGCCCACCACCGCGGGCGCCGTGTGGATCCCGCTCCAGGCCCTGGTCGTGGCCGGTTTCGGGGTGGCCCAATGGGCGGCCCTGCGGGCCGTCCTCAAAGGCTGAGCGACTGGAGGTGGGCGTGCGTCGCCGGGTCGGCCGGGAGCATCGTCTCGATGGCCAACTCGGCGACGGTCACGTCCATCGGCGTGTTGAAGGTGGAGATGGACGAGACGAAGGACAGCACCTCGCCCTCGTGCTCGATCCGCAGCGGCAGCGCGAAGTAGGGGTACGGGGCGGAGCCCGGGGCGCCGGCCCCGGGCCCGTCGTCGTCGCCCGCCGGCACGGGATAGCCGACCACCTCCTCGTAGAGCGCGCGCAGTTCCTCCGAACGCACCAGTGCCAACTGGCGCTCCATCTGGTGCAGCAGGTGCTGGCGCCACTCCGGGAAGTTGCGGATCCGCGGCGCGAGCCCCTCCGGGTGGAGGGTGATGCGCATCCCGTTCAGCGGCGGCGTCAGCAGGTGCGGTGCGATGCCCTCGATGAGCCGGGTCATCCCGAGGTTGGCGGCGACGACGTTGTACAGCCCGTCCACGATGATCGCCGGATAGGGGTCGTAGCCGTGCAGCAGCTGCTGCATCCCCTCCCGCAGGCTGCTCATCGCCGGGTCGTCGAGCGAGGTCTCCGTGTAGCGGGGGGCGTAACCGCCGGCCAGCAGCAGGGCGTTGCGCTCCCGCACGGGGACGTCCAGGTGCTCCGCGAGTCTGAGGATCATCTCCTCGCTGGGGCGCGAGCGCCCGGTCTCGATGAAACTGATGTGACGGGCCGAGGAGTCCGCGCGCAGGGCCAGCTCCAACTGGCTGACGCGGCGGCGCTCACGCCAGCTTCGCAGCAGCGGGCCCACTCCGGTGTCCGACGCGAGAGTTGTCATATGCAGACCGTAATACGCCGGAGCCCGGGGCGGGACGGCCCGAGGCCGGGGGCGTGACCTGCGGCGACGGCGCTCAGCCCCGCGTCTGCCCCAGCAGCTCCGCCAGCGCCCGGTCGACGTCGACCGCCCGCTCCTCCAACTCGGCGGGGACGGTCGCGTACGAGTGCAGCAGGAAGTGCCGCAGCCGGGCGGTGGTGAACCGCAGCAGCGCCACCCCCTCGGGCGAGCGCAGCTCCACCAGCGTCCGCCCGTCCTCGCTCGGCCGCACCCGCACGTCCCCCATGCCGGCCGGGGCGCGCAGCCCGCGGTCCAGCAGCACGCGGGCGAACGTCCAGGTCACACTGGCGCCGCTGAGACACGCGGAGGCCGGGAAGGTCATCCGTACCGCCAGGGGGTCGTCGACGCGGTACGTCAGGCACACCGGTACGGCAACGTGCTCGGGGGCCTGGCTGATGAGGTGCGCCGGGACGGACTGCTCGACGGTCGGGAACATGAGGTGCTCCTTCGTGGCTGCTGGTGCGGCTCCTCGTGTGCACTACGACGCACGAGGGCACCGGAGTGCTGCACCCGCCCCGCAAAGATGCGAGTGATCTGCGTCACATCACCGTCGCGTCGCCGTTCGTGGAGTTGGACGTCGCCTCCCGCGCCGCTTCGGCCAGGTACGGCGAACGGAACGCCCCCGCCAGGCGCACCAACCGCTCCCGGCCCAGTCCCAGCGCGGCCGTCAGCGCCTCCGCGCCGGCCTGGGCGTGCTCCTGGTCCGCCTCCTGGGGCGACCGCCCCTGCCCGCGCGCCGCGATCGCGGCGCTCAGCATGGCCGCCACCCCCACGATCCGTGCCTGCTCCGGCTCCGAACGCCCGGCCAGCGCCGCGTCGTGCACCCGCTGGCGCACCCGGTCGTCCAGGTACGGCTGGAGCTTCAGCAACTCGTCGTGGATCACGGTCTCCCGCACGGTGAGCCGCAGTTCGGGCGAGGCCCACCAGGAGATCCCCGGCAGGGGGGTGACCCCCGGGGGCCGCAGCGGACGCAGCCGCCGCCACAACACCCCGAGCTGCACATGGGCGATCCCGGCCCGCAGCGCCTCGGAGGCCTGCGGCCCCAGCAGCGGCAGCAGGAAGCCGACCGTGGTCACCACGCCGCCGAGGGCGGCCAACGGCGGTGCGACGGTGGTGGACAGCTCGTCCCAGTCGTGACCGTTCCAACGCGCGACGACCGCGGTCAGCTTGGCGACGCCGAAGCCGAGGTTGAACACGAAGCCGACCATCAGCACCACCAGGCCCGCGCGCAGCCACCGCCGGACCTCCCGGGCCCACCGCAGACACATCACGCACGTCACCAGCGCCGACGTGATGTGCGCCAGCAGATAGGTGACGACCATCTCGCGGATGAAGGGCGTGGTGGCGTAGTACGTGTCGAGGTCGCGCAGCCGTTCCACGGGCGCGTCGCCGAGCGCGAACAGCACCGAGATGAGGACGATCGCGGCCCCGTACACCGCTATCCACCGCCGGGTGCTGCGGCGGACCCGCTCGGCCGGCCCGCCGCGCCAGTTCACGATCAGGACGAGGCAGGCGCAGCCGAAGGCGCACATGATGCTGTAGACGAGCGGGCCGGAGAGGTTCGCGACCCCGGTGATCCGGTTCACGGCGGTGATCGACGGCGGGGCGGCGAAGAAGAAGCAGGCGCCCGCCGTCAGCAGCAGGAAGTGCACCGAGCGCACCAGCGGATCACGCCAACCGCGCAGCAGCGCGGGGAACTTGGCGACGAAGGCGATGCCGAGGGCGATGGCGGGAAGGTAGTAGTCGCTGTTGCGCATGGTGCGCCCCGTCCGTCAGCCGGCCCGCCCCGCCCGGCGGTTGCCGAGTGAGGTGTGGATCCGTCGGGCGAGCTCGCTGTGGGGTCCGCGGCCCGCCGTCCCCTCCAACCATGACCGCAACTGCGCGCCCAACTCCAGCCCGAAGGTCTCCGCTTCGTGCTCCTGGCGCTGCCGGGAGTCGGTGCGCGCCGCGAGCCCCTGCACCGCGGCGCCGGTCCCGTCCGAGGCCCCCCGGCTCTCGGGCGCGGGGACGGCGCTGCTCGGGAGGTCGGCGTGACCGCCGCCGTGACCGGCCATCATGTGCCAGACCTCGTGACCGAATATCACCAACTGGTGCGTGGGGTGGGTGTTGGCCTGGACGCAGATCACGTCCCGGTCCGTCATGTCCAGATAGAGCCCGCTGGCGGTGCCCGGCGGGAACTCCACCAGCCGGAGCACCACCGGTCTGCCGCGCCGCTCGCTCAGCCGCGCGCAGAGCGCGGCGAACACGTCGTCGGGGCCGTCGGGACCGGCCCGCTCCAGGGCGTGCGCCAGATCGTCACGGAGTTCGCGCATGGCACTCCGGGTGCTCTTGGTGCTCACTCGCCTCCCCTGCTCGACGGCCGTCCCGCATCCCGACGGGAGTGGGCCGCGCCTACGGGCCGCGCGCCGACCATGACCGCCGCCGTGGAGCCTGCGGCGACCTGGCCCGAGGCCACACGACCCTGTCCGGAGCACACCGTACCCATGGTTGAGCCGAGACACTACTCTGACCTGCGTTGATGCACGTCAGAGTTGGCTTGTTGCGGTCCATCGGGCGCCGGACCGACGGGAGGACGTCATCCGGCGGGCCGGTCGTGTCCGATCCCGGAGTCCAGCAGGGCCTCACCGTGAAGACCCGTTCCGACGTCGCCGTCCTCGGTGCGCCTCACGCCGGCGCCCCTTCGGCGGCGAACTGCCGGCCGGCCAGCCGCTGGTACACCTCGTCGGAGGCGATGAGCTGCTGGTGAGTGCCGATGGCCCGGACGCGCCCCTCCTCCATCACGATGATGCGGTCGGCATGGACGATGGTGGACATCCGGTGTGCGATGGCGAGCACGGCGCACTCGCGAGCGGCTTCCCTCAGGGCGTCGCGCAGCGTGGCCTCGGTCTCGCTGTCCAGGTGGGCGGTGACCTCGTCCAGCAGGATCACCTCGGGGCGTTGCAGCAACGTTCGAGCGATGGCGAGCCGCTGGCGCTCGCCGCCGGACATTCCGGCCCCGCGCTCGCCGAGTTCCGTGTCGAGTCCATCGGGGAGCGACGCGACGAGGCCGTCGAGGCTGGCGAGTCGCAGGGCGCGGGCGATGTCGTCGGCGGCCGCGTCGGGATTCGCGTACGTCAGGTTCTCCCGGATGGTGCCGCGCACCAGCGGCGTGTCCTGCTCGACGTACCCGACGACCTCCCTGACCCGGGCCAGGGGAAGCGCGGCGACGTCGGCCGAACCGAGGCGCACGGTGCCGTGGCCAGGTACGCGGAAGCGTTCGACCAGTTGGAACAGCGTGGTCTTGCCCGCGCCGGAAGGCCCGACGATCGCCGTGAGGCCACGCTTGGGGACCGTGAAGGAGACGTCGCTGAGCGTCGGTTCGGAGCCGTACGCGAAGGTGACGCCGTCGAACTCGACGGCTGGTCCCGCCACCTCTGCCCCGGGCACGTCGCCTCGTGGCGCGACGGCCTCCTCCTGCTCCAGGGCACCGAGTTCACGGAGCCGGTCGACGGCGGCCCGGCCCTGCTGTAGCTGGCCGAGTGCCATGAACAGCGTCACGAGTGGTGCGACCAGGTAGAACAAGTACGTCACGAAGGCGGTCAGGTCCGCGAGGGACAGGGTGCCGCTGCCCACCCGGGTCGCGCCCCATCCGACCACGACGGTCAGCGAGATCTGGACGCCGACGTTCATGGTGGGCGGGAGCGCGGCGGAGTACGCGGTCACCCGGATCCCCGACCGCTCGGCCTCTCGTGCCAGGGCGCCGACACGCTCTTCCTCGCGACGCTCGGCACGCGATGCCTTCACGGTCGTCAGCGCTCCCAGGACGCGTTGCAGCCCGCTGGCGAACTCCGAGGTGTCGTCGCGGTTGCGCCGGGCGGCGATCCGGATACGGCGTCCCAGCAGCAGGGAGGCCACGGCCGCAACGCCGAGGCAGCCCAGCGTCACTGACAGCAGCCAGCCGTCGATCCACGCCATGAGGACGAGACCACCGACCACCATCAGACCGGAGGTACTGACCTGCGCGAGTGCCTGCGCCACCGCGATCCGGGCCATCGACGTGTCCGTGACCATGCGGGTGAGCACGTCGGCGGAGTCCCAGCGTGAGAAGGCCGCCATGTCGACCCCCAACAGCCGCCCGGTGAGCACCCGTCTGATGTCGTACACGATCCTCTCCCCGGCCCGACCGACGAGGTACGCCTCCAGGGCGGCCAGGGCTGCGTCCGCGCAGAACAGCGCCGCGGTGAGCGCGACGAGTCCCGTCAGCGGCTCGCCGTTGGACGCCGCCCCGACGAGCTCGCCGATGACGAGGGGCTGGGCGAGGGTGGCGGCAGCGCCCAGCATCCCCAGGAGAGCCCCCCAGATCAGCAGAGGCCGATGCCGCCCGGCGATGCTCCGCAGTCTCATGAGGCGCGCTCGTAGACGCGGATGTCCAGCGCCGCCTCATCGTTGAGGGGAGCCTCCTGCCAGTCACCCCATTGCGCCTTCAGGGTGAGACCGGCCCGTGCCGCCCGTGCGTCGAGCTCGTCGGACGACGACAGACGGATCACGTCGGATCCGACGCGGCTCGTGCCGTCCTGCTCGAACCACACGTGCGAACACCGCCACAGGGTGCCGCCCGGACTGAGGGTGGCGTGTGTCAACAGCCCGGTGCCGGGGTCGGGATAGGGCACGAACGACGTGGTGCTCGCGCTGCTGGCGTGGAGGGCGAGCACCGCCGGCCTGTGGTGGACCTCCAGGACCAGGACGCCTTCGGGTGCCAGCCTCCCCGCCGCCCGGTCGACGGCGCTCTGCTGCTCCTCGGGGGTCAGCAGCAGGGCGAGCGTGGAGCAGACGCAGTACACCAGGTCGTAGAGCTCACCGTCGTCGAAGAGACGGATGTCGCCGTGCACTCCGACGACGTCGGAACCCGTGCGTTCGGCCTTGTCGGCGAGGAGCGTCAGCATCTCGGGGGAGGAGTCCACCCCCACGACGCGTCCGAGCCTCTGGGAGAGCGGCAGGGCGATCCGCCCCGTCCCCACGCCCAACTCCAACGTGCCCGAACCCCGGCCGGGGTGCAGGTCCGCCAGCTTGGCGGCGGTCAGCTCGGCGTCCGCGTCGCTCGGGAAGACCCGGTCGTACCACGAGCTGAACTGCCGTCCGTATCCGCAGTCGTCGATGGCGTTCATGCGTGCGTGGGCTCCTCGGCGGGCGTGGGTGACGTGGTCATGGGCTCGGGCGCCAACTCCGTGTAGGGGGAGACGAAGACGATCTGCGGGTCGTGACCGGTCTCGTAACCTGTGGCCTGGGTCAACGCGAACTGGAAGCCCCGGACACCGCCTAGTCCCTCATCGCGTACCCACCGGCGCACGAAGGCGGCGAGCAACTCGTACGTGGGGGTGCCGCGCGTCCGGGCGACGCCTTGCTCCAGCAGGGGCAGCAGTTCGCTGCAGATGTCGAACACGCCCTTCTCGGGTCGTCGCCCGGGGAACCAGAAGAACTGGTGGAGCCTGCGCCCCGCGATCACGTTGATCGACTTCCACGACGAGGTGCCACCGTCCGTGTCCAGCGTCCGGTAGAGCAGGTGCAGGTCGTGCATCGCGGGATTCGGAGCGAAGAAGCACCAGTTCGGGAGCAACGCCCACTTGTTGCGGACCTTGACGCGGGCGAACGCCTGGTTCGGGTGTTGCACGGCGAGGGTCGCGAGCAGCGACGCGGCGACGAGGGCCCGCGCGGTGCCGCCGGGGGTGAGGAAGGTGCTCCGCACCAACGACCCCACGGTACGAACGGGACTCATCGTCGCGCCTCCGTCTCCGCGTCCGGTTCAACCTGGTCGGCCGCACCCGCGGTCCGGTCGAGGAAGTCGGAGATGTGGCGTCCCGTCGCAGAAGCGAGCCGACCGTGCGTCAGCATCGAGTCGTGGTCCGCCTCCTCCAGGACCGTGGTGTGGACGTGACGGCCCTCGCCGCGGTGGGCCTCGGCCAACTCGTGATGCATCAGCAACTGCTCCGGTTCCCGGTCGACGGTCCGCTGGGCGGAGACCACCAGAGCAGGCACCCGAAGAGCGGGGAGACCGCCGGTGAAGTCACGGAAGTCCGCCTCGACTGCGCGCCACTCGCGTCGGCCCGCCACCCACAGACGGCTGTCCACGTACTGGTCGAAGGCGCTCTGCTGGCACCATCGGGGCAAGGCGTGCAACCACGGTGGTCGCACCAGGAGCGTTCCCAGTCCCGAGCGCAGCGACCAGATCATCGTGGACAACGTGGTGGCGAAGGCACGCGCGGTCGTCTTCTGCTGCTCCGAGCGGTTGAGCTCGTCCGGGTGGGAGGGGTCGAGATAGACGATGCCGCCCAGCTGGTCCCCGAGTTGGGCGGCGGCCCGTCGGGCGAGCTCACCGCCGAGCGAGTGTCCGACCAGCACGACGTCACGGTGCGGGGGGACGGCATCGCGTACGAGGTCCACCAGGTCGTCCACCGCCTCGTCCAACCGGAAGGGCGTCGTGGCCCGACGACGGCTCGCGGCGTATCCGGCACGTGCGTAGGTGACGGCCTCGCAACCGGTGTCCGCGACGACCTGCTCCACGACCCAGGCGAAGTGCTCGGCCGTGGAGGCCAGCCCGGCGACGAGGACCAGGACGGGACGGTCCTCCCCGGAGTCGGTGCCGGTGGAGTCGTACCGCAGCAGGTTGCCGTGCCGGGTCGTCACCGAACTCGTGTGGTCCTCCGAGAGCACCCGCAGTCGACGGTGCACGGCCACGGCTCCGGCGACGGTCATCGCTCCTGCCAGCACGAGCGCGCCGGCGACCACCGCCCGGTCGTCGCGTCCCGCGACGGCGGGGTGGTTCCGGGGCGTCGAGGTGTAGGCGACCGCCGGATGCATCGAGACGAACGAGCTGACGAACCGGCCCAGCCCCATGACGTAGCCGTTGGCGAGGTGGAACGCGAGGACACTGCCGATCACGGGACGGGCCAGCCGCCCGCCGGCCAGGTACACCACCGGGAACAGGCACTCCAGCGCGAGCACGCCGTGTGCGACGGCCCGGGTCGCCTTCGGATACCTGTGTGCCAGCCGGAAGGACGGCTCGTGGCCGTAGGTTCGGGTCCGCAGGATGCCGGGCAGGGCCGACCCGTCCCGCCAGGCCGGGCCCAGGAGCTTCAGCCATCCGGCGACGGCGTACGACAGGTTCGACTGCACCGCGAGGTGCCAGAGCACGGCGTCCTGGGTCTGTGGGGACCTGGCCGTGCGGGCCAGGCCGGTGCAGAGCTGGGTGAGGAGCGCCACCTGGTCGGAGCCGTCGGACCCGTACCGGTGCCGTCGGTACAGCGCGACGGAGCTCAGTCCGAGGAAGAGCCCGCCCGCGCCGCGCCAACGGCCGTTGCCGGGGTGGACGAGCAGCCCCGCGCTCACGGTGGCACGCGCCACGTGCAGGGCCGTCGTCACCCGCCGGGAGCCCGCGACATCCAGCAGACGCCGAGTGATCGGCGAGGCGCCGACCTGAGCCCGCCGCAGGATCCTCCAGTCGTTGAGCCCGCCCTCGTCCGTCTCCCTGTGCTGGACGAGGTATTCGAGCGACGACGTGAGCGTGGTGACCGCGGCGCATCGCTCGGAGATGCCGATGGCGCGGTCGCGTGAGACCGGAACGGGCCCGAGGAGTACGGAGCGGAGTTTCTTCGTGATCTTCACAGATGGCCTCCCCAGCCCGTCGGGCCGGAGTCGGGGACGTCGCCCCGGCCCTCCAGCCCGACGGTTGTCTTGTGGACGGTCGCGCGATCAGCCGATGAGGTTGTGCCTCTCGGCCAGGGCCCACGCGGCCACGGAGGCCACGACCGTCCGTGCGACGACGGCCGGAGTGGCCAGGACCGGAGACATCTCGACTCGGTACGAGCCTTCCTGGTCGGTGATGCCGCCCTGAAGCTCCGGGTGGTTGTCCAGGTAGTCGGCGATGTGCTGCATGAGTTTCTATCCCTCCGTGAGATGGGTTTACGGGTGAGCCGTCGACGGCCGTGGCCGGCGCCCGCGTGATTCCGAACCGGGCTGATCCTGCGAGGTCCGCTTGATTCCGCGGGGGCACGCGGCCCGGTTGGACAAGACCATGAGCGTTCGCGGCATTGATGTCGGAGTTCCGACCCGGCTTTCTCGTCACGGCCCGGAGAAATCCTCAATTCCCCGATTTCCGGCTGATGCGAAGGCGGGGGAGAGGACCTTCCCCACATTATCCGGATCATTGTTCTGGCGTCAGGGATGATGGGGTAGATCGTCATGAGGAATGAGTGTGTGTAGTTCGAAAGTTGACTTGGTGGCGAGTGTGCTTCCCCGAGTTCTCGAAGGGGGCTGCTCCCGTAGGTGCATCGTCGTGGAGTGCGAGCGGAAGGTCGGGGGCGAGCTGGTGCCGGCAGCGGCGGGGGCACCTGCCGCAGGATCAGCCGATGAGGGTGTCCGGCGCGTCCCGGACGGCGATGACCGCCTCGACGCGGCTGCGCAGCCCCAGCTTGGCGAGCAGCCGACTGACGTGGGTCTTCACCGTGTTCTCGGACACCACGAGCTCCTGCGCGATGCGGGCGTTCGACAGGCCCTGGCTCAGGAAGCCGAGCACCTGGCCCTCGCGAGGGGTCAGCTTGTGACCGAGGGACAGGGCGGTCGGCGCGTTCCGCCAGCCGACCGCCGAGGCGAGGGGGCGGACGATGTCGGGAGCCATGTAGCCGCTGCCGCTCGCGACGAGGCGTACGGCGTGGTGCAGTTCCGCAGCCGAGGAGTTCATGGGAACGAACCCCACCACACCTGCCTCCAGGGCGCGCACGACGTCACGGTCGACCCGGCTCGGCGTGAGCAGCAGCACGTCGGTCACGGGCCCGACGACCTCCCGGAGCGTCTCCGGATCGGAGAACCCGGGGCTGCTCCCGTCCCACACCACCACCCGGGGCCGGTGCAGGTCGGTCATCCGGACCACCTGCTCCGGGGTGGCCGCCTGTGCCACCACGGTCATGTCCTGCGCCGCCCGGAGCAGCTGCACCACTCCGCCGCGCGTCAGCCCCTCGGGGTGCGCGACCAACAACGGGACGGTCATGTCCCACCGCCCCCGACGGCGCGACCGCGCTGACGGAGCGCCGCAGTCCTGGTCCGAGGCCGTGTCACGGTGCGGACGACGACCGCTCGTCGGGGGCGATCCGTACCAGTGGGTCGAGGGGGTGGCGAGTGAGGTACTCGGTCAGCAGTCGTCTTGCACGGGCCTTGTCCTCGGCGGGAACGGATTCGGTCCTCGGACGGTCGGTGCCGCTTCCCTGCCCGTGCTCCGCGCGAAGGAGGGAGCAGATCACCGCGTCCTCGTAGCCCCCGTCCAGATAGTAGTAGTCGCGCAGGACGCCCTCCACGACGAATCCGCAGGTCACGACGGCATCGACAGCGAGTTCGTCGAAGAGGCCGGTGACGAGCTGGACTCGATGGGCTGCCAGTGACAGGAAGAGGTGGTCGAGGAGGAGTTCGACCGCCTCCCGACCCGGGCCGTCCCGCCACGCCTCGGGGACGCCGACGACGTACTGGATCGCGTACGAGCCGGTGGGGCCGTTGGCCGTCCAGGTCAGCGCGCCGATGGGCAGACCGGTCTCGCTGGCGTGGACGAGTAGCCAGCCGGCCGCCGAGGACACCAGCTCGTCCGCCTCCGCGGGGGTGAGGAACTGCGGGCCGCCGGAGGAACGCAGGGCGTGGGACGAGGAGAGCCAGTCGGCGACGAGGGGTGCGTCCCGGCCGGCGACCGGGGCGGCCAGCTCGACCAGCTCACCGTGGAGCGCGCTCATGTCGAGGATCCCCCGAGGTAGGTCATCACGTGTTTGATGCGGGTGTAGTCGTCCAGGGCGTAGCCGGACAGGTCCTTGCCGTAGCCGGACTGCTTGACGCCGCCGTGGGGCATCTCGGACGGCAGCTGTGTGTGGGTGTTGACCCACACGCAGCCGCTGTCCAGCGCGGTCGCGCACCGCATGGCGGTGCCGTGGTCCGTGGTCCACACACTGCTGGCGAGGCCCTGCTCGACTCCGTTCGCCAGTGCCAGCGCCTCCTCCTCCGTTCGGAAGGGCTGCACGGTGAGGACGGGGGCGAACAGTTCCTGCTGCACGATCTCGTCGTCCTGGTGCACACCGCCGATCACCGTGGGGGCGAAGAAGTAGCCCCGGTTCCCCACCCGGTGACCACCGGCCAGCACCCGGGCGCGGTCGGGCAGCCGTTCCACCAACCCGGTGATCCGCTCCAACTGCTGCGCGTTGTTGAGGGGGCCGAGGAAGGCGTCGGGATCGTCCGGCAGGCCGGGGCGCAGTCGCCCGGCCAGGTCGACGAGGGCCTCGGTGAACGACTCCAGCAGAGGCTCCTGGACGAGGACCCGGTTGACGGCGACGCAGTCCTGTCCGGCATTGGCGAACGAAGCCCGGGCTATCTGGTCGGCGGCCCGCGCGACGTCGGCGTCGGCGAACACCAAAGCGGGTGCGTTGCCGCCGAGTTCGAGGTGGAGGCGCTTGAGGGAGCGCCCCGCGGACTCGGCGACCTCACGCCCCGCCCGTGTGCTTCCCGTGAACGAGACCAGCGCGGCCCGTGGGTGTCCGGCCACGAGCCGCCCCGTGTCCCGGTCCCCGCAGACGACGTTCACGGTCCCGGGCGGAAGGTGGCGCGCGGCGACCTCTGCCAGCCGCACCGCGGTGCGCGGGGTGGTCTCCGCGGGCTTGAGGACCACCGCATTGCCCGCCGCGAGCGCTGGAGCGATCTTCCACACGGCCATCATCAGGGGGAAGTTCCAGGGGGTGATCTGCGCGCAGACCCCCAGTGGTTCACGCCGGACCAGCGAGGTGTGGGCGCTGACGTACTCGCCGGTCGCCCGCACCTCGCCGGTGCGGGCGGCCCCGGCGAAGAAGCGCAGCACGTCGATGGAGGGTTCGATCTCGTCGTCCCGCAGCCCGGCCAGGGGCTTTCCGGTGTCCGCGACTTCCTTCGTGAGGAGATCGGAGATCTCCGCCGCGATGTCGTCAGCGATGGCGAGCAGCGCCGAGGCGCGTTCCTGAGGCGTACTGAACCGCCATTCCTGAAAGGCGTGGTGTGCTGCGGAGAATGCCGCGTCGACCTCGCTCTCGCGTGATATCGGCGCGTGGCAGGACACCTCCTCAGTCACCGGGTCAATGAGCTTCGAATGCGGTGAGCCTTCTGCTTCCTTCGGTTTTCCACCGATGAAGTTCCGAACCATCTCCACCCCTGATGCCTGTGCTTGACGGTTCTTCTGACGCTAGCAGCATGCCTCTGCGTGTGGGGTGTGCAAGAGACCCTTGGCCGGTAGCGGCCAAGGGCGTTGTCCGCCGTCCGAGGGGTCTGTACGTTCAGGGTGAAGTCGCCGCCCCGGGGACCAATCGGGGAATCATCGGCGAGTTCACATCACGGAGAAGAGAACCTTCTCCGGTGATAACGGAGCCGTATCCGCGGCTTCCGGATTTCCTCTTCTCAAAGGAGTCTGTCATGGACCTCTCCAACATTCTGGACCTGCAGGGCACCGAGGTCGAGGAGGAGAACATCGACCTGCCCGGCAGCACGGACAGCACCACCTGCTGACGCTCTTCCCTCAGCAGTTGCCGCCGGCGTGGAGCGCGCGCCGGCGGCACCACGCGGCGGCCCAGCTGCCGGAAGGAGTCAGTCATGAATGAGCACGTCCTTCTCCCCGACAGCGCCGTGGCCGAGCGCACCCTCACCGCGGGCGGACTGGCGGTCCCCACGGGCATCGTGGGGATCGGTGCGTACCTCCCGCCCCGTACGGTCTCCAACGAGGAGATCATCCAGGACCTGGACACCACGGACGCCTGGATCAGGGAGCGGATCGGCATCGAGAACCGTCGGTTCCTCGACGATCGTCTCGCGACCTCCGACATGTGCGTGGCGGCGGCCCGGAGCGCGCTGGCCGACGCGGGCGTGGCCGCCCGCGACGTGGACGTGGTCATCGTCGCCACGTTCACCCAGGACCAGCCGTTGCCCTCCACCGCGCTCACCGTGGCCCAACAGCTCGGGGCGGGCCACGCCTGGGCACTCGACCTCAATCAGGCGGCCTGTGCCGGCGGCGTGTACGGCCTCGTCGTCGCGAGCCATCTGCTGCAGAACCCCGAGGTTTCCACGGCCCTGGTGATCGGTGCGGAGACGCTGTCCCGGGTCACCGACCCGACCGACCGCACCACGCGGGTGATCTTCGGGGACGCGGCCGGGGCCGTCGTGATGCGCAAGGTGGAGCGGGGCGCCGGACTGTTGTCCTTCAACGCCGGAGGCGCCCTGTCCCACAGCGTGTCCGTGCCCGCGGGTGGCAGCAGGCACCCGGCAGACGCAGCCACGGTCGCCGGCAGAGCGCACTACCTGAAGATGGACGGGAAGGTCGTGTGGGAGCAGGCGACGTCCGAGCTGCCCCTGAGCATCAGGTCCACCGTCCATCGGGCAGGGCTCGGCCTGGACGAGGTGGACCACTACGTCCTGCACCAGGCCAACGTGAACATCGTGCACGCCGTAGCCGACGAACTCGGCGTTCCGCGCGATCGGATGACCACGACCATCGGCGAGCTGGGCAACACCGGTGCCGCCACCGTCTTCACCGTGCTGGACCGGCTGCGCCGCGGCGCCGACCTGCGGGCCGGACAGACCGTCGTGATCTCCGCGATCGGCGCTGGATTCCTGTGGGGATCGCTGTGCACGCGCATCCCGTCCCACCGTGAAGGAGCTCCGAGTGATCACTGAGCTGAGCAACCTGTTCGTCAGGACGTACGAGTTGGACGTCGACTCCGACACGATCGACCCCGACGAACCCCTCTTCGGGCTGAAGTCGCGCTTCGGCCTGGACTCGATGGACACCCTTCAGTTCATCGGCCTGCTGCACACGCACTACGGGCTCGACGTCGGTTCCGCCGACACCGACTCCTTCCGGACCTTGACCCGGATCGAGCAGACGATCCACCGGGACCGGGCGTTGGACGAGGGCCGCTGACATGCAGGGGCTCCTGGTCCGACTCCTGCCGGTGCGGCGCGAGGACTTCGACCTCCTCGCCTCGTGGGCGGGGTTCTCCTCAGCCGGAGTCCTGATCAACGGCGGTCAGGGAACGGGTGGTTCGGCCGCTGACTGGGAGCGTCGGGTCGAGTCGGGCACCACCCGGTTCGCCCTGGTCCAGACCTCTGCGGGACGGAAGATCGGCGTCGTCTTCTGGCGTCGACTCGGGCACTCGCGGAACTTCAGCATCGGCGGGTTCGTCGGGGACGAGGACATCTGGGACAGCGGCTCGGGCCTGGAAGGCGCGATGCTGCTCACCGAGTACCTCTTCGCGTTCGAGAACGCCCATCGGATCGAGCTGACCGCCGCCTCCTACAACAAGAGGTCCATCGCCTTCCTGGTGAAGGGCGGGGCCGTCGTCGAGGCCGTCCTGCGGAGTTCGCTGTTCGCCGACGGCCAGTACCACGACGCCGTCGTCTGCTCGCTCACGCGAGAGGAGTACGAGGCTCCCTTCCCCGGATACCAGCCGTCGGTACGGACCATCACCCCGGAGGGCCGTGAACGGGCGGGCAGACGCGCCCGCGCCCATCTCGCCGGCCGCGGCGGTGCGTTCCTGCGCGGTTGGGCCCAGCGCACGACCAGCGCACCGAACTCCAGGAGTGACCATGCCGACACATGACACGGTTCCCGACGTGGCCGAGCGACTGGCGACCGTGGCCCGCGAGCTCGTCGAGGACGGCACCGCGCCCGAGACGTTACCGCGGTCGCGTCGATCCCCCCGACACGTCACGACGGTCGACGCGCTGCGTCCGCTGCTGTCGCCCGTTCCCCGGACCACCGGGTACCGCGTGGTGCCGGGACTGTTCGCACCGCAAGCGGCCGAGGCCGGACCGACGCCGGCGCACTGGAGCGACGCGGTGTCCCCGCGCACCGCCGCCCTCGACCTCGCGATCCTGCTCGCCGCGTCCGCCGTGGGCCGAGTCTTCGGCTGGACGAACCAGCAGGACGGGCGGCTGGTCCACAACATCCTGCCCAGCAAGGGCTACGAGCGGGCCCAGGTGGGTGCCAGCAGCACCACGTACCTGACCAGCCACACGGAGGACGCCTTCCACCCCGGGCGCGCGGACCTCCTGATGCTCGTGTGCGTGCGCAACCCGGAGGACGTGGGGACCGGCGTGGCGAGCATCCGCCGGGCCACCGTCCCGGACGACCAGGCCGACCAACTGGCCCGACCGCTCGTGCAGATCATGCCGGACGACTCGTACGGAGACCGGCCCGAGGCGCCGGCCACCACGGGGATGACGACGCTCTGGGACGGGCCGGACGGCCGCCAGCTGCGCTACGACCCGGCGTACAGCAGGATGCTGACCGACGACACGGCCTTCCACGACGCGTACACGGCCCTCGGCGCGCACCTTGCGGCGTGCGAGGAGACGGTGGTGCTGCGGCCCGGTGACGCGGTCCTGGTCGACAACGACGTCGCCGTGCACAGCCGTCGGTCCTTCCAGCCCCGGTACGACGGTTCCGACCGCTGGCTCAAGCGCGTGCTGATCAGGTTGGGTCGACCGCGCCCGGTGCGTGAGAGGAACGAGAGCGGATGCGGTCAGCAACCGGTGGAGCCGTGGACGTGGGGGGAGCACGCGTGAACGTCGACGAACTGCTGCCGCACGCCCTGTCCGGCTACGACCCCCGACCTCTGGCCGACCGGTACCCGGGGCTGGTGCCCGGAATCGCGCGCTTCGACGGTCCCGGTGGCACCCTGACGCACGCGGCGGTGCGCGACGCGATGGCCGCGTACCTGGGGTCGCCACACGTGGCCAACGACCACGGTGGCTTCCCCGCCAGTGACACGTCCGACCGGATCGCGCGATGGGCCAGGGACCGGGTGCGGGCGCTGCTGGGTGCCAGCGGAGGCCAGGTGGTCTTCGGACCCAACATGACCACTCTGGCTGCCGCCTTCACCCGGGCCGTCGCCGCCGGGGGAGGGCTGAGGTCGGGCGACGAGGTCCTGTGTACGGAGCTGGACCACGAGGCGAACGTACGGCCCTGGCGAGCGGTCGCCGAGCGCTGCGGCGCGAGGGTGCGGATGGTGCCGCTGCCGGCCACCGGGATCCTGCCTGCCGAGGACGTTGCCGAGCGGATCACCGAACGCACCCGCTGGGTCGCCATCACGGCCGCGTCGAACGCGCTCGGCACCGTGCCCGACCTACGGGCCGTCGTGGGCGCCGCGCACGCGGTCGGCGCCCGTGTGTTCGTCGACGCCGTCCAGGCGGTCGCCCACCGTGCGTTGGACGCGAGGGAAGTCGGTGTCGACGCCCTGGTGACCGCGGCGTACAAGTGGTACGGGCCGCACGCCGGTGCCCTGTGGGTCAGTGACGAGGTGGCGGACGACCTCACCCTGCCCGAGCAGGTCGAGTCCGCCGGCACCGCGCTGCCCGACCGGCTGGAGCTGGGGACGTCGAACTTCGAGGCGATGCTGGGCACCGGCGTGGCCGCGGAGCTGCTGCTGCGCCGCGACCGCGGTGCCGTGGTGGCGGAGGAGGGCCGGTTGGCCGGGCTCCTGATGGAAGGTCTGCAAGAGGCCGGGGCGCAGGTGCTGGGACCCGGCCCCAGCAGCCCGGCGGTGCGGGTACCGGTGGTCGCCTTCCGCGTTCCCGGGCAACCCGCCCGGACTGCTGCCGCCCGGCTCGCGGCAGCCGGCATCTGGCTCTGGCACGGCACCTTCTACGCCCACGCGGCGATGCGTGCCGTCACACCGGACGGCACGGCGCCCGACGCGCTGAGGGCAGGGATCGCCGCGTACACCACCGAGGAGGACGTGAGGACTCTGGTCCGTGCGGTGCGAGCTCTGCACGACGGCGTTCCGGAGCACCCCGCGGCCACGCACCAGGAGAGTCGATGACGATGGACCTGACGGGACGCGTGGCCGTGGTGACGGGCGGCTCCACGGGGATCGGGCGCGCGACGTGTCTCCGGCTCGCCGCGGCCGGCGCGACGGTGGCCGTGTGCTGCCACACCGACGAGGAAGGCGCGCGTGCCACGGCGCAGCAGATCGCGGCAGCCGGCTCGCCGCCCGCGACGGTCCACCGGTTCGACGTGGCGGACCACGAGGCGGTGAGCGCCGCGATCCGCGAGATCAACGGGATCCATCGACGGATCGACGTCCTGGTGAACAACGCGGGCGTCGGTGACGCCAGTGCCGTCGTGCCGATGAATCCCGTGTCGGACTGGACCGATCCGGTGCGGACGAACCTCTTTGGGGCGTTCCACTGCATCAAGGCGGTGTCGCTGTCCATGCTGGTCGCCGGGCGCGGGTCGATCGTCAACGTCGCCTCCATCGCCGGGCTCACCGGCATCGCGGGGCTCAGCGGCTACGGCGCCAGCAAGGCGGGCCTGATGGGCCTGACCAGGGCGCTCAGCCGGGAGTTCGGACCGCGGGGGGTCAGGGTCAACGCGATCGCCCCCGGCTACACGGCCGGCACCGGGATGGTGGCCAGGGTCGACGACGAACGGCTGGCCGAGATCACCGACCGTACGGCGCTGCGGCGCCTCGCCGACCCCCGGGAGGTGGCCGACGCGGTCGTCTTCCTCGCCTCGGACGCCGCCAGCTACGTCACGGGCCAGACGCTGGTCGTCGACGGCGGCCTGACGGCCTGAGGCGTGGGGGACGCGACGGTGACGACGAGAGCGCGCGAGGAGTGTGCAATGACGAAGACCGCAGTACTGCTCAATCCCCAGGTGGTCATCCAGCCTGGTGACTACCACGACATGTACTCCTCCTCCGCAGTGGTGCGGGACCTCTTCGACGAGGCGTCCGAAGCCGTGGGGTTCGACCTGCCCAAGGCGTTCCTCAGCGACGATCCGGAACGGATCAACAGCGGTCCGGTGGTCCGGCCGGCGTCCCTGGTGCTCGCCACCGCGATCCACCGCATGACCAGTCACGGTCGGCCCGAACCCGACTACTTCGCGGGCCTGAGTCTGGGGGAGGTCGTGGCCGGACACCTGAGCGGTCACATGAGCTTCGCCGACGCGGTCCGGATGACCCACCTGATGCCCAGGATCGAGGACGAGGTCCGGGCCGGTGCGGAGTACGGGGTGGCCTTCTACTACGGCGTCGACGTCGCGAGGCTCCGTGACCGCATGGCCGAACTGGTCGACCGCGGTGAGGAGCTGAGCCCCTGCGCGTACACCGCCGACGACCAGATGATCGTCACCGGCACGGCGGCGGCCTTGCGCGAGCTGAACCTGAAGGCCGTCTCCTGCGGAGGGCTCGGCGTGCCGATCCGGTACGGGCCCCCGGCCCACAGTCCACTGCCGTTGCTGCGTGAGGTGCAGCGGCGCTTCCGGGACGAGTGGCACTACCTCGATCCGGCTCGTGACCCGCGTGTGCCCGTGCTGGCCAACACCACGTCGGAACTCCTCACCACGGCGGCGGACATGACGGACGCCTACGTGCGCCAGTACGTCACCACCGTGCACTGGAGCAGGGGTCTGTACCGCCTGCACGACCTGGGGGTCCGTCGGGTGCGGATCATCGGACCCGGCCACTTCGTCATGAAGTCGCTGCGCTCCACCGGCGTCGACTTCGAGGTGGAGACGTGTCTGACCACGGACGATCTGGCCCGGGTGCTGTCGTGACGACCACCCCGGCCGGATCCGCCACCGCGGTCGTGTTCCCCGGGATGGCCCCCTCCAACCACGCGGCCGTCGGGGGGTTCATGGCCACGGACCCCCATGCGCGACGCAGACTGCGGGGCGCCGACGATGTGCTCGGCTACCGCCTCCTCGACCGGTTCCGTGACGACGGTGACCGGGGCGAGTACACGCAGTTGGCCTTCTTCGTGAACTGCCTGGCCCTTGCGGACCGGGCGACGGACGTGCTCGGGTTGACGGCGGACATCTGCGTGGGGCCCAGTTTCGGACAGCTGGCGGCTGCCGCCCACACCGGAGCGGTGACGTTCGAGGACGCCGTGCTGATGGTGGCGAGAATGGCCCGCTGCGAGGAACGGTACTTCTCGCAGCAGCACGGTGAACTGGTGACCCGATTCTTCTTCAGAACTCCGTCCGAGGCGCTCCGGGGTGTTCTTCGGAAACGGGAGGAGCGCGGCCAGTGGTTCGACATGTCCTGCTTCTTCGGTGACGGATTCTATGCGATTACCCTGGCCGCATCGGACGTGATGGACTTCGACAAGGCCGTCCTCGCGGCCGGCGGAGTTCCGTTGTATTCGATTCGTCCCGCCATTCACTGCCGGGCTTTCGGTGAACTGCGTGAGCACATGGCCGGGGTGCTGCATGACTTCACCTTCCGGCCGGCGTGCGTCCCCGTGGTGTCCGACCACGACGGCAGTGTCGTCCAGGACGCCGAAGCGGTGCGGAAGCTGGTGCTCGACGGATATGTCAAGCCCGTCGACTGGCGGAAGGTCGTGGCCACCTTGCGGCGGCGGGGCGTGCGAAAGGTGTGGGTGCCGGGCCCCAGCAACGTGTTCGACCGCCTGGCGCGCACACACTTCGACGTGGTGACCGTTGCACCGTCGGTGGAACGGAGTTCGAACAATCCCTTTCTCACGGCAAGGTAGGATGACGGCCCGCAGAATGACCCCAACTTGCAAGGAGCGCAAGGGTGTTAACAGTGGGCCCCGTGCTGGGCTTGGCCGTCGTGGACAGTCTAAATCCATCAGCTCTCGCCGTGACGCTGTATCTGGTACTGACTGCCAAACCGTTCGCCAGCAGAGTCCTCGCCTATGTCGGCGGGATTTTCAGCACCTATCTGGCCATCGGGACACTGCTGATGCTCGGGCTCGACGTCGCCGGGGCCTGGATCGACGAAGCGGTCAGCAGCGATGCCTCCTTCGTGGTGCAGGGCGTCATCGGCGTGGGCATGGTGATCTATGGTTCGTTCCCGCCCGGCGGGCGCAACCGTCCGCCCAAGGAGCGCAAGCCCAGGTCGCTTCAGCCCCGCACGGTCTTCTTTCTGGGCGTCGGCATCACCCTGGTGGAGTTCAGCACCGCCTTCCCGTACATCGCCGCCCTCGGCGTCATCGGCGGCTCGGACATGGCCTTCTACCAGTGGTTCCCGCTCCTGGTCGGCTACAACCTGGTCATGGTGCTGCCGCCGCTGCTCATCGCCGGTGTGTACGGAGTGCTCAGGGAGCGGGTCGAGCCCCTGATCGTGGCGCTCGGAGAACGGCTCCGCCGTGGAGCCCGCAAGAACTGGCTGGACCTGTGCATCGCGGTCGGCGTGATCCTGATCCTCAGCTGCGTCGCCCACTTCGACCTGCACGAAGTGATCAAGTCCTCCTCCTCCTGACTCCGGGCCCATCTCGGCCGCGGGCCCGGACCCCTCCACCACCGTTCGAGCCCGCGAGAGGTGACCATGTCCAGGAAGACGGCCCCGGAGTTCGGCGCGAGCAGACTACTGATCGTCGGCACCGGCGCAGTCAACGCGATGCACCTGCCGTTCTGGACGAACTGGCTCAGGGTGAACTACCCCGAGCTCCAGGTCCGGATCGTCCTGACGCCGAGTGCCGAGCGGTTCATCACCCGGGAGTCGCTCACCCTCCTCACGCAGGAGGCCGCGCTGTCCGACCGCTGGCCGACGGAGACCGGTCCGGACGGTGCCCTGCACGTTCGGCTCGTCGAGTGGGCGGAGACCATCGCCGTGTTCCCAGCCTGCCTCAACTTCATCAGCCGCCTCTCCCTCGGCCTGGCCGACACTCCTGCGCTGCTCGCCCTGCAGTGCAGCGAAGCCCCCATCGGCATTGCGCCGTCCCTGCCGCCGGGAGCTGAGGCGAACCCGGTCTTCCAGGCCAATCTCCGCCGTCTCGCAGAGCGGCCGAACGTCACCGTCGCTCCGACGCGACCGAGTCGGAGCGTGACGACGGGCCGACGGGACGCGGCCGGCGCGGCGCCGCTCTGGGATCTGCTGACGTTGATCGAGGAGCGCCGCCAGGTGCTCAAGGACGGTGCGACCTCCTCCGCGGAGGGCCGGGCCTGACCATCCGTCACCGTCTCCGCGTACAGGCCGAACGCACCCGGAGACCTCTTCCGAGGGACACGCATGTTTGAGTTACGACAGGTCTACTGCTTCGCTGATCCGGTCTTCTTCGAGGACGTCTCGCGGTGGCGGTCCGGGCCCGGTCGGCTGGCCGATCCGGAGCTCGCCGTGCAGCGGCTCCCCGCCCCCGAGGGATGGGTGCGTCGCTATCGTTCCTACTGGGTGTCGCTGCGCCCCGACGGGTACGTCAGTGCGGAGCAGGGCTGGAAGGTCCATGTGTCGGCGACGCTCGACAACGCCGACCGGATCGCTTCCACCGTCTGGGACTACTGCACCACCCGGGGCATCCCCTTCAAGCACCTGCACGATCGCAACATGCTGTTGGCCCTGAACGCGAAGTACGCGCCGCGCGGGGCGAGCGGGAAGATGATCACCATCTACCCGGCGGACGAGGCGGAACTCCGGCAGCTGCTGGAGGACCTCGCCACACTGCTGGCGGGCGAGCAGGGGCCGTACATCCTCAGTGACCTGCGATGGGAGGACGGACCGCTGTACGTGCGGTACGGCGCCTTCGTCGAGATGCACTGCACGGATCCGTCCGGCGCGACCGTGCATGCCATCAGGCGACCCGACGGCACGCTGGTGCCCGATCGTCGGGGGCCGGTCTTCTCCCCGCCGTCGTGGGTGGAGATGCCCGAGTTCCTCAAGCCGCAGTTGGCGGCGAGAGCTGCCGGTGGCGGAGGGGAACACCCGTACCGGGTGGAGAAGACGCTCCACTTCTCGAACGCCGGCGGCGTGTACCTCGCCACCCGCCTCACGGACGGTGTGCAGGTGGTGCTCAAGGAGGCCCGGCCGCACGCCGGCCTGGACGAGAAGCACCACGACGGCGTGGCCCGCCTGCGCAGTGAGAGGTGGGCGCTGGAGAAGTTGGCCGGCGTCCCCGGCGTGCCGGCGCTGTACGACCACTTCGAAGTCGGCGGGCACGAGTTCATCGTCGAGGAGTACGTCGAGGGCCCGAACCTCCACGTCTGGCGCGGCGCCAACCACCCCTGGGTCACCCAGGCAGAGCCGACGGAGGAGCAGCTGGCCGAGTTCACCGAACGTGCGATGGCCGTCTGCGACCGAGTCGAGGCGATGATCCGGGAACTCCACTCCAGGGGTGTCGTCTTCGGCGACCTGCATCTGGGCAACGTGCTGGTCCACCCGGACGACAGCGTCTCCCTGATCGACTTCGAGCTCGCCTTCGACACGGCCAAGGACGACTGGCTGCCCGGCCTCGGTGCCACGGGGTTCACCCGTGCCGACAAGACCGGTGTCCGACGCGACCTGCACGGGCTCGCCGCCCTGCGGCTCGCCCTGTTCCTCAACCTGAACCGGATCCTGGCCCTGGAGCCGCGCAAGGTCCACCAGTTCGTCGACGTCGTACGCGCCAACTTCCCCGTGCCGGCGGGCTGGGCCGAGAGGGTGCGCGCCGAACTCGCGCCCCTGCCCGACACGTCGGGGCCGGCCGGGAGCGAACCGTTGGGCGTCGACCTCGACTCCCAACCGATCGACTGGGCCGCCGCACGTGCCTCCATGGCCGGGGCCGTCCACCGGTCGGCCTCTCCGGAGCGGAAGGACCGGCTGTTCCCCGGCGACGTGGAGCAGTTCCTGAGCGGTGGACTCGGTCTCGCCCACGGAGCCGCGGGAGTCCTGTGGGCGCTCTCCGTCACCGGTCAGGGCCGCTGCCCGGACCACGAGCGCTGGCTGGTCGACGGCATGCGCGCCGCGCGTGCCCCGCGTCCCGGCTTCTACGACGGTGCGGCGGGGGTCGCGTACGCGCTGGACCACCTCGGGTATGCGGACGAGGCGGCCGACGCGCTGGAGCGGGCCCGCCCCGACCGTACGGACGGGCTGGGAATGGGGCTCTTCTCCGGTCTTGCCGGGCTGTCGTTGTGCCTGGGTCACCTCGGTCGGCGCACGGGCGAGCCCGCCCACCAGAAGCTCGCCGCACGAATGGGGGAGCGGCTGGCGGACGCCGTGCGGGCCGGTGACGCCCGGCGAGTCAACGGCCGCCCGGCGGCGGGGGCGGCCCCAACGGTCGACGCGGGCCTCATGCGTGGTTGGTCGGGCGTGGCGCTGGCCCTGCTGCGCCTGCACGAGGACACGGGGGAGCAGGAGTTCCTGGACCTCGCGGTGAGGGCCGTCCACCGGGACCTCGACCAGTGCGTGCGGACCAAGGACGGCACGTTGCAGGTCGAGGAGCGGGGGCGCCGGACCCTGGGCTACCTGGAAGTGGGGAGCGCGGGCATCGCGCTGGTCTGTGACGAGTTGCTGCGGCGGGTGGAGGACGACCGGATCCTGGAATCCCTGCCGGACCTCGCGTTGGCCTGCGTCCGCAGTTTCGTCATCCAGCCGGACCTGTTCCACGGCCGAGCGGGCATGCTCGCGACCGTGGCCCGGTTGGGGGAGCGGGCACAGCTGCCGGACCGTGCAGCAGCGGTGGCGCGGCACCTGGACCGGCTGACCTGGCACGCCATTTCGTACCACGGACAACTGGCGTTCCCCGGTGGCCTCGGGTTCCGGCTCTCCATGGACCTCGCCACCGGGACGGCGGGGGTGCTGCTCGCCGTCGGCACGGCCACCCGCCCGGACGCCCCCTTCCTGCCGTTCTTCACTCCGCGAGGTGACGCCGGGACGGAGAGCGCCGGGAGCGCCGCCACCGTGCGGTGACGAGGGTGTGATCGCACGCGAAGCGGGGGCGCAGTCCTTGGACTGCGCCCCCTTCCCGACCGTCGGGGCCGCTGACTCCGTCAGCGGCCCCTGCTGCGTTCGACGAACTCGACGATGGCCGAGACCGACCGGAGATCGACGGCTTGGACGGACTCGTCGTGGACGTTCAGGTCGTACTCGGTGTTGAGCCAGGCGAGGACCACGTACAGGCCCAGGCTGTCGATGACGCCGGAGTCGACGAGGTCGTAGTCGACGTCGAGTTGCTGGGGCGTCAGCTCTGGCAGGAACTCCGCCGTGACGAACTCCCTGATCGCGGTCAACCGGTCCATGTCACCCGTCCCCCCGCGCCGCCCGTGCGAGGACCCGTCGGTCGATCTTCCCCGACTCCGTCCGGGGCAGGGGTACGGGCGTCAGCCGTACGGAGGTGGGACGGGCCGCCGGTGGGAGCCTGGTCGTGCAGTACTGCCTGACCGCCAGAGTGTCGAGTCCACTGTCGCTGCCCACCCGTACGACCGCTTGGAGGCGGTTGCCCGTGCGGTCGTCGGGCACGGCGACCACCGCTGCCTCGATCACGCCCTCCAACTGGAGGATCGTCTTCTCGACGCCTTCCGTGCTGACTTGGACGCCGCGCACCTTCACGTGGAAGTCGGTGCGTCCCTCCAGGGTCAGCGTGCCGTCCTCGTGCCGTCGGACGAGGTCCCTCGGGCGGAAGTAGCGCAGGCCCGGGGGGCCGTCCGGGTGGACGGCGAACCGTCCCTCGTCCAAACGCTGATCGACGTATCCGGGGGTCTGGAACGGGGTGGCCACCCACAGCTCTCCCACGCCGGGGCCTCGCAGCGCGCGCCCCCGGGCGTCGCAGATCAGCCAGCGGACCCCGGGGAGGGCGTCACCCAGCGGTACCGGACCCTCCTGGTACGTCGACGGGTCGATCTCCTGCACGAACGCGTCGTTGATCTCGGTGCAGCCGTACACGCTGAAGACCCTGGCCCGCGGGAAGACCTCGGGCAACTGTCGTAGGACGCGGTCGGGCATGGCGTAGCCGCTGTAGAGCAGGCGCGTGACGGAGCCGAGCCGGACCCCGGAGACCCGGGCGGTGTCGACGAGCATCTGGTGGAGCATGGGCACGGCCTGGACGATGTCGGGGCGGGCGGCCGTGACGAGTTCCAGCAGGTATCTCGGGCTGGCGGCCCTGTCCCGGTCGACCAGGACGACGCAGCCGCCACTGGCGAGGGTCGTCCATACGTCGAGGACGGACAGGTCGAAGTTGAGCGGTGCGTAGCTGAGGACCCTGACTCCCGGTCCGATTCCGAAGCGTTCGGCGGCCCAGTGGGCGAAGCGGCTGACGGCGCCGGGGAGGACCGGAACGACCTTCGGCAGTCCGGTGGACCCCGAGGTGGTCAGCAGGAAGAGGGGCGTCACGGCTGACGGGGGTGTGGTCGGGCCACGGCCGTCGACCGGCGCTGAGACCACCTCGACGTCGGTCGCACCGGGTCCGGCTTCTGCTCGGAGGTGTCGGTCGCACCCCGTCTGGGCCAGCAACTGGTGCAGGTCGCCCTCGGGCAGGTCCACCGCCGGTATCACGAACGGCCGCCCTGCGGACATGCAGGCGATCATCAGGGCGAGTGTCGCGGGGGAGTGGGCGGCGTGGACGCCCACGTACCCGCCGGCGCCGAGGGCGTCGAGCGTCGTGCGTGCCCTCGCCACGGCTCTGCCCAGGTCGCCGTAGGTCAGGGTGTGGCCACGCCAGACCAGGGCCGGTGCGTTCGGCTGTCCCTTGCAGTGGCTCAAGACGGCATGAACGAATTGCTGATCGGTCAACGGTCGTCTCCTCAGGGCGGGTCAGGCGAAGGACGAGGAATCGAGGCCGTGCGCCAGCAGACCGAGTTGGAAGCGGGTGGTGGCTCCCACGGCCTTCATGAGCTCGGTCACCTCGCGACGGACGGTCCGTTCTCCGATGCCCAGCCGCTTGGCGATGGTGGCGTCGGTCATGCCCTGGGCCAGGAGGTCGAGTATCCGCTGACGACGGGGGACCCCCCGGACCTCGTTCGGCCCGGCCCCCTCGGTACAGGACCACACGTCCTCGAAGGCCCTCAGGGCCCACGCCAGATGGTCCGGATCAGTCGTGAAGAGCATGCCCGGGTTGGTGTTCCGCCCCAGGGGGAGTGACAGGAGTACCGCCCGGCGGTCGGCTATCACCAGGGTGATAGGCGCCGCCAGGGCGCGCCGGACGTCTGCACCCGGCAGGGACGTGGTGGACGCGCGACGACGGGACTCGTCGGAGGAGCCGCCTCCGTCGTGGACGACGCGGGCGGCGAAGTCCGCGTGGCGTGGCCGTGCTTCGAGGAGAGGCGCCGTCATATCGTGCGGAACAACGGCACGCAATTCCCTGAGAGCCATCCGGCCGATCTCCTGCATTCTTCTCCGCAACAGGTTTCGGCCGGATCTGTTGTCGGATGACCCCTTGGGGTTCCCCCGGGGGTGACATTCTTTCACTAACAAGTCATGCATTTCTCCTCCTCGTTTCATCGGTGTGGTTCGTGGCCATCGACGGCCGTGAAGAGAAACGGGCGAACAGGCAGCACGAGACCTACTCCGGGCCCGTAGCGGGGGTTGACGCCGTGCGCCGGGAGGGCATTTTGCGCAGGAGAGGGCCGAGCAGGAGGGCTACCGTGACGGGAAAGAAACAGAGGTCGCCCGGTTTGACGCCCGATGCTCGGCGGATGCAGGCGGACCGTCCGCGTCTCGTAGGGCGAGGAGCTGAGGAAACTCAGTCCGTACGTTGTCGCCCAGGACGGGACGTCGCAGGCCGCTTGTTCACGTCGTGGTGGGTCACGAGAGTGGACGCGGCGAGGCGTATGTCCGTGCTCGCTCGGGTTCTGCGACCGTACTGGCTCGGGCCTTGGCTCGTTCCGTGTCGTACCTCGGACGAGTTGAGGGAGGTGCTGTCACCAGGGCTCCTCCGCAATCGGGCTGTGATAAGCCAGTCAAGTCGAAAACCATCCCCTCTGATTTCCCCCAGGCGTTCCAAAGGAATGGCAGAACGCCCAATGGTGCGGCTTTGCTTGGCTTGATCATGAGGTCGAACGTTGGGTGGCACCAGACGGCGAAGTTCCGAAACAACGAAATCCGGCCACCCGGGCGGGTACTGGCGGGGAGATCCAGGAGCGCCGTTCTCCCCGTTTGGGCTGAGCCACTTACTGACCGCGAGAGAATGATGCGGACGCATCGCCCGACGGATCCGGTTATTCGACCTGCTGTTTCATGATGGCACAACAGTGGAGCCAGGTGAAGGAGTGATCCATGCTCCGTGCAAACGGTTGTGCACCGTGTACTCATTGATCATGCGTCGGGTGGGAAGCGGCCCGGAGGGCAGGTGGGCGCGACAGTGCACCTGTTCGCTCGGTGACGTGTGACTGGCGCGGTCCTGCACATGAAATCCCCCGGTAATACAGCGCCACCGCGACGCTGACACGGGTACGACGGTGGGCGGACGCCGGCCGGTGACGGTGGCGCCGGGCTCCGGCGAGTTCGGCCCGTGGCGTTCGGTTCCGTCAGCCGCCCGCGGGCCGTGACGCTGGATCCTGACCGAGCTGTGCGGCCAGGCTCGTCGGTGCCAGGAAGCCGAGTTCACGGTCCGTCAGGGGCGGCTTGGCCAACCGCGGGCGCAGCGGGCCGCGGGCCGCGCACATCAGGACGCGGGGGCGGACCAGTCGGCCGAGGCCCGATTGGAGTGTCATCACGTCCGTGAGCGCCTTCGCCATCGCGTACGAACCGGTGGACGTCTCCACCAGGCGGTTCACATAACGGCTGACCAGCCGGTCCACCGGATTGGGGGAACGACCGACGGCGCCGGGGTAGAAGACGTCCTGACCGGTGGCGAGCCCCCACGCCACCCCCGCGGGCCGGGCGACCGTGCGACGGATCCGCCGGGTCAGGCCCGGTGCGGTGACGCCCCCGCGGCGCAGTTCGCGGCGGAGTGCGACCGCGCCGAGCGCGGCCACCGACAGGCCGTGGCCGTACACGGGGTTCAGGGCGGCGACGGAGTCACCGATCGCCACGAAGCCGTCCGGCAGGTTGCGCGCCCGCTCGTACAGCCGACGGCGGTTGACGGTGCTGCGGGTCACCGCGATGTCGCTCAGCGGCTCCGCGTGCGCGAGGAGCTGCCCCACCAGGGGGTGGCGCACCCCGCGGGCGAAGTCGAGGTACGCGGCCTCGTCGGCGCTGGGTTCGCCCCCGCGGGTGCCCGACAGGCTCACCAGCCAGCGCCCGTCCTCGATCGGGATGATCGTGGCGATCTGGCCGGGGCCGCCGCGGCGCGGATCGGCCTGGATCGTGAAGACGGGACAGTGCTCGTCGGCGCCCTTCGGCGCGCGGTAGATCCGACTGGCGTACGCGACGCCGGCGTCGACGGTGATCTCGCGGACCGGTCCGGCGCCGAGCGCGGTGAGCCAGCGGGGCGCGCGCGAGGCCCGCCCGGCGGCGTCCACCACCAGATCGGCGCAGATCCGCCGGGCCGGGCCGGCGTCCTCACGGATCCACACCCCGTCGACGCGGCGGGCGCCACCGGTCAGACCCACCGCCTCCGTCCCCGTGAGGACGGTGATCCCGCCGCCCGGCAGCACCCGGTCGCGCACGGCCCAGTCGAGCAGGTCCCGGCTGCACGCGAGGATGTAGTGCGACTCCGGCCACCGCCGGTACCAGCCCCCCGGGGAGAGCGACACCATGCCCGTGGGCAGCGGGATCCGGTGCGCCCCGGCGTCCAGCAGCGTGCCCGTGAGGCCCGGCGCCAGCGACTCCATCGCGTCCGCGCCGCCCGACCAGAGCATGTGGGCGTGGCGGGCCTGGGGCAGTCCCCTGCGGGGGGCCGGTCGGTCCGGCAGGACGTCCCGCTCGATGACGACGACCTCCTGGACGAAGGCCCGGCACGCAGCCGCGGCGAGGAGGCCCGCGATCCCCCCGCCGACGATCACGGCCCTGCGGGGGCCTCGTGGCCGGGGGGACGAGAAGGGTTCGGTCATGGATTGCCGCTCTCAGACATGGCCGCCCTGCGGCGACCCGCTTCGTGGACAAGTGCTTCCCGGACCAGGGGGCAGCGGTCCAGGACGAGCGAGGTCCGCACCAGGTCGTCAGCGCCGGTCGACGGCAGCACGGGCGGTGCACCACCGGCGTCGTCCGGGCCGTCCCGGTCGACGGCGGTGCGGTCGGGGTCGGCGTCCCGGGCGTCGCCGGCCGCGGCGATCATGGCCGCGTCGGCGGCGGCCCGGGCCACGTCGGGAGTGTGGCCGGCGGCGAGCGCCCGCGCGAGGACCTGCCGGTGGACCTGCGCGTCGAAGTAGGGGCGCAGGGTGATGAGCCCGTCGTGGATGGAGGCTTCGCGCTGGGTGAGCCGCAGTTGCAGGGCGGCCAGCGGGCCGATCGCGGCCCGGGCCGCACCGGCGGCCCCCGCCCCCGCCAACAGGTCGGCCAGCGGCTTGAGGCGTCGGTGGCGCACCGCGGTGCGCCACTCGATCACCCCCCGCTCGGTGACCAGCGGCAGGACGAACCCGACGCCGATCAGCAGCGCGGACGCGGACGCGAACGGCCGGGCCACGTGCGTCGACAGGTAGTCGAGGTCGTGCCCGGCCCACCGGGCGCCGACGGCGGTGAACTTGGCCGCGTCGTAACCGGTGTTCAGGACGTACCCGACGACGATGAGCACCAGCCCGACCCGCAGCACCCCGCTCACCCGGCGCGACCAGCGCCAGCACAGCACCGTCATCACCACGGCCGCCGTGGTGTGCGCGAGCAGGTACAGGACGATCATCTCGCGGATGAAGGGCGTGGTGGCGTAGTACGTGTCGAGGTCGCGCAGCCGCTCGTCGGGAGCGTCCCCGAGCGCGAAGAGGACGAACAGCGCGACGCACACGGCGCCGTACGCCAGCGAGCACGCCCACGTCGCCCGCCGGGTGCGCTCGGTGACGCCCCCGCGCCAGATGATCACCAGGATGATGCACGTCCCGCAGAACGCCGACAGCACGGCGTACACCAGCGGCGCGGCGGCGTTCGGGACGCCGACGAATCGGTTGACCGCCGCGATCACCGGGACCATCCCCAACAGGAACACCAGGCTGGCGAGGAGCAGCAACACGCAGACGCAGCGCAGCAGGGCGTCCCCGCGGTTGCGGTGCAGCGCGGGCAGTTTCAGTAAGAACGCCCCGAGGAGGAGGGCGCCGGGCACCAGCATGGTCAGGTCTGTGGCCATACGGAACGGGCTCCAGGTGTCGTCGTCATACGAGGCCGGTCCGACCGGGGGCCCGCACCGTCCGCCCGCAGGGAGCGCTCAGCCCGCCCGCTGCGGTCGGCCGCCGACGACGGCGGGGGAACGGGCCGCATCAGGCGCCCGTCGAGACGCGCTCGGCGCACTGCTCGGGTTCCGTCGCACACTGCACCACGCCCCCTGTCGACCGATGCGGACCCGGTCACCTGCGCGGCCCCCTCGGGTCCGCGCGCCTTCTCAACTCCCCCGTACGCGCCGCATCGAGACCGTCGCCGGCCGTGCGATCGTGCCACCGTACTTCGTACACGTGTGCAAAAGAAGTCCCGCGTAGGGCGCCGCGTGGGCCCTCGCGGCGCCCCGTTCCGGCCCCGTGCCGGCCCGTCCGGACCGCCCGCAGCAGGTGCGGGGGCGGGCCGTCCGGGGCACGATGGCCGCATGCTCCTGGCACGGCTCGCCGAAGTGTCCCGGGACGTGGCCGCCGCATCCGCGCGCTCGCGCAAGACCGCCCTGCTCGCCGAGGTCTTCGCCGCCGCCGCGCCCGAAGACCTCGGCCCGGCCATCTCCTACCTCTCCGGCCGGCTCCCGCAGGGCCGCATCGGCGTCGGCTGGAGCACCCTCAAGGACCCGCCGCCGCCCGCCGGGTCCGCCACGCTCACCGTCGCCGACACCGCCGCCGCACTGGACGCGCTCGCCCGCGTCGCCGGAGCGGGCGCCCAGGGCGAGCGCCGACGGCTGGTCCGGGCGCTGCTGGCCGCCGCCACCGCGCCCGAGCAGCACCTGCTCACCGGGCTGCTGCTCGGCGAGGTCCGCCAAGGCGCCCTCGACGCCGTCGCGCTGGAGGCGGTGGCCCGGGCCTTCGGCGCCGCGCCGGCCGCGGTGCGCCGGGCGGTGATGCTCGACGGCTCGCTGCCGCGCGTCGCCGCCGCCCTGCGCGCCGACGGGCCCGCCGCGCTGAGCCTCTTCCGGCTGCGCGTCGGCACCCCCGTACTGCCGATGCTGGCGCACACCGCCGTCTCGGTCACCGAGGCCGTACGCACCCTCGACACCGCCTGCTCCGTGGAGGAGAAGCTGGACGGCATCCGTGTCCAAGTGCACCGCGACGGCGACGCGGTGCGGGTCCACACCCGCTCCCTCGACGACATCACCGACCGCCTGCCGGAGGTCGTGGCGGCGGCGCGGGCGCTCGCCGGCGACGGGTTCGTGCTGGACGGCGAGGTCATCGCGGTGGACCGGGACGGCCGGCCCGTCGCCTTCCAGGAGATCGCCTCCCGCGTCGGCTCCCGCACGGACGTGGCGACGGCCCGCGCCGCCCTGCCCGTGACGCCCGTCTTCTTCGACGTCCTCGCCGTCGACGGGACCGACACCCTCGACCTGCCCGGGGCCGAACGCCACGCCGCGCTCGCCCGTCTGGTGCCCGAGGAACTACGGGTGCGCCGCACGGTCGTCACCGACCCCGCCGACGGCGCGCAGCTCGCCGCCGCCGAGGACTTCCTCGCCCGCAGCCTGGCGCGCGGTCAGGAAGGCGTCCTGGTCAAGGCGCTGGACGCGCCGTACGTCGCAGGGCGCCGGGGCCGCGCCTGGCTGAAGGTCAAACCGGTGCACACCCTGGACCTGGTCGTCATCGCCGCCGAATGGGGCCACGGCCGGCGCACCGGCCTGCTGTCCAACCTCCACCTCGCGGCCCGGGCCGCGGACGGCTCCTTCGTGATGCTCGGCAAGACGTTCAAGGGGCTCACCGACGAGATGCTGCGCTGGCAGACCCGACGGCTCGGCGAACTCGCCGTGTCCGACGACGGATTCACGGTCCGGGTACGGCCCGAACTGGTCGTGGAGATCGCCTACGACGGGATCCAGCGCTCCTCGCGCTACCCGGCCGGGGTGACGCTGCGCTTCGCCCGCGTCGTACGCCACCGACCCGACAAACAGGCGCACGAGGCGGACCCCGTCGAGCGAGTGCTGACGGGCCTCCAAGGTGCACCGTCCAACCGCTGAGCAGGTGGAACGCCGAAAAATGGGTACGCCGCCGATGGCCTTCGCGGCCAGGATGAGGGCGTGACGACGTACATCGCGGCCCCGGCGCGCACAGGGGAAGAACGACTGCCGGACGGGCGGCTGCTCGGCTGGGCCGAGTGGGGTCCGGCCGACGGCACGCCCGTGCTGCTCTGTCCCGGAGCGGCCACCGGGCGCAGCCTCGGCTTCGGGGCGGACGCGCTGACCGCGCTCGACGTCCGACTCGTCTCCGTCGACCGGCCGGGGCTCGGCGCTTCGACCCCGATGCCGGGGCGCACCCTCGCGGACTTCGCCGCGGACGTCCGCGTGCTCGCCGCCCGCCGGGGGCTCGGGCGACCGGCCGCGGTCGGGAACTCCCAGGGCGCCCCGTTCTCCCTGGCCTGCGCCGCCGCCGACGTGGTCGGCGCGCTCGCCCTGGTCGCGGCGGCCGACGAGATCGCCGACCCCCGCTTCGCCGACGGACTCCCGCCCGAGCTGCGGCACCTGGTGGACCTGTCCGTACGGGACCCCGATGCGGCCGAAGCGGTCTTCGCCGACTTCACGCCCCAGCACATGCTGGACCTGGTGAGGGGCGGGAGCCCCCAGTGCGATCTGCTGGTCTACGGGGAGGAGACCTTCGCCGCCGCCTACCGCCGGGCACTGGCCGAAGCCTTCGCCCAGGGGGCCGGGGGCTACGCCCGGGACACGGTGCTCGCCATGGGGCGGTGGGGGATCGACCTCGCCGCGATCCGCATCCCCGTGGACGTCTGGTACGGCACGGAGGGCCGCAGCCACTCCCCGGACCACGGCGCCGGTCTGACGGCCCGCATCCCCGGGGCCGTGCGGCACCTCGTCCCCGGCGCCGGCGGCGCGGTCCTGTGGACGCACGCCCCGCAGATCCTCGGCACCCTGCTGGGGCACGTCCGGCCGGCCCGGTGACGCGGGGGCGCGGGCGCCGTGCGGCGTGGCGGGAGAGCGGGCGGGGCGGGCGCTGAAGAGGCACGCTAAGGGGTGTCCCGCATCCGTGCTTCCGTGTACGCGAAAGGAACGTCCGCCATGCCCGCGCAGCCGCTCTCCCCGCAGCAGCTTGAGGAACACCTCCGCGAACTCCCCGGCTGGTCCGTCGTCGACGGCCGCCTCACCCGCAGCTACGGCCTCGCCTCGCACCTCGCGGCGGCGGCCTTCGTCCAGCACGTCGCCGTCATCCAGGACGAGCTGAACCACCACGCGGACCTGACGCTGGGCTACCGCACGGTCGGCGTCGCCGTGCAGACCCACGACGCGGGCGGTGCGCTCACCGACCGGGACGTGGCCCTCGCGGAGCGCGTCCAGCGTGCGGCGCCGTCCCACGACGCGACCTGACGGGCCGTCCGCCCGGTGCCGGCGCTCCGCTCACTCGCCCCACTCGCGCCGCGCGAAGGCGGCGAAGTCGCCGGGCTCGCGGCCCAGCAGCTCGCGCACACCGGTGGTGCTGGAGGCGTTGTGCCCGTCGAGGAGCGTGGTGAACAGGTCGGTCAACCACATCGCCTCCGGCTCCGAAAGGCCCGCCTCCTGAAGGGCCGCCTGGTACGCGGCGCCCGGCACCGGCACATAGCGGACCTCCCGGCCCAGGGCGCTGGAGACCTCCGCGGCGACCTCGGCGAAGGTCATCGGGCGCGGCCCGGTGACCTCGTACGTACGCCCTTCGTGGCCGTCCTCCACGAGCGCCGCGACCAGCACGTCCGCCAGGTCCTCCGCGTCGATGAACGGCTCCGCCGTGTCCCCGGCGGGGAAGGCGATCTCGCCGCGGCCCAGGCCCTCGGCCATCGGGCCCTCGCTGAAGTTCTGGGCGAAGAAGCTGGCGCGCACCACGGTGAGCGGGACGCCGCACTCCGCGAGCGCCGCCTCGGCGGCGACCGCGGCCGGCTCGCCCCGCCCGGAGAGCAGCACCAGGCGGCTGACGCCGCTCTTGGCCGCCGTCGCTCCGAAGGCGCGCATGGCCTCCACCGCGCCGGGGGCCGCGAGGTCGGGGTAGTAGTTGACGTACGCCCGCTGCACGCCCTGGAGCGCGGGCGCCCAGGTGTCCGGCGCCTGCCAGTCGAAGACGGTGTCACCGGTGCGCGAGCCCGCCCGCACGGTGATTCCCCGCGCGGTCAGCCGGGGGACCACCCGCCGGCCGGTCTTGCCGGTGGCCGCGGTCACCAGCACGGTGAGGTCGCCGCTCGGAGCCGTCGTGGTGCGGGTGGGGGAAGTCGTGTGCTCTGTCATGCCTCCAGCTTGGCGGCCCGGGCGTGGACGCTCCATGCTCCACAGGCTCAATGCCATACGTGTACGTCTCAGCCCATGGCGCGGGGCCCGTACGCTGGGCGCCATGGACGTACTCGCCGGACTGCTGGACGGCCCCCGGGCCCGCGGCGCCTTCCTGCTGCGGATGGTGATGGCGCCGCCGTGGTCGGTGCGCGTCGCGGACGGGGCTCCGCTGGCGCTGATGTGCATGACGGAGGGGGAGGCGTGGATCGTCCCGGACGCGGGGGAGCCCGTGCTGCTGCGCCACGGTGACGTGGCGATCGCCCGCGGACCGGCCCCGTACACCATCGCCGACAGCCCGACGACCGCGCCCACGGCGCTGGTCGGCCCCGGCGGCGACTGCCGCACCCTGAGCGGCGAGCCGCTGGCGGAGCGCATGTCCATGGGCGTGCGCGCCTGGGGGAACGACCCCGAGGGTTCGGCCGTGATGCAGGTGGGGACGTACCCGATGGCCGGCGAGGTCAGCGGGCGGCTGCTGGCCGCCCTGCCGGACCTGGTGCACCTGCGGGCCGACGAGTGGGCCTGTCCGCTGCTGCCGGTGTTCGAGGAGGAGATCGGGCGCGACGACCCGGGCCAGAGCGTGATGCTGGACCGGATCCTGGACCTCCTGCTGGTGGTGGCGCTGCGGGCGTGGTTCTCCCGGCCGGAGGCGGACGCCCCCGCCTGGTACCGGGCCATGGGCGACCCCGTGGTGGGCCGGGCGCTGCGGCTGCTCCAGGACGACCCGGCACACCCCTGGACGGTCGCCTCGCTCGCCGCGAAGTGCGGGGTGTCCCGGGCGGCCCTGGCACGGCGCTTCCACGAACTCGTGGGCGAGCCGCCGATGGCGTACCTCACCCGTTGGCGCATCGACCTCGCCGCCGACCTGCTGCGCGAGTCCGACGCCACCGTGGAGGCGATCGCCCGGAAGGTGGGCTACGGCGGGGCCTTCGCCTTCAGCGCGGCCTTCAAGCGGGTCCGCGGAGTCAGCCCCCAGGAACATCGAACGGTTGGCGCGGGCGGCACATTCGTTTTGCCGCAACAGCAACAATCCTCGCTCTGATCGCCGTCACGGGTGACCCTGTGGCCATGACCCGACACGACGAGCACCACGCACCGCACCACCACCACCAGCACGACCACACGCACGGCGACGCCGGCCACCTGGACTGGGCGACGATGGGCCCGCTCCTGGAGCGCGGCGCCGAGGTGTACGCCCCCCTCTACCGGCAGGCCGCGGCCTGGCTGGGCGAGTTGGCCCCGGCGTCGGGGGTGCGCCGGATCCTGGACGTCGGCAGCGGCCCCGGAGTGATCGCGGGGCTGCTCGCCGAGGCGTTCCCCGACGCGGAGGTCGTGGCCGTGGACGCGACGCCCGAGCTCTTGGCGCAGGCCCGGGCCCGGGCCGAGCGCCTCGGGTACGGCGGGCGCTTCGACACGGTTGAGGCCGAGTTGCCCGACGGGCTCGACGCCCTCGGCACGGCCGATCTGATCTGGGCCGGCGACTCCCTGCACCACGTCGGCGACCAGCGCGCCGCGCTGGCGGGGCTCGGCGGGCTGCTGCGTCCGGGCGGGGTGATCGCCCTGGTGGAGGGCGGTCTGCCGGCGCGTCACCTGCCGCGCGTCATCGGCATGGGGCGCCCCGGTCTTGAGGTCCGGCTGGACGCGGCGAACGCAGAGCGCTTCGAGGCGATGCGGGCGTCCCTGCCGGACACCAAGGAGGAGGTCGAGGACTGGCGGGCGCTGCTGGGCGCAGCCGGTCTCGACCCGACCGGGGCCCGGTCCTTCCTGCTGGACCTGCCGGCGCCGGCCCCCGCGCAGGTGCGCGAGCACCTCGCCGTCAACCTGGCCCACCGGCGCGGCGGCAGCGAGGAGTTCCTCAAGGAGGACGACCTCGCCGTCCTGGACCGGCTGGCGGACCCCGAGGACCCGGCGGGCGTGCTGAACCGCTCGGACGTCTTCCTGCTGGCGGCCCGTACGGTGCACACCGCGCGGCGCGTCTAGGTGTGTTGTCCCGGGACGTTGGTGACACGCGTGCTGGGTGCTTGAACGGGTGAGGGCCTCCGGTTTTGGTGTGGATTGCGACATCTGCACCAGCCCCGGAGGCCCTTGTGTCCCACCGTAACGCCCCGCTGACCGAGACCGGACGGCTTCGCCTGGCCCGCTGTGTCGTGGACGACGGCTGGCCTGTGCGCCGGGCCGCGGAACGTTTCCAGGTCAGCCATACCACCGCCGCCCGCTGGGCGACCCGCTACCGGGACCTCGGCACCGCCGGAATGGGTGACCGCTCCAGCCGTCCGCACCGCCAGCCCCGCCGCACCCCGGACGAGGTCGAAGAACAGGTCCTACGCCTCAGACGCGAGCACCGGATCGGCCCGCTGCGGCTGGCCGTCCGCTGCGGCATCGCCCCGTCCACCGCCCACCGCATCCTCACCCGGCACGGAATGCCGCCCCTGACCGCACTCGACCGCGCCACCGGCCAACCCGTCCGCCGCTACGAACGCGCCCGCCCCGGCGAACTGGTCCACATCGACGTCAAGAAACTCGGCCGCATCCCCGACGGCGGCGGACACAAAGCCCTCGGCCGGGCCGAAGGCAGACGCAACAGGACCGGAACCGGCTGGGCCTACCTCCACACCGCCCTCGACGACCACACCCGCCTCGCCTACACCGAAGACCTGCCCGACGAAACGGCCGCCACCTGCGCCGGCTTCCTCACCCGGGCCACCACCTGGTTCGCCGAACGGGGCATCACGATCGAACGCGTCCTCACCGACAACGCCTGGGCCTACAGCAAGAACACCTGGCGCCAGACCTGCACCGACCTGGGCATCAGCCCCCGCTGGACCAAGCCCTGGCGACCCCAGACCAACGGCAAGGTCGAACGCTTCCACCGCACCCTGCTCGACGAATGGGCCTACCCCCGCCCCTACACCTCAGACAGCGAGCGCCAGGCAGCGTTTACCGACTGGCTGGACTGGTACAACTACCACCGACCCCACACCGGCATCGCAGGCCACACACCCGCCAGCCGCGTCACCAACCTCACCAAACAACACACCTAGGGTGTGTCGCCCCGGCTCACGGGGACGGTTCGAGCCGCCACTGCTGGGCCGGGGTGTCCAGGTCCTCCCACTGCTGGAGGCGGGCGCCCTCGTCGGGCGAGCCGTCGACGACCTCCAGCAGCAGCCCGCTGATGAAGCTGACGATGGCGACCGTGCCAGGGGCGTCCAGGTGCTGCTCGACGATCCACTCCTGGGCGCCGAAGTTGTTCGCCCGCCACTGCTGGATGCGGGTGCCGTTCTCCGTGGCGGCATTGGCGACGTCGAGGCGCTTGCCGCTGGCGACGTTCACGAAGTGGTACAGCCCGCTGCCGTTCGGCACGGGGTCGATCTGCCACTGCTGGGCCGGCTCGCCGGTCTCCTTCGCCTGCTGGACCACGGCGCCGCTGCCCCTGGCGCCGCCGTACACCTCCAGGACCAGCCCGCTGCCGACATTGCGCACCAGATAGCGACCCGGTGTGATAGCCCCGCTCAACGTCCCGCACTCCTCGTCCGTGCCGTGCCGCCGGCGCTGGGGGCGCCGGGAAGATCGATCGTACGAGAAGGGTCCGACAACCGGGCCGGAGCGGGCGGTCAGCCGAACACGGCCGGGTCGGGGCCCAGCCGCCGGCCCTCGTCGAGCGCGGCGAAGGCCGCCAGGTCGTCCGCGTCCAGCTCGAAGTCGAACACCGCGAGGTTCTCCCTGATCCGGGACGGGGTGACCGACTTGGGGATCGCGATCAGACCCGACTGGACGTGCCAGCGCAGCACCACTTGGGCCGGGCTCCGCTCGTGCTTGCGCGCCACGGCGACCACCGCGGGCGCCTCCAGCAGTCCCTTGCCCGAGCCCAGCGGCGACCACGCCTCGGTCGCGATGCCCAGCCGCTCGTGCACCTCGCGCGTCGCGTGCTGCTGGAACTGGGGGTGCAGCTCGATCTGGTTGACCGCGGGCACGACGGAGGTCTCCTCGACCAGCCGCTCCAGGTGCTCGGGGAGGAAGTTCGACACGCCGACGGCGCGGGCCCGGCCCTCGGAGAGGACCTTCTCCAGCGCCCGGTACGTGTCCACGTAGGCGTCCCGGTGGGGGAGCGGCCAGTGGATCAGGTACAGGTCGACGTACTCCAGGCCGAGCCGGTCGAGCGAGGCGTCGAAGGCGCGCAGGGCGCGGTCGTACCCCTGGTCGCTGTTCCACAGCTTGGTGGTGACGAAGAGCTCTTCGCGGGGGATCCCGGAGGCGGCGAGCGCCCGGCCCGTGCCGCTCTCGTTCTCGTACGCGGCGGCGGTGTCGATGCTGCGGTACCCGGCGTCCAGGGCGGTGGTGACCGCGGCCGTCGCCTCGTCGTCGGGCACCTGCCAGACGCCGAAGCCCAGCTGCGGCATGGAGACGCCGTTGTTGAGGGTGATCGAGGGGACGGTGCTCACGTGGGGTGTGTCCTTACCTGGTCGTGGGAGATCTGGGCTTGCCGTACGGACGGGCGCTCGGTGCGGCGCTCGCGCGGCGGGGCACACCCGCGCCCGCCCGCATTCGCCCGCGGACCTGAAGTGCCCGGACAGGTCCATGGAAAACGATCAACTGCTCGACGGCATTCCCAGCGCCCCCGGTCGTGACGCCCCGCCGGGTCACATTGGCGTGATGACGCCTCGATCCGCGGGCACGATCCGCCCGTGGACCAGCCCTTGTTGCTCCCGAACCGGCGGGCATCACGCGAAACCGGTGGGGCCCGCGGCGGGGCTCTGACAGGGTGCGAAGCATGATCCGTGTGATGACGTGGAACGTGTGGTGGCGCTTCGGGCCGTGGGAACGGCGGGGGGAGGCGCTGGCGCGCGTCCTGGAACGGACGCAGCCGGACGTGGTCGGCCTCCAGGAGGTCTGGTTCGACCAGGCGGGCGACGGCCTCGCGAACCGGCTCGCCGAACGGTTGGGGATGCACGTCGCCGCCGAGCCGTACCGGCGGCCCGACCGCTGGCACCGACGCGTCGGCGACGACACGCACGACGTCGGGCTCGCCGTGCTCAGCCGCTGGCCCGTCCTGACGCGCGAGGTGCTGCCGCTGCCGGCCGCGGGCGGGCAGGACGACGGCCGGATCGTGCTCCACACGCTGCTGGACGCGCCCACCGGCCCGCTGCCCTTCTTCACCACGCATCTGAACTCCGCCCCGCACGAGTCCGCCGTGCGGTGCGAACAGGTCACCGCGCTCGCCTCCTTCGTGGCGCGCGGCGCTCGGGGGCACGCGTTCCCGCCCGTGGTGACCGGCGACCACAACGCCCTGCCCGACTCGGACGAGATGCGGCTGCTCGGCGGCTACCGGACCGCGCCGGCGGCGGGCGGACAGGTCCTCCTGGACGCCTGGGAGCACGCCGCGCCGGACGCCCCGGCCGCCACCTGGGACGCGGCCAATCCGTACGTCGCCCGCACCTTCCCCCTCAGCTCCCGGGTCGACTACGTCCACGTGGGGCTGACCGGGCCGGGCGGGCTCGGCCGCGTCCACGCCGTGCGCCGCGCCGGTGACGGCCCCGTGGACGAGGTCTGGCCCTCCGACCACGCCGCGGTCGTCGCCGACCTCACCTCCCACGCCGTCGACCCGGACGTGGAGCTGCCGCAGCCGAAGGAGGGCGAACGCTGGGCCGTGGGCGCCCTGATCCGCAACGAGCGGGGCGAGGTCTTCGCCCAGAAGCGCGGCCCCGACCGTCGGCTCTTCCCCGACTCCTGGGACGTCGTCGGCGGACACGTCGAGGTCGGCGAGGACCTGCTGGTGGCGCTGGCGCGGGAGGTCGAGGAGGAGACCGGCTGGCACCTGCGGCGGGTACGGCGGCTGGTCGGCGTCTCCACCTGGACCGGCGACGACGGCGACGGGCTGCGCCACGAGGCCGACTTCGTCGTGGACGTCGCCGGCGACCTGGAGCGGCCCGTGCTGGAGGCCGGGAAGCACACGGCGTACCGCTGGTTCGGCGTCGACGACCTCGAACGGCTCAAGGAGAACCGGGACGCCGGCGACACCTTCATCCACGACCTGGTCGCCGCCGCGCTCGACGAGCCAGGCCGGGCCGCCGCCGACCGTCAACGGTAGAGCGCGTCGACCTCCGCCGCGTACGCCTCCTCGATCGCCCGTCGCTTCAGCTTCAGCGAGGGGGTCAGCAGCCCGTGCTCCTCGCTGAAGGGGTGCGCCAGGATGCGGAAGGTGCGGATCGACTCCGCCTGCGACACCGTGGTGTTGGCCGCCACCACGGCGCGGCGGATCTCGGACTCCAACTCGGGGTCGCGCACCAACTCGGCGGGCGGCGGCGCCGGCTTGCGCCGCATCCTGAGCCAGTGCTCCACCGCCTCCGGGTCGATGGTGACCAGCGCCGCCACGAAGGGCCGGTCGTTGCCGACGACCAGGCACTGCGCCACCAGCGGATGGGAGCGCACCCGCTCCTCCAACGCCACCGGGGACAGGCTCTTGCCCCCGGACGTCACCAGGATCTCCTTCTTCCGCCCGGTGATCGTCAAATAGCCGTCGTCGTCCAGCACCCCGAGGTCCCCGGTGGCGAACCAGCCGTCCCGCAGCACCGCATCGGTGGACTTCGGGTCCCCGTGGTAGCCGGTGAACAACTGCCGGCCGCTCAGCCACACCTCGCCGTCCTCCGCGATCCGCACCGACGTCCCCGGCACCGGCCGGCCCACCGTGCCGTACTTGGTGCCCCGCGGCGGATTGGCGACGGCCGCGCCCGTCGTCTCCGTCAGGCCGTACCCCTCGAACACGGTGACGCCGGCGCCCTCGAAGAAGAGCGCGAGCCGCCGGTCCATGCCGGAGCCGCCGGACATCGCATGCCGGACCCGGCCGCCGAGCGCCGCCCGCAGCTTCGCGTACACCGCCCGGTCGAAGAACTGGTGCTGCATCCGCAGCCCCGTCGACGGACCCGGGCCGATGCCGAACGCCCGGTGCTCCACGGCCTCCGCGTACCGCACCGCGACCTCCACGGCCTTGTCGAAGGGGCCGAGCTTGCCCGCCTCCTCGGCCCGGCGCCGCGCCGCGCAGAAGATCTTCTCGAAGACGTACGGCACCGCGAGGAAGAACGTGGGGCGGAAGGTCGCCAGGTCCGCCAGCACCTCCTGGGCCCGCAGCACCGGCTGGTGGGCGAAGCGGACCCCCTTGCGCACCGCCGCCACCTCCACCATCCGTCCGTACACGTGCGCCAGCGGCAGGAACAGCAGGGTGGACGGCTCCTCGTTGGGCCGGGAGCGGAACACCGGCCCCCAGTGCTCGGTCACCGTGTCGGACTCGTACATCAGGTTGGCGTGGGTGATCACGCAGCCCTTCGGCGGGCCGGTGGTGCCGGAGGTGTACACGATCGTGGCCGTCGAGTCCGGGGTCACCGCCCGCCGGTGCCGGTGCACCACCTGTTCGTCGATGTGCCGACCGGCGTCGACCAGCCGGGCCACCGCGTCGGTGTCCAACTGCCACAGCCGCTTCAGCAGCGGCAGCCGGTCCACGACCGACCCCACGGTCATCGCGTGGTCCTCGTGCTCCACCATGCAGGCCGAGACCTCGGCGTCCAGCAGGATCCAGCACACCTGCTCCGCGGAGGACGTCGGATAGATCGGTACGGACTGGGCGCCGATCGTCCAGATCGCGAAGCCGAACAGCGTCCACTCGTAACGCGTGCGACACATCAGCGCGACCCGGTCGCCGAACCGCACCCCGTCCGCGATCAGCCCCTTCGCCAGGGCCAGCACCTCGTCGCGGAACCCCGCCGCGGACACGTCGTCCCAGCCGCCCCCGGCGTTCTTGCGGCAGAGCGCGATGCGCCCGGGGTCGCGCTCGGCGCGGTCGAAAACGGCGTCGGCCAATCCACCGACCAGCGGAGGCGCGTCGAGAGGGGGGACGGTGAACTCGCGCAATGGACTGCTCCTCGTGGCGCTCCGCACAGCGCCGCGACGCTACCCCACCGCCGAAGCCCCGGGCAGAGCGTTCGAAAAGCCTGGACGAATGGCATCACGACAGGTCAGACGCAGAAATCCGGGCACAAGGGGAAGGGCCGGACGGACTTCTGACCGGTGGGTAACCGAGCCGGGGCGGAACCTCCACCGAATCTGTACGACCCCGACACCGCGGTTCGGTCGTTACGCGCGGGGCGTAAGGGGCCACAGAAACCCTGAGGGGCCTGCGGTTCACCGCGGTCCGTCAGTCGCGCCCCAGGTCAATGCGCTCCTGCCCCGCGTACACGTTCATGTTCGCCCCGCGCAGGAAGCCGACGAGGGTGAGCCCCGTCTCGTCGGCCAGGTCCACCGCGAGCGACGACGGCGCGGACACCGCCGCGAGCACGGGGATCCCCGCCATCACCGCCTTCTGCGCCAACTCGAACGACGCCCGCCCCGACACCAGCAGGACCGCCCGGGACAGCGGCAGCCCGCCGCTCTGCACCGCCCGGCCCACCAGCTTGTCCACCGCGTTGTGCCGACCCACGTCCTCGCGCACGTCCAGCAGCTCCCCGTCCTCGGAGAAGAGGGCCGCGCCGTGCAGCCCGCCCGTCTGGGCGAAGACCCGCTGCGCCGCCCGCAGCCGGTCGGGCAGCGCGGCGAGCAGCGCGGGGGAGAGCCGCAGCCGGGGCTCGTCGGCGATCGGGAAGCGCGCCGTGGTGCGGACCGCTTCCAGGCTCGCCTTGCCGCACAGCCCGCACGACGACGTGGTGTACACGTGCCGCTCCAGGCCGGTGTCCGGGACCGGGACCCCGGGGGCGAGCCTGACGTCCACCACGTTGTAGGTGTTCTCGCCCTGGTCGTTGGTGCCGGCGCAGTACTGGATCTGTCGTACGTCCTCGGCCGCGGCCACCACGCCCTCGCTCACCAGGAAACCCGTGGCCAGGGCGAAGTCATCGCCGGGGGTGCGCATGGTGATCGTCAGCGGGCGGCCGTTGAGCCGGATCTCCAGCGGCTCCTCGGTCACCAGGGTGTCCGGGCGCGCGGAGACGGCGCCGTCCCTGATGCGGAGGGTGCGGCGGCGCTCGGTGACCCGTCTCATCTGATCGACCCCGGTTCTCTCGCTGGTCCTCGTGGCGGACACGCCCGAGGCCGTGTCGTTCGGCCATTGTCCGCCATCCGGGCGCGCGCCCCACCCCGCCGGGACCCCGGCGCCGGCTGGGCGCTGGGGTGAGGCTACAGAAAATGGGGTGGTAATCCTGTCGGGTCACCTACCGTCGTACCAGGTGGTAGCCGCCAAGACTGGGTCTGTCGAACGCCCTCGAAAGGGGACCCCCGCCCATGACCGGCTCGCGCATCGTCGCCCTGGGGCACCACCAGCCCGCCGCAGTGCTCACCAACGAAGACCTGGCAGCCCTGGTCGACACCAGCGACGAGTGGATCCGCAGCCGCGTCGGCATCCGCACCCGGCACAAGTCGGCGGCGGACGAGCCGGTGGACGAGTTGGCCGCGCACGCCGGTGCCAAGGCCCTCGCCGCGGCCGGGCTCGCGCCGGCGGACGTCGACATGGTGGTCGTCGCCACCTCCACCGCCGAAAACCGCTCCCCGAACACGGCGGCCCGGGTCGCGGCCCGCCTCGGCATGGGCTCGCCCGCCGTCATGGACCTGAACGTGGTCTGCGCCGGGTTCACCCACGCCCTCGCCACCGCCGACCACGCCGTACGGGCCGGGGCCGCCGCCCGGGCCCTGGTCATCGGCGCGGACGCGATGACCGCCATCACCGACTGGGCCGACCGCACCACCTGCGTGCTGACCGGCGACGGCGCGGGTGCCGCAGTGGTCGAGGCGAGCGGCCCCGAGGGGCCGGGCATCGGACCGGTGCTGTGGGGGTCGGTGCCGGAACTGGGGCACGCGGTGCGCATCGAGGGGACCCCGCCGCGGTTCGCCCAGGAGGGCCAGACGGTGTACCGCTGGGCCACCACCCGGCTGCCGGCGATCGCCCGCGACGTCTGCGAGCGGGCGGGGGTGGCACCCGAGGAACTGGCGGGCGTCGTCCTGCACCAGGCCAACCTGCGGATCATCGAGCCGCTCGCGGAGCGGATCGGCGCGGTGAACGCGGTCGTGGCGCGGGACGTCGTCGACTCCGGCAACACCTCGGCGGCGTCGATCCCGCTCGCCTTCTCCAAGCTGGTCGAGCGGGGCGAGATCGCCAAGGGCGCACCGGTGCTGCTGTTCGGCTTCGGCGGGAACCTGTCGTACGGGGGACAGGTCGTCGCCTGCCCCTGAGCACGGCCCGGCCTTGAGGCCCGGCGTCGAGGGCGGCCCTTGAGCCCGGCGGTTCGGCCCCGGCGGCGTCGCGGCGGCCGGCACACTGACCGCATGGCGGCGAAGCGGAGTGCGGGCCTGGTGCTGTTCCGGCGCCCGGGCGGCGGGAGCGTTCCCACGGGGGACGACGTCGAGGTGCTCATCGGGCACATGGGCGGCCCGCTGTGGGCGAAGCGGGACGAGCGGGCGTGGTCCTTCCCGAAGGGGGAGTACGCGGCGGAGGAGGAGCCGACGGCGGCGGCGCGCCGGGAGTTCCAGGAGGAGCTGGGCCTCGCCCCGCCGGACGGCGCCTGGCTGCCGCTCGGGGAGAGCCGCCAGTCGAGCGGCAAGGTGGTGACGCTCTGGGCGCTGGCCGGCGAGGTGGACCTCGACCTGGTCGTACCGGGCACCTTCACCATGGAGTGGCCGCCGCGCTCGGGCCGGATCCAGGAGTTCCCGGAGATCGACCGGGTGGCCTGGGCGGGCGTCGCGCAGGCGCGCGAGAAACTGGTGGCCGGGCAGACCGTCTTCCTCGACCGGCTGCTCGACGTCCTCGCCGCCGACCCGTCCGCGGGGGCGAAGCGGGACGAAAGCTGACAACGCCCCCGTCCTTCCGGAGGCCGTTCTCAGGATCGTCCTCGCGCCCACCAGGCTTTGTCCAGGGTGTGGAGAAAGTTGGTGCTGAACTCCGCTCAAGTTCTTCCCACTTGGTGAAAGCACTGCTACGTTCCCCTCGAAAGCCTGATCAGTCAGGGCCACCAGGGTCCCCACGCCGATGGCAGGGGAGGGGAGGGGCAATGAGGCGCATGACCGCTCGACCCGCCAACGCGCACCAGGCGCGGCTGCTCAAGCTGCTGCGCGACGGAGGCCCCAACTCCCGCGCCCAACTCGGCGACCTGGTGGACCTGTCGCGGTCCAAGCTCGCCGTGGAGGTCGACCGGCTGCTGGAGACCGGACTGGTCGTCGCGGACGGCCTGGCCGCATCGCGCGGCGGGCGCCGCTCACACAACATCCGGCTCGCCCCCGAGCTGCGCTTCCTCGGCGTGGACATCGGTGCCACCTCGATAGACGTCGCCGTCACCAACGCGGAGCTGGAGGTGCTCGGGCACCTCAACCACCCGATGGACGTCCGCGAAGGACCGGTCGCGATCTTCGAGCAGGTGCTGTCGATGGCGGCCAAGCTCAAGGCCACCGGCCTCGCGGAGGGCTTCGACGGCGCGGGCATCGGCGTCCCCGGACCCGTCCGCTTCCCCGAGGGCGTACCGGTCGCCCCGCCGATCATGCCCGGCTGGGACGGCTTCCCGGTCCGCGAGGCGCTCAGCCAGGACCTCGGCTGCCCGGTCATGGTCGACAACGACGTGAACCTGATGGCCATGGGCGAGCAGCACGCGGGCGTCGCCCGCTCCGTCGCCGACTTCCTCTGCGTCAAGATCGGTACGGGCATCGGCTGCGGCATCGTCGTCGGCAGCGAGGTCTACCGGGGCACGACGGGCAGCGCCGGCGACATCGGCCACATCCAGGTCGACCCGTACGGCCGCGCCTGCGCCTGCGGCAACAAGGGCTGCCTGGAAGCGCACTTCAGCGGTGCGGCGCTGGCCCGCGACGCGGAGGAGGCGGCCCGCAGCGGACGCTCGCCGGAGCTGGCCGAGCGGTTCGCCGCCGGTGGCCCGCTCACCGCCGTCGACGTGGCCGCCGCCGCGTCGGCCGGCGACACCGCGGCGATCGAGCTGATCCGCGAGGGCGGCAACCGCGTGGGCCAGGTCATCGCCGGGCTCGTCAGCTTCTTCAACCCCGGGCTCGTGGTGATCGGCGGCGGGGTGACCGGCCTCGGCCACACCCTGCTGGCCGCCGTGCGGACCCAGGTCTACCGACAGTCACTCCCGCTGGCCACCGGGAACCTCCCCATCGTGCTGGGCGAGTTGGGCGCCGTCGCCGGCGTCATCGGCGCCGCCCGGCTCATCAGCGACCACCTGTTCTCGCCGGCCTGACCCAGGGCCCGGCGTCGCCGTACGCGTACCGCCTGCACCGCACCAGCCACACCAGCACACCGGCACCACCCGCAGAACGAACAGCACACCTGCACCACCAGTGCCCTGCGCCGTACCGCCGGTGCCACAAGCGCCACCGGTACCGCAGCCGTATCCGCCCCTGCACCACGGACGAACAGCGCCGCCCCACCCTCGTAACCACCCCGTGCACCGCACCGGGTAACACGTGCCACCAGTCGGCACGGGCACCCGCACGCTCCGCGTGAGCGCCCTCAACCGTCCACCACGAGTGCCCCCCACACGTACCCACGCCGTACAGCACGGTGCGTCCGCGCCCGCCGCGCCGCACCGCTGCGCGGCAGCACCCGCCGAGGGGATATGTCATGGCACCAGAACCACCCTTGCTCACCATGTCCGGGATCACCAAGTCGTTCCCCGGGGTCCGCGCGCTCGACGGCGTGGACCTGGACGTCCAGGCCGGTGAAGTGCACTGCCTCCTCGGCCAGAACGGCGCGGGCAAGTCCACCCTGATCAAGGTGCTCGCCGGCGCCCACCAGCCCGACGGCGGCACGATCACCTGGCGCGGCGAACCCGTCCAGCTCAAGTCGCCCATCGCCGCGATGCGCCTCGGCATCGCCACCATCTACCAGGAACTCGACCTGGTCGAAGGGTTGTCGGTGGCCGAGAACGTCCACCTCGGCCACGAGCCCACCACCGCCGGCTTCGTCATCAGGGGCGGCGCGGCACGGGCGGCGACCGGGCGACTGCTGGAGCGCCTCGGCCACCCCGAGATCGACCCCGCCCGGCTCGTCGGCGACCTCTCCGCCGCCCAGCAGCAGATCGTCTCCATGGCCCGGGCCCTCTCCCACGAGGTGCGGCTGATCGTCATGGACGAGCCGTCGGCCGCCCTCGACCCCGACGAGGTCGACAACCTCTTCCGCATCGTCGCCGACCTCACCTCCGACGGCGTCGCCGTCGTCTACATCTCGCACCGGCTGGAGGAGATCCGCCGCATCGGCGACCGCGTCACCGTCCTCAAGGACGGCCGGGCCGTGGCCGGCGGGCTGCCCGCCGAATCGACGCCGACGAACGAGGTCGTCTCCCTGATGACCGGCCGGAACGTCGCCTACGTCTTCCCGCGGCGCCCCGAGCGCCCCGCCCCGCAGGACGGGCCGGCCGACGCCGCGCCGCGGACCCCGGTGCTGGCCGTCGAAGGGCTCACCCGCAAGGGCGAGTTCGCCCCCCTCGACCTCAGGCTCCACCCCGGGGAGATCGTGGGTCTCGCCGGACTCGTCGGCTCGGGCCGCTCCGAGATCCTGGAGACGATCTACGGCGCCCGCAAGCCGACCGCCGGACGCGTCCTCGTCGACGGCTCGCCCCTGCGGCCCGGCAGCGTGCGCGCCGCCGTCAACGCCGGCATCGGCCTCGCCCCCGAGGAGCGCAAGGCCCAGGGCCTGCTGCTGATCGAGTCCGTCACCCGCAACGTCTCGATCTCCTCCCTCTCCCGCTTCTCCCGCGCCGGCTGGATCGACCGCAAGGCGGAGCGCACCGCGGCCCGGGCCGCCACCCGGGAACTGTCCCTGCGCCCCGACAACCCCGACGCCCGCATCCGCACCCTGTCCGGCGGCAACCAGCAGAAAGCGGTGCTCGCCCGCTGGCTGCTGCGCGGCTGCAAGGTGCTGCTCCTCGACGAACCCACCCGCGGGGTGGACGTCGGGGCGCGCGCCGAGTTGTACGCCGTGATCCGCCGGCTGGCCGACGAGGGCCTGGCCGTCCTCCTCGTGTCCAGCGAAGTGCCCGAAGTGCTGGGCCTCGCCGACCGGGTGCTGGTGCTGCGCGAGGGCAGCGTCGTGCACGCGGCCGACGCCCGCGACCTCGACGAGCACCGCGTACTCGACCTCGTGATGGAAGGAAACCCGACGGCATGACGCAGCCAGCATCCGCGGCGCGCCAGGACGCGCCGAGCCTCGTGAAGTCCCCGCCGCACGACGGCGGTCCGCGTCGCTCCCTCGGTCTGCGCCTGGACGTGCGCAACCTGTCGCTGCTCGGTGTCCTCGCCGCCCTGATCGTGGTCGGCGGGATCACCAAGCCCGACGAGTTCCTCGCCACCAGCAATCTGCAACTGGTGCTCACCCAGGCGTCCATCATCGGCGTCGTCACCGTCGGCATGACCTTCGTGATCACCAGCGGCGGCATCGACCTGTCGGTGGGCGCGATGGTGGCGCTGGCGTCGGTGTGGGCCACCACGGTCGCCACCCAGGAGTACGGCTTCGCCGGCATCCTCTTCACCGCGGTCGTCGTCGGCCTCGGGTGCGGCCTGGTGAACGGGCTGCTGATCGCCTACGGCGGGATGGTGCCGTTCATCGCCACCATCGCGATGCTGGCCTCCGCCCGCGGCCTCGCCCTCCAGATCACCGACGGCAAGACGCAGATCGTCACCGTGGACTCCGTGCTCGACCTCGGCGTCAAGGACGCGTACGTGCTCGGCATCCCGCCGTTGGTGCTGGTCTTCGCCGGGGTCGTCCTGGTCGGCTGGCTGGTGCTGAACCGCACCACCTTCGGCCGGCGCACCTTCGCGATCGGCGGCAACCCGGAGGCCGCCCGGCTCGCCGGCATCGACGTCCGCCGCCAGCGGCTCTACCTGTACCTGCTCTCCGGGCTGTGCTGCGGCATCGCCGCGTTCATGCTGGTGGTGCTCTCCGGCTCCGGCCAGAACACCAACGGCAACCTCTACGAACTCGACGCCATCGCCGCGGCGATCATCGGCGGCACCCTGCTCAGCGGTGGACGCGGCACCATCGTCGGCTCCGTGCTCGGCGTCCTGATCTTCACCACGATCACCAACATCTTCGCCCTGAACAACCTGGAGACCGCGGTCCAGCAGATCGCCAAGGGCGCGATCATCGTCGCCGCGGTCCTGGTCCAGCACCGCACGCTCCGCGGCAGCGGCGACGCCTGACCCCCCAGTACCACCCTCCACCACCGCCACGTCGGAAGGGTTCGTCCGCCATGCCACAAAACTCCACACCGAGCCGTAGAGGCATCCTCTTCGGATCGGCCGCCGTCTCCGCGACCGCCCTGCTCACCGCCTGCACCAGCAACGACCCGAAGGAGAAGGACGCGCCGGCGCCCGCCAACGCGCCCGTCGCCGACGACAAGCCTGGCAAGGCCGTCACCATCGGCTTCGCCGGCCCGCAGGCCGACCACGGCTGGCTCAACGCCATCAACGACAACGCCAAGCAGCGGGCGAAGAAGTACTCCGACGTCACCCTGGAGATCACCGAGGGATCGAACGACACCGCGGCCCAGATCGGCCAGGTCCAGACCCTCATCAACAAGAAGGTCGACGTCCTCGTCATCCTCCCCGCCGACGGCAAGGCCCTCACCCAGGTCGGCCTCCAGGCCATGAAGGCGGGCATCCCCGTCGTCAACCTGGACCGGATCTTCGCCTCGCCCCAGGCGTACCGCTGCTGGATCGGCGGCGACAACTACGGCATGGGCCTGAACGCCGGCAACTTCATCGGCGAACAGCTCAAGGACAAGGCCAACGCCAAGGTCGTCGAACTCGCGGGCGTGGACAACCTCGAACTGACCAAGCAGCGCACCCAGGGCTTCGACGACGCCCTGAAGAACTACCCCAACATCAAGAAGGTCGCCCGGCAGGCCGCCGACTTCACCGTGGAGTCCGGCCAGGCGAAGATGGCCCAACTGCTCCAGGCCCAGGGCCAGTTCGACGCGCTGTGGAACCACGACGACGACCAGGGCGTGGGCGCCCTGCGCGCCATCGCCCAGGCCGGCCGCAAGGACTTCCTGATGGTCGGCGGCGCCGGCGCCAAGTCCGCGATGGACGCCATCAAGGCCGACAACAGCGTGCTGAAGGCGACCGTGCTCTACCCGCCGACGATGGCGGCCTCCGCCATCGACATCGCCCGGGCCGTCGCCCAGGGCAAGGGCGTGGGCGGCATGGCCGAGATGGAGATCCCGGCCTCGATCACCCTGTACTCCGCCGTCGTCACCAAGGACAACGTCGACCAGTACCTGCCCACCGGCTTCATCTGACCGGTGCGCCCGCCCCCACCGAGCAGACCGACGAGGAGGAATCCGTATGGAACAGCGGGACAGTGAGGCCGCACCGCCGACTCTCGGCGTCGGCATGGTCGGATACGCGTTCATGGGCGCCGCCCACTCCCAGGGGTGGCGCAACGTGAGCCGCGTCTTCGACGTGCCGGCCAGGCCGGTGCTCGCCGCGATCGCCGGACGTGATCCGTCAGCCGTGCGCGCCGCGGCCGACCGGCACGGCTGGGCCGCGGCGGTCACCGACTGGCGCGACCTCATCGCCCGGGACGACGTGCAGTTGGTCGACGTCTGCACGCCGGGCGACTCCCATGCGGAGATCGCCATCGCCGCGCTGGAGGCGGGCAAGCACGTGCTGTGCGAGAAGCCGCTGGCGAACTCGGTGGCGGAGGCACGGGCGATGGTGGCGGCGGCCGAACGCGCCCGGGAACGCGGCCAGGTCGCGATGGTCGGGTTCAACTACCGGCGCGTCCCCGCCGTCGCCTACGCCCGCCAGCTGATCGCCGGCGGCGCCCTCGGCCCCCTGCGCCACCTGCGGTTCACCTACCTCCAGGACTGGCTGGTGGACCCGGCCTTCCCGCTGACCTGGCGGCTGCGCAAGGAGAGCGCCGGCTCGGGGGCGCTCGGCGACCTCGGCGCCCACATCGTCGACCTCGCCCAGTTCCTGGCGGGGGAGCACCTGGCGGGGGTGTCCGCGCTGACGGAGACCTTCGTCAAGCAGCGGCCCGACGCCTCGGGTGCCGAAGGGGCCACGGGCCGGGTGACCGTGGACGACGCGGCGCTGTTCAACGGACGCCTCGCCTCCGGCGCCCTGGCCTCCTTCGAAGCCACCAGGATGGCCGCCGGACGCAAGAACTCCCTGCGCTTCGAGATCAACGGCGAACGCGGCTCGCTCGCCTTCGACCTGGAGCGACTCAACGAGCTCTCGTTCCACGACGACACCGAGCCCGCGGCCTCCGCCGGCTTCAAGCGGATCCTGGTCACCGAGGCCGACCACCCCTACCTGGAGGCGTGGTGGCCGCCCGGCCACGCCCTCGGCTACGAGCACACCTTCACCCACCAGGCCCGCGACCTGCTCCACGCCATCGCCGACGGCACCGAGCCCGCGCCGTCGTTCGCCGACGGCCTCCAGGTGCAGCGGGTGCTCGCGGCGGTGGAGGAGAGCGCCGCCGGGAACGCCTCCTACGTTCCCGTACCGGCCGAGATGGGATGAGCGGCGTCACGACGGGACAGGAACCACGGGACAGGAACCACGGGGGACGAGCAACGACGACCACACGCACGCGGACAGGGAAGTCAGGAGAGGACATGTCACGTCCGTTCACGCTCTTCACCGGCCAGTGGGCCGACCTGCCCCTGGAGGAGGTGTGCCGGCACGCCCGTGACTTCGGGTACGACGGGCTGGAACTCGCCTGCTGGGGCGACCACTTCGAAGTCGACAAGGCGCTCGCCGACCCCGACTACCTCCCGGGCCGGCACGCCCTGCTGGAGAAGTACGGCCTGAAGTGCTGGGCGATCTCCAACCACCTGGTGGGCCAGGCCGTGTGCGACCACCCCATCGACGAGCGCCACCAGAACATCGTGCCCGCCCGCATCTGGGGCGACGGCGACCCCGAAGGGGTGCGCCGACGCGCCGCGGACGAGCTGAAGGACACCGCGCGGGCCGCCGCCGCCTTCGGCGTGAACACCGTCGTCGGCTTCACCGGATCCTCCATCTGGCACCTGGTGGCGATGTTCCCGCCGGCGCCCGAGTCCATGGTGGACCGGGGGTACGAGGACTTCGCCGAGCGGTGGAACCCGATCCTCGACGTCTTCGACGCGGAGGGCGTGCGCTTCGCCCACGAGGTGCACCCCAGCGAGATCGCGTACGACTACTGGACCACCCAGCGCGCCCTCGAAGCCGTCGACCACCGGCCGGCCTTCGGGCTGAACTTCGACCCCAGCCACTTCGTCTGGCAGGACCTGGACCCAGTCGGCTTCCTGTACGACTTCCGGGACCGGATCTACCACGTGGACTGCAAGGAGGCGCGCAAGCGCCTGGACGGCCGCAACGGCCGGCTCGGCTCCCACCTGCCGTGGGGCGACCCGAGGCGCGGCTGGGACTACGTCTCCGCCGGCCACGGCGACGTTCCCTGGGAGGACGTCTTCCGGATGCTGCGCTCCATCGGCTACGACGGCCCGATCTCGGTGGAGTGGGAGGACGCCGGTATGGACCGGCTCACGGGGGCGCCGCAGGCGCTCGCGCATCTGAAGCAGTTCGACTTCGAGCCCCCCGCCGCCTCCTTCGACGCGGCCTTCGGGAGCAACGACTAGCCGACCCCGCAGCGGCCTTCGGGGCCCGCGACAGCAGCTCACGACTGGGGTGGAGGCCCGGCGGCCGACGGCGTCGCCGGGTCGGTCCACCCTGCCCGCAACCGGCTTTGTCCTGGCTTGAGGGAAAGTGAACTCGACCGCTGCACAAGGGGTTTCCGTTCCGGACGAACCCGTCTACCGTCCCTGATGTGTACAGGACTTAGGTGTGGTCCCCGGTGTGACGGCGCACTCCGGTTCCACGGCACCCCGCCCGTTCAACCGGTCCATCCCGGAGGAGATTCGTGCACCCGAAGAGAACCAGACCCCGAGCGCGCAAACTCATCGCGCTCCTCACCGGCGGACTCCTCGCCGCCACCTCACTGAGCCTCACCGTCCAGCCGGCAGCGGCCGAGCCCGCGGCGGCCCCCGAGCCCGCCGCGGACTCCTTCCAGCAGATCACCCTCGCCAAGGGCGCCGCCGAGACCGGCGAGCCCATGTCGATGGCGGTGCTGCCGGACCGCAGCGTGCTGCACACCTCCCGCAACGGCGAGCTGCGGATGACCGACTACGCGGGCAGCACCCGGATCGTCGGCAAGATCCCGGTGTACTCGCACGACGAGGAGGGCCTCCAGGGCATCGGCCTGGACCCCGAGTTCGCCGAGAACCGCCAGGTGTACCTCTACTACGCACCGCCGATGGACACCCCCGCCGGTGACGCCCCCAACGAGGGCACCCCGGAGGAGTTCGCCAAGTGGGAGGGCGTCAACCGGCTCTCCCGGTTCGTGCTGAAGGCCGACGGCACCCTGGACGCCACCAGCGAGAAGAAGATCCTGGACGTCCCCGCGACCCGGGGCATCTGCTGTCACGTCGGCGGCGACATCGACTTCGACGCCCAGGGCAACCTCTACCTGTCGACCGGCGACGACACCAACCCGTTCGCCTCCGACGGCTACAGCCCCATCGACGACCGCCCCGGCCGCAACCCGGCGTACGACGCCCGCCGCACCTCCGGCAACACCAACGACCTGCGCGGCAAGCTGCTGCGCATCAAGGTCAACCCGGACGGCTCGTACTCCGTCCCGGAGGGCAACCTCTTCGCCCCGGGCACCGCGAAGACCCGGCCCGAGATCTACGCGATGGGCTTCCGCAACCCGTTCCGCTTCAGCATCGACCAGAAGACCGGCACGGCGTACGTCGGCGACTACGGCCCGGACGCGGCCAACGCCGACCCCAAGCGTGGCCCCGCCGGCGCCGTCGGCTTCTTCAAGGTCGACAAGCCGGGCAACTTCGGCTGGCCGTACTGCAACACCTTCAACCAGCCCTACGTCGACTGGGACTTCGCCGCCAAGCAGCCCGGCGCCACCTTCGACTGCAAGGCGCCGAAGAACGAGTCGCCGCACAACACCGGCCTCGTCGACCTGCCGCCCGCGCAGAAGGCGTGGATACCGTACGACGGCGGTTCGGTGCCCGAGTTCGGCACCGGCGGAGAGTCCCCGATGGGCGGCCCCGTCTACCGCTACGACCCGAACAACCCCTCGCCGGTGAAGTTTCCCGAGGCGTACGACGGCGACTACTTCGCCGGCGAGTTCGGGCGCCGCTGGATCAAGCGCATCGAGCAGAATGCCGACGGGTCCGTCGCCAAGATCAACCCGTTCCCGTGGACCGGCACCCAGGTGATGGACATGCAGTTCGGGCCGGACGGCGCGCTGTACGTCCTGGACTACGGCACCGCCTGGTTCGGCGGCAACGAGCACTCCGCGCTCTACCGCATCGAGAACGCCACCGAAGGCCGCTCGCCGGCCGCCGAGGCGCAGGCGAGCAAGACCTCCGGCAAGGCACCACTGCGGGTCCGCTTCACCTCGAAGGGCACCGCCGACCCCGACGGCGACCCGCTGACCTACGCGTGGGACTTCGGTGACGGTGGCAAGTCCACCGAGCCGAACCCCACGTACACGTACAAGAAGAACGGCACGTACACCGCCACCCTCACCGTGAAGGACCCCACCGGCCGCACCGGCGCCGCCAGCATCCGCGTCGTGGTCGGCAACACCGCCCCGAAGGTCGAGCTCCAGGCACCGGCCGACGGAGCCCTCTTCGCCTTCGGCGACGAGGTGCCCTTCAAGGTGAAGGTGACCGACCCCGAGGACCAGGCGTCCGGCGGCGTGGACTGCAGCAAGGTCACCGTCAGCTACTTCCTGGGCCACGACAGCCACGCCCACAAGCTGACCTCCGCCAACGGCTGCTCCGGCACCATCAAGACGCCCGGCGACGGCGGCCACGACCCCAACGCCAACATCTACGGCGTGCTCGTCGCCGAGTACACCGACCGCGCCGGCGGCGGCCAGGAGGCCCTGAGCAGCAACGACCAGGTGCAGCTCCAGCCGCGCCACCGCCAGGCCGAGCACTTCAGCGCCCAGTCCGGCATCCGCACCTACGACAAGCCGAACGCCAACGGCGGCAAGACCGTCGGCGACATCGACAACGACGACTGGATCTCCTTCAAGCCGTACAACCTCACCGGGGCCACCAAGCTCACCGCCCGGATCTCCTCCGGCGGCGCCGGCGGCTTCCTCGAAGTCCGCACCGGCTCCCCGACCGGCAAGATCCTCGGCTCCGGGCCCATCCCGGTGACCGGCGGCTGGGAGACCTTCCAGGACGTCGACATCCCGCTGCGCTCCGTGCCGAAGAAGTCCACCGAGCTGTTCCTGGTCTTCAAGGGCGGTGCCGGAGCCCTCTACGACGTCGACGACTTCGAACTCTCCAACACCCCCGTGGACCGGACCGCCAAGCGCGTCCTCGTCTTCTCCAAGACGGCCGGCTTCCGGCACGACGCGATCCCGGCCGGCACCGCGGCCCTGAAGGAACTGGGCAGGACCAGCAACATCACGGTCGACTCCACCGAGTCCGCCGCCCAGTTCACCACCAGCAACCTGGCCCGCTACGACGCGGTCGTCTTCCTCTCCACCACCGGTGACGTCCTCAACGGCGAGCAGCAGAAGGCGTTCGAGAACTACGTCGCCACCGGCGGCGGGTACATGGGCGTCCACGCCGCCGCCGACACCGAGTACGACTGGAAGTTCTACGGCGGGCTGGTCGGCGCCTACTTCTCCAGCCACCCGCAGATCCAGTCCGCGACCGTGCGCGTCGAGGACCAGCAGCACCCCGCCACCAAGCACCTCGACAAGGAGTGGGTCCGCACCGACGAGTGGTACGACTACGCCACCAACCCGCGCGACAAGGTCAGGGTGCTGGCCTCCCTCGACGAGACCACCTACCAGGGCGGCACCATGAAGGGCGACCACCCCATCGCCTGGTGCCAGACCTACGAGGGCGGCCGGTCCTTCTACACCGGCGGCGGCCACACCAAGGAGTCGTACGCCGAGCCCGCGTTCCGCGACCACCTGCTCGGCGGGCTGCGCTACGCCAGCGGCCAGGTGAAGGCCGACTGCAAGCCCCAGAAGGGCGAGCGGACGATCTTCAACGGCAAGACGCTGAACGGCTGGAAGCAGGCCGGCCCCGGCACGTTCGCCGTCGCCGACGGCGAGCTGCGCTCCGAGGGCGGCATGGGCCTGCTGTGGTACCAGGCCAAGGAGCTGAAGTCGTACAGCCTCAAGCTGGACTGGAAGATGGCCGGTGACGACAACTCCGGGATCTTCGTGGGCTTCCCGGCCTCCGACGACCCCTGGTCGGCCGTGACCAAGGGCTACGAGATCCAGATCGACGCCTCGGACGCACCGGACCGCACCACGGGCGCGGTCTACGGGGCCAAGTCGGCCGACCTCAAGGCCCGCGACCGGGTGCTGCGGCCCCCGGGCCAGTGGAACTCCTACGAGATCAAGGTCCAGGGCGAGCGCCTCCAGGTCTTCCTGAACGGCGCGAAGATCAACGACTTCACCAACACCGACCCGAACCGCAGCCTGAAGGACGGCTACCTCGGCCTCCAGAACCACGGGGCCCAGGACCAGGTGTCCTTCCGCAACATCACCCTCAAGGAGCTGCCTTCCTAGGCAGGCCGGTTGAGACGGCGGCGGGCGGGGAGGCGCCGTACCCCCGCCCGCCGTCCTCCACCCACCCACTCACCCACTCACCCACTCACTCACTCTCCTTCCACCCCCTCAGCACGAGCACGTGAACAAGGCAGGGAGGCAGTCCGTGTCGAACGAAGAAGTACGCACCGGAGTGTGGTTCGTCGGAGCGCGCGGGTCCGTGGCCACCACGGCCGTGGCCGGCTGCGCCGCGATCACCGCCGGGCTGCACCCGCCGACGGGCATGGTCACCGAGACCCCGGCGTTCGCCCGGTCCGCGCTGCCCGCCCTGCCGTCCCTGGTCTTCGGCGGTCACGACGTCGTCTGCGCCCCGCTGCCCAAGCGCGCCGAAGAGCTCACCGCGGCCGGCGTGCTGCCGCACGGGCTGGCCCGTGCGGTCCACGCCGACCTCGCCGCCGCCGACGCCGAGATCCGCCCCGGCGGCCCGCTGCCCGGCGACACCCGCACCGACGACGAGCTGATCGCCGCCTTCACCGCCGACCTCACCGACTTCCGGGACCGCCACGCCCTGGCCCGCGTCGTCGTGGTCAACACGTCCAGCACCGAACCGGTGCCCGCCCCCGACGCGCCGCGGCTCGCCCCCAGCTCCCTCTACGCGTCCGCCGCCGTGCGCGCCGGCTGCCCCTACGTGAACTTCACCCCCTCCACCGGGCTGCACACCCCCGCCCTGCTGACCGCCGCCGCTGCCCGCGGACTTCCCCACGCGGGCCGCGACGGCAAGACGGGCCAGACGCTGCTCCGTTCCGTGCTCGCCCCGATGTTCGTGCAACGCGCCCTGGCCGTACGCGCCTGGTCCGGCACGAACCTGCTGGGCGGCGGGGACGGAGCGGCGCTGGCCGACCCCGCGGCAGCCGCGGCGAAGAACGCGGGCAAGGAACGGGTGCTCTCCGACGTCCTCGGCGCCGCGCCCGAAGGCGCGGTGCACATCGACGACGTGCCCGCGCTCGGGGACTGGAAGACCGCCTGGGACCACATCGCCTTCGACGGCTTCCTGGGCTCCCGCATGGTCCTCCAGACCATCTGGCAGGGGTGCGACTCGGCGCTCGCGGCGCCGCTCGTGCTCGACCTCGCCCGACTCGCGGCCCGCGCCCACGCGGTCGGCCTCAGCGGGCCGCTGACCGGACTCGGCTTCTACTTCAAGGACCCCGACGGCCCGTCCGCCGCGCTCGCCGAACAGTACGGCGAACTGCTCGCGTTCGCGGAACTCCTGCGGGAGTCCCGGTGACCCTGCTGGGCCGCGTGACGGCCCCGCGCGTCCGCCCGCGCACCCGCCCCTGGGACCGTCTGCGCAGCCGGGCGTCCCGGGCCCACGACCCCGGCCGGGCGGCCGGTGGAGACGTCCCGGGGGCGCGGTCGGCGCGTCCCCGGGACGCGGGGACCCCGCTCCGGGCCCGTGCCCGGGCCTGGGCCGAACTCGTCCGCGTCTCCGCCCTGTTCACCGTCCCCGGCGACGCCCTCGCCGGCGCGTCCGCCGCCGGACTGCGCCCCAACCGCGGCACCGCCCTCGCCGTCGGCGCCTCCCTGTGCCTGTACCAGGCGGGCATGGCCCTGAACGACTGGGCCGACCGCGCCGAGGACGCCGTGGACCGGCCCGAGCGGCCGATCCCCTCCGGGCGCATCACCCCCGGCGCCGCCCTGACCGCGGCCACGGTCCTCACCGCCGCGGGCCTCACCCTCGCGGCCCGCGCCGGTCGCCCCACCCTGACGGTCGCCACCGCGCTGGCCGCCACGGTCTGGTCGTACGACCTGCGCCTCAAGCACACGAAGGCGGCACCCGCGACGATGGCCGCGGCCCGCGCCCTGGACCTGCTGATGGGCGCGACGGCCACGGCGACGCACCCCGCGCGCCGTGCCGGCGCCGCGACGACCCGACGCCGGCCTCCGGCGCCACGTGCGTACGCCCCCGCTGAAGGCGGCGGGGACGCCCGACCGTCGGCAGCGCGCACCGCCCGCGGCACGAACCCGCCGGGGTTCGCCGATCCGGCCGGTGGCAACGCCGCCCCCGCCGCAGGGCGCCGGGCGGTCGGGCGGCCGGACTCATCGGCCGGTCGCGGCGCGGAGCCGTCGGCAGCGCTCGCCCGACGACAGGTCACCGGTGGGCCCGCCCTGCGCATCACCCGCGAACGCCCCGAGCGGTGGGGAACGCCGACGACACCCGAACGCCTCGCGCGCGCCGTGCCCGCCGCGCTGCTGCTCGGAGCCCACACCTACGCCGTCACCGCCGTGTCGCGGCACGAGGTGCACGGCGGGTCCACCCTCGTACCGCTCGCCGCGGCCGGCACGGCCCTCGCCGTCGGGGCGGCGGCCGTGCGCGACGGCCGGCCGGTGGCGACCGCGCTCGGCACCGCCTACGTACGGGTGGCCGCCGTGCCGTACGCACACGCCGCGCTCAACCCGTCGCCCGCGCTCACCCGGCGCGCCGTCGGCGGCGGCATCCGCGCCGTGATCCCGCTCCAGGCCGCGCTCGCCGCCCGCGCCCGGGGCAGCGGCAACGTTGTCGGACCCGCCCTGATGACCCTCGTCCCGATCGCCCGCAAACTCGCGCGGAAGGTGAGCCCCACATGAGCCGTACGCACCACCCGAGCGGGCTCAGGTTCGGCTACGGCACCAACGGCCTGACCGACCTCCGCCTGCCCGACGCCCTCGCGCTCCTCGCCGACCTCGGCTACGACGGCGTCGGGCTCACCCTCGACCACATGCACCTGGACCCGGTGGGACCCGGCCTCGCCGAACGCACCCGGCAGACGGCCGCGCTGCTGGCCCGCCACGGTCTCGACGTCGCCGTGGAGACCGGCGCGCGCTACGTCCTCGACCCGCGCCGCAAGCACGGCCCGTCCCTGGTCGACCCCGACCCGGCCGACCGCGCCGCCCGCGCCGACCTGCTCGTCACCGCGGTGCGCGTCGCAGCCGACCTCGGCGCCCGCGCCGTGCACTGCTTCAGCGGCACCACCCCGCCCGAAGCCGACCGGGCCACCGCCTGGCAGCGCCTCGCGCACTCCCTCACCCCCGTCCTCGAAGCCGCCGCGTCCGCCGGCGTACCGCTGGCGATCGAGCCCGAACCCGGCCACCTCCTCGCCACCCTCGACGACTTCCACCACCTGCGCACGCTCCTCGGCGACCCCGAACCCCTCGGCCTCACCCTCGACATCGGGCACTGCCAGTGCCTGGAGGAGCGCACCCCCGTCGAGTGCGTCCGCGCCGCCGCCCCCTGGCTGCGGCACGTCCAGATCGAGGACATGCGCCGCGGCGTCCACGAACACCTGCCGTTCGGTGACGGCGAGATCGACTTCCCGCCCGTACTCGACGCCCTCGCCGCCACCGGCTACCGGGGGCTGACCGTCGTCGAACTGCCCCGCCACTCCCACGCCGGCCCCGAACTGGCCCGCACCTCCATCGAGTTCCTGCGCGCGAGCGCGAAGGGAGCGCCGGCATGCTGATGTCCCGCAGGGAACTGACCGCGGCCCTCCCCGACGACGCTCGTAACTGGCTCGCCGCCGCCCTCGCCGAAGCGCTCGCGGCAGCCGCCGAAGGCACCGCCGCGGCCAACGCGCCCTGGGAACTGCGCTACGCCGCCGCCGGCCGGCACTGCGGACCCGAACCCGACCACGTCGACTCCGCCCGCGTCCTGCTCCTCGTCGAGGCCAATGCCGGCCCCGACACCGTCACCCGGCTCTACCGGCAGGGCACCGCGGCCGAACGCCGCGCGGTGCTGCTCGCCCTGCCGTACCTGGACGCCCTCACCCCGCCCGCCGTCGCCCTGCCGCTGGTCGAGGACGCGCTGCGCACCAACGACGGCCGGCTGGTGGCCGCCGCCGTCGGCCCGTACGCCGCCGCCCACCTCGACGCCCACGCCTGGCGGCACGCCGTCCTCAAGTGCCTGTTCACCGGTGTCCCGCTGGACGCCGTCGACTCCCTGGCGCGCCGGGCCCGCGGCGACGGCGAACTCGCCCGGATGCTGCGCGACTACGCGGCCGAGCGCACCGCCGCCCACCGCACGGTCCCCGACGACCTGCACCGCGTCCTCGCCCTGACAGCCGAGCCGTCCCCGCGGTTCGAGGAGGTTTGAGCCCATGCGCATCTTCGATCCCCACATCCACATGACCTCCCGCACCACCGACGACTACGAGGCGATGTACGACGCCGGGGTCCGCGCGCTCGTCGAGCCGTCGTTCTGGCTCGGCCAGCCCCGCACCTCGCCGCAGTCCTTCGTCGACTACTTCGACGCCCTGCTCGGCTGGGAGCCCTACCGGGCCGCGCAGTACGGCATCGCCCACCACTGCACCATCGCCCTGAACCCCAAGGAGGCGAACGACCCCCGCTGCACCCCGATCCTCGACGAACTGCCCCGCTACCTCGTCAAGGACTCCGTCGTCGCCGTCGGCGAGATCGGCTACGACTCGATGACCCCCGCCGAGGACGCCGCGCTCGCCGCCCAACTCCAACTCGCCGCCGACCACGGCCTGCCCGTCCTCGTCCACACCCCGCACCGCGACAAGCTCGCCGGCCTGCACCGCACCGTCGACGCGGTCCGCGAGTCCGCGCTCGCCCCCCACATGGTGCTGCTCGACCACCTCAACGAGACCACCGTGCGACCGGCCCTGGACAGCGGCTGCTGGCTCGGCTTCTCCGTGTACCCGGACACCAAGATGGACGAGGAGCGGATGGTCGCCATCCTCACCACGTACGGCACCGAGCGGATGCTGGTGAACTCCGCCGCCGACTGGGGCAAGAGCGACCCGCTGAAGACCCGCAAGGTGGGCGAGGCCATGCTCGCCGCCGGCTTCAGCGCCGACGACGTCGACCAGGTCCTGTGGCGCAACCCCGTCGCCTTCTACGGACTCAGCGGTCGGCTCGCCCTGGACGCCACCGCCCCGACGGCCACCCACGAGGGCAACTCCATCCTCCGCGGCGGGGAATGACGAAGGAGGAGCACCGATGCGCTTCCGCCACCCCGACGGCACCACGGTCCACCTCTCGTACTGCACCAACGTCCACCCCGCCGAGACCCTGGACGGGGTCCTCGCCCAACTGCGCGACCACTGCGAACCGGTCCGCAAGCGCCTGGGCCGCGACCGCCTCGGCATCGGGCTCTGGCTCGCCAAGGACGCCGCCCGCGCCCTGACCTGCGACCCCGCGGCCCTGCGCGGACTGCGCGCCGAACTCGACCGCCGCGGCCTCGAAGTCGTCACCCTCAACGGCTTCCCGTACGAGGGGTTCGGCGCCGACGAGGTCAAGTACCGGGTGTACCGGCCCGACTGGACCGACCCCGAGCGCCTCGCCCACACCACCGACCTCGCCCGCCTCCTCGCCGCCCTGCTCCCCGACGACGTCACCGAGGGGACCATCTCCACCCTGCCGCTCGCCTGGCGGACCCGGTACGACGTCGCCGCGGCCAGCGCGGCGCGGCGCGCCCTGATGATGCTCGCGGAGCGCCTCGACGCCCTGGAGGAGCTGACCGGCCGGTCGATCAGGATCGCCCTGGAGCCCGAGCCGGGCTGCGCCGTGGAGACCACCGCGGACGCCATCGGCCCGCTCACCGCGATCGGCTCCCCGCGCGTCGGCGTCTGCGTGGACACGTGTCATCTGGCGACCTCCTTCGAGGACCCCGCCACCGCCCTCGCCGAGCTGACCGCCGCCGGGATCACCGTCCCCAAGGCGCAGCTCTCCGCCGCCCTGCACGCCGCCGAGCCCCATCTGCCCGAAGTGCGCGCCGCGCTCGGCGCCTTCGCCGAGCCGCGCTTCCTGCACCAGACGCGCACCCGCACCGCCGCCGGGCTGCGCGGCACCGACGACCTCGACGAGGCCGTGTCCGGCCGGGCGCTCCCCGACGGCGCGCCCTGGCGGGCCCACTTCCACGTGCCGCTGCACGCCCCGCCCGCGCCGCCGCTGACGTCCACCCTGCCCGTGCTCCGCGACGCGCTCGCCCGACTCGTCGGGGCGCCCGTACCGCTCACCCGCCACCTGGAGGTGGAGACGTACACCTGGCAGGCGCTCCCCGCCGAGCTGCGCCCCCGCAGCCGCGCCCAGCTCGCCGAGGGCATCGCCGCCGAACTCACCCTCGCCCGCGACCTGCTGACCGACCTCGGCCTGAAGGAACTGCCATGACCAAGGCCCCCGATCCGACCCCCCTGCTGGTGCTGGACGTCGTGGGCCTCACCCCCCGGCTCCTCGACCACATGCCGCACCTCAAGGCGCTCGCCGCCGAGGGCTCGCGGGCCGCGCTGGAGACGGTGCTGCCCGCGGTGACCTGCGCCGCCCAGTCCACGTTCCTCACCGGCACGCTCCCGGCCGAACACGGCATCGTCGGCAACGGCTGGTACTTCCGCGAACTCGGCGACGTCCTGCTGTGGCGCCAGCACAACGGGCTGGTCTCCGGCGACAAGCTGTGGGACGCGGCCCGCCGCGCCCACCCCGGCTACACCGTCGCCAACATCTGCTGGTGGTACGCGATGGGCGCGGACACCGACGTCACCGTCACGCCGCGCCCCGTGTACTACGCCGACGGGCGCAAGGAGCCCGACTGCTACACCCGCCCGCCGGCCCTGCACGACGAACTCACCGAGAAGCTCGGCACCTTCCCCCTCTTCCACTTCTGGGGCCCCGGCGCCGACCTCGTCTCCAGCCAGTGGATCATCGACGCCACCCGGCACGTGATGGCCACCCGCGACCCCGACCTCACCCTGTGCTACCTGCCCCACCTCGACTACGACCTCCAGCGCCACGGGCCGAACGACCCGAGGGCCGGTGCCGCCGCCGCGGAACTCAACGCGGCGCTGGCCCCGCTCCTGGACGACGCCCGCCGCGCGGGCCGCACCGTCGTGGTGCTCTCCGAGTACGGCATCACCGAGGTCTCCCGGCACGTGGACGTCAACCGGGCGCTGCGCCGCGCCGGGCTGCTGGAGGTGCACACCCAGGACGGCATGGAGTACCTGGACGCCATGGCGTCCCGCGCCTTCGCCGTCGCCGACCACCAGATCGCACACGTCTACGTGAAGCGGCCACAGGACCTTGCCGCGGTGCGGGAGGTGCTGGCGGGCCTCGCCGGCGTGGAGGAGGTGCTCGACGACGAGGGCAAGAAGGAGTACGGCCTCGACCACGAGCGCTCCGGCGAACTGGTCGCCGTCGCGGCCCCGGACTCCTGGTTCACGTACTACTACTGGCTCGACGACGAACGCGCCCCCGACTTCGCGCAGCTCGTCGAGATCCACCGCAAGCCCGGCTACGACCCGGTCGAGCTGTTCATGGACCCGAACGACCCGTACGTGAAGGTGAAGGCCGCGACCGCGGTGGCCCGCAAGAAGCTCGGCCTGCGCTACCGCATGGCGGTCGTCCCGCTCGACCCCGCACCGATCCGCGGCAGCCACGGCCGCCTCCCCGCGAGCGACGACGAAGGTCCGCTCCTGTTGTGCTCCACCCCCCGCGCCGTCGAGGGCCGCATCAAGGCCACCGACGTGAAGTCCCTGCTGCTGCGGCTCGCCGGCCTCGACGGAGCGTCACCGGCGACCCCGGCTCCCCTCGCACCCTCGCCCGAAAGTGAGAGACCGTGACCTCCTTCAAGGACACCACCGGCACTGACGAATCCCTGCGCCGCACCCTCGGGGTGGACCGCCGGCGCTTCCTGACCACCTGCACGGCAGTGGGCGCCGCGGCCGTCGCGGCCCCCGTCTTCGGCGCGACGCCCGCCCTCGCCGACGCGGCCGACCGCGGCAAGGGCCACGGCCACGGGCACGACCGCAAGGCGCTCGTCCCGGCGCACAAGCGGGGCCTGATCCTCTACACCGTCCGGGACGCCACCGGCCGCGACCCGCTCGCCAGCGACCTGCCGTCCGGCTTCCGAGAGGTCTTCAAGCAACTGGCCCGCTACGGCTACCGCCAGGTCGAGTTCGCCGGCTACGGGCAGCACGCCAACGCCCCCGGCGGGGCCGACCTGGAGACGCCCGCCGGCGCCCGGCTGCTGCGCTCCTGGCTGGACGACTACGGGCTGCGCGCCCAGGGCAACCACGGCTTCATCCCCGCCTCCTGGCCGCTCACCACCCCCGACCTGGACCGCTTCAAGCAGGCCCTGGAGATCGCCAACGTCCTCGGCATGGACCACATGGGCACCGGTGGCGACCCCACCTGGGGCTCCACCAAGGCGGAGTGGGACCAGGCCGCGGAGAAGTGGAACGCGATGGGGGCGATAGCCCGCCGCGCGGGCATCAAGCTCTACACCCACAACCACGACGGCGCGTACGACTTCCTGCTCGACGGCGGCCCCCTGGACGGCCAGGGCCGGCCCACCCGTTCGTCCGGCATCCGCAAGCTGGAGTACTTCCTGAAGCAGACCGACGCCAAGAGCGTCTGGCTGGAGATGGACGTCTTCTGGGCCCACGTCGCCCGGTACAAGTTCCACACCTACGCCGCGCACGACGGGTCGAAGGTCACCAGCGTCTTCGACCCGGCGCGCCTGGTGGCCCGCAACAACAAGCGCTACCCGCTCTTCCACGCCAAGGACGGAGTGGTGAACACCTCCAGCGGCCAGGGGTACGACATGGTGCCGTTCGGCACCGGGGACATCGACTACGAGCGGTTCTTCTCCCGGGTGGGGGAGCGGAACTACCACAACCCGATGGTCGAGCAGGACAACGCGCCCAGCGGCTCGGCCCCGGGGCAGTCCCTGGAGTACGCCCGCGTCGCCTACGACAACCTGGCGTCGCTGCGCCGGCGTTGAGGCGTGCCGCGCGGTCCCTCGGACCCCGGTGGGGGAGCGGGGCCGCGCGGTGCCCGCGGGATCCGTGGGGGGGCCTGCGGACGGTACGGACGGAAGGTGAACGTCTCTCACATATTTGCTACCGAGCGGTAGTGCCGAGGCCGCCCGGCGGACATGATGGGCCGCGAGCATGACAAGGACGTTCTCGCCCCCCACAGCCTTCCAGGAGCCGCCTCATGCCCGTGCGCACCCGCACCGCCCGCCCGGTCGCCACCGTCGCCGCGCTCACCGTCGCCGCCGCCCTCGCCGCCCCGATGGCCACGGCGTCCGCCGCCGAGCGCGGGGCACCGGGCCCCGAGCACCCGAGCAACGCCGCGCTCGCCGGCGTCGACTACGCGACCTGGCAGCGCGACGTCGCGCCGGTCGTGGCCCAGGCGCGGGCGCACGTGGCACAGCGCACCGCCGGCGGCCCCTCGGACGAGCGCCGGGCGATCGTCCTCGACATCGACAACACGTCGCTGGAGACGGACTTCCACCCCTTCTGGGAGTACCCGACCGATGCCATCGCCCCGATGTTGGAACTGGCGCAGTTCGCCGACTCGCGGGACGTGGCCGTCTTCTTCGTCACCGCCAGGCCCGGCATCATCCAGGGCTTGACCGAGTACAACCTGAAGAAGGTGGGCTACCCCGTCGACGGGCTGTACGTACAGCGTCTGCCCGATCTGTTCCACGAGGTCAGCCGGTACAAGACGGCCAAGCGCGCGGAGATCGAGGCGAAGGGCTACACGATCATCGCGAACATCGGCAACCGCCCCACCGACCTGGTCGGCGGGCACGCCGAGCGCACGTTCAAGCTGCCCGACTACGGCGGCAAGCTGACCTGACGGGCCGCGTCGACGTGGCCCGGCGGGGCGGTGGGACGCAGACGCTCACTGTCCTTGCGTCATCGCGAAGTACACGGTCTGCGACCCCGAGGGCACGTGGAAGCCGTTCACGCGCACGAGCCAGTCGCCGCCGGCATTGCCGCCGGAGACCCGGCAGCGCTCGAAGACGCTGCCCGTCGCGACGCTGAACGCTTCGACGGCGCCCGTGGCCACCCGGACCAGCCGCAGGTCGATGTCGTTGTGGGTGCCGGACTCGGGCCACCAGATCGCCGCGTTCACCGCCTGGGCCGACGCGGCGCCACCGAAGGCGATGTCGAGCGTCTGCCCGTTGGACACGGTCGTCTTGCCCCACCACACATGGGTGTTGACGGGCAGTGACAGGGGTCCCGCCCCGGCGATGTTGTCGAAGTTCGGCCGCTGGCCCGAGAGGATGAGCTGGACGTACACCTGGCCCGGGTCGATGGGGTCGGTGGTGCCGCCGCGCAGCCAGTTCCGCAGCAGCGCCGCCGCGCCCGCCGCGTAGGGCGTGGCGCCGCTGGTGCCGGTGAAGACCTGCCGGGCGGTGTCGGACGCGTTGCTCGCGGTCTCGGTGTTCGTCGGCGCCTGGATGTCGGGCTTGACCCGGTTGTCCGCCGTCGGGCCGCGGCTCTGGCTGGCGATCGGGTCAAGCGTCTGGACGTCGAAGTTGCCCACCCCGATGGCGCGGCGGGCGTTCGCCGGGCAGTTCACCGTGGAGAAGTCCGGCCCGTTGTTGCCGTTCGCGGCGATGACCACCGCACCGGCGTCGAACGCCGCGTCCGCCGCCCGGGCGAGCGCGCTGTCGTGGTCCCCGCCGCCCTGCATCTCCGCGACCACGACCCGGTCGGCCACCGCCACGGCGGCCTGGAAGCCGCGGATCGCCGCGGCCTCGTCCAACCCCTGGCACGGGTTCGCCGTCGCGTACACCTTGAAGCTGTCCAGGGTGATCGCGGTGACCCCGCGGAAGTCGTTGCCCTGGTTGCCGTTGCCCGTGATGATCGCCGCGGACGAGGTGCCGTGGTTCCAACAGTCGTCATTGGGGTTGAGGTTGCTGCCCGTGTTGCAGTCGGTGCCACCGTTGTTGCAGTCCCGGCGGAAGGCGATCGTCGTGGGGTTGTTGAAGAGCGTGTGGCTGAACCGCACGCCGGTGTCGAGCAGCCCGATGAACCCCGCGGTCTGCCCCAGGTCGAAGTACGGGTCGGACTCGATGCGGGCGCGCCCGTCGTCGACCTCGTCCTGTGGTGGGACCTCGCCGGAGTGGCGGGGCTCCACCGAGATCACGTCGTCCCGGGCCGCGACGGACTCCACCGCGCCCAGCGGCAACTCCGCCAACACCCCGTTGATCAGCCAGAAGTGCTCCACCACCGTGGCCCCCAGCTCCGCCAACTCGGCGGAGACCCGCTCGTACCCGTCCGCCCGCTCCTGCTGGAGCGAACGCACCAGGTCGGCGCAGCGCTCCTGGACGAGGACGTTGCGTTCGGAGTCACGGGGCTCGTCGGCCACGGGCTCGGGGAAGCGGGGAACGGTGACGGGGTCGTCGAAGACGACGACGACCTCCGCCCGGGCGTTCACGTCCTGCGCCCCCAGCAGGTCGCGCAGCACGGGATGCACCTTGTCCCGCTCCCGCGGTGCCTCCACCACCTCGACGGACTTGGGTTCGGGCTCCTCCTCGTACCGCCGCGCGACGTCGGCGAGCGGCGTCCGGGTGACCTCCCCGGTCAGCTCCCGGTCCACAGGTGCGCTGTACACGATGTCGTAGGGGTCCTCCCGCTCGTTCTCGGGCAGGGGAAGATCGTTCGGATTTCCGGTGCCGGACATGGCGTCCTCCTCGGAGCGTCGTCCGTGGTTCGCCGGCCCGCGGTCCTCCAGCTCAGCCGTCGTCGGGTGAAGACGCGCGGTGTCGATCGTCCGGACCCCACGGATCCCGTCGATCCCTTTCGACCGCTTCCGACCTCGTGGTCCTGGGGTCGCACCGCGTCACCCTCAGCAGTGAGGCGGGAACGCGCCCCTGGGCGAGCAGGGGGTTCCTCGGGCCTTCACTCCCTCCCATCGCACCACACCCCACCCCCCACCGCACCTCCGACGACCCCGAACCGCGCCCGCGCAGCCCCCGTCACGCTCACGTTCCGTAAGCCCCCGCGTGCCGTCCGTGGACCGCGCGCCACCGGGTGTCCACGACGTGCCCCACTGTCACGCCCACCGCGCTGACCGGCGAAAACGTGGTCGATGACCGCCTCGAACCCCTGCTATTGTTGTGGTGTCGCCACGGGGAAACCCGAGGTGGTCACCGGTCCGGGTGGCGGAATGGCAGACGCGCTAGCTTGAGGTGCTAGTGCCCTTTATCGGGCGTGGGGGTTCAAGTCCCCCCTCGGACACCACGGGTAGTTCACAGAATTGCCCAGGTTGGCTTCACATATCTCCCAGTACGGGCTCGGTCCCGTGCTGGGAGTTTTTGGTATGTGCGGGGTTTTGTGTGGTGGGGGCTTGGTTGCCGGTGCGGGCGGTGCTCTGGGGCGCTGGTTCTGGCGTGTGAACCCGCGGGTGGGGTGGTTTCGGGGCACGCCGTGGCTGCTCGTGATGGTGCTGGGTGTGGTGGTGTGTGGTTGCTGAGCTGCTCAGCTTGGGGGTGGTTTGTTGGTCAGGGTGGTGAGGCTGGTGTGGCGGCGGCGTGCGCGGGTTCGGGGTGTGGGTGTGGTCTGTGAGGTGTTGTCGGGTTCGCCGGTGTGTGTTGCCCAGGGGTCGGGTTGGTTGCGTTTGGTGTGCCAGGCGCGGAGGAGGGTGTGGTTGAGGCCGGCGAGGGCGAAGGCGATGAGGATGCTGTTTTTGGTGGTGCCGAAGACGCGGGTGAAGCCGCGGTCGAGGTGGAGGCGGTGGGTTTTGATTTCGGCGTTGCCGGATTCGATGGCGGCGCGGCGTCCGTAGTCGGCGGCCCAGGCGGTGGTGCCCCAGATGGTGCGTTGGTGGGTCCAGGGCATGAGGTCTGGGGGCAGGGTGACGGTGGTGCCACAGGCGCAGGGTGTGCCGGGTCGGCAGGTGCTGGTGGGGTGTGTGTGGGGCAGGCGTAGGGAGCGGGGGTGGTTGGGGCAGCGGAGGTGTCCGGCGACGGCGGGGCCTTTGAAGCGTTGGTAGCCGTCGGTGTCGGGGCGGGTGTGGGGAGTGAAGGCGTAGGCGGCGCGTTGGTCGTAGCGGGCGCGGAGTTCCTTCTTCTGGTCTTTGGTCATGCCGAGGGTGAAGCCGGGGAGGTTCCGCAGGGGGCGTGGGAGGGCTTTGGTGAAGAGGGTGCCGTCGATGATGAGGGTGCCGGCGGGTGGGGTGGGGTGGGTGCCGCGCTGTTGGGGGTGGAGGTCGATGACGGGTTCGAGGTGGCGTGCGCGGACGGGTAGGGCCCAGCGGGTGGGGGTGCAGTAGGAGTAGCCGCGGTCGGCGAGGACCTCGCTGGCGTGGGTGTGGTGTGCGGCGTGGTGTTGGTCGATCAGGGCGATGCCCGCGTCGCCTTTGTGGGAGCCGCCTGGTGCGAGGTGGAGGGCGGTGAAGACGAAGGGGACTTCGGGCCCCTGGCGGGTGCGGGCGTTGACGGCGAGGTGGAGGTCGTAGCCGCAGAACACCCCGCCGGGCGCGCCGTTGGTGCCGGAGCGGTAGCCCTCGCGGGCGTCGGGGTCGCGGGTGTGCTGGAGGCGGCCGTCGTGGCCGGTAAACGGCCACCCTGATTCGTTGCCAGGCCGTTTCCTGTTTTTGGGTGGTGTGTCTTTGACGGGTGGGTGGTCGGGGTCGACGTCGGGTTTCGGGGTCCAGGCCCGGCGTCTGGCCCAGGTCTCGTAGTCGGTGGAGTCGATCGCCAGGACACCGGTGAGCGGAAAGCCGGGTGGGAGGGAGACGGCCAGGAGGCGCCCGACGAAGGCACTGAGGCTGATCGGCTCGTAGGGGCAGTCGCCGCGTTCACAGCGGGCTGATGCGCCTGAGTCCTTGGCCGTGGAGTGGTTGTGGGGGATGGCGAGGTTGCCGGTGTCCAGGGCGCGGGTGAGGAGGGTGTAGGCGTGCCACAGCATTCGGTAGGTGACGGCGCGGTCGAGGTGTAGTTCGCGGCGTGCTGATGGGGGCAGTTCGGCGATGGTGTCGAGGACACCGGTGAGGTGCATCTCCCGCAACCGCAGGCCGTGGACGGCCATGGCGGTGAGCAGCGCCCGGGCGGTGAAGGTGCGGGGCGCACCGACGCAATGGTGGAGGGCTGCTTCGACGGCGGGGAGTAGGCGGGAGTCGTCGACCATGCGGTGGGCGCGGCGCAGGGCCTGGGGCAGGGTGAGATGGCGGGCGAGCCCCGTCAGGTGCAGGCGCCTGACGAGGCTCGCTTGCGTGGTGTCCCGCCGTGGCGGATGGTTCACGTGCCGGTCTGGGGCGGCTGGGTGAGGGCCTGGGCGATGGTGCGGTGTGCCTCGTCCTGGTTCAGGCGCGGGAGGTAGGGCAGCAGGTCGGCGAGGAAGCCGGTGCTCGCCAAGCCGGCCGCGGCCATGATCTCCGGGAGCGGGACGTGGGCGGCCAGGAGGGTGAGCAGCCAGGTGCTGCGCAGGGAGCTGGTGTTGAGAGGTGGGAGGTTGCGGGGGGTCTCGATCTTGGAGAGGAGGCGGTTGAGCCGGTTCTTCCCGGGGTCGTGGGACGGGCCGACGAGGGGTTCGTCCGGGTAGCGGCCGGCGAGGGTGAGGATCAGGGGTGTGTAGGCGGCGAGCACGGGAATCGTGCGGGGCCTGCTCCCCTTCACCGGGACGACCGTGTTCCCGGCAGGGGTGGTGGTGATGGCGCGGCCGGTGATGGTGAGGTGTTCGCCGGGCATGAGGCCGGCGCCGAGCCCGGCTGCGAGGATCCCGAACGCGGTGCGTCTGCGGGCCTCGGTGCTCTGGTCCTCGGCCATGTCGAGGTATCCGGCGACCTGATCGGGGGCGTAGGGCGGGGCGATGTGGTTGCGGGGCAGCGGTGTCGTCACGGGTGGCCAGGGGGCGCGGCGGGTGATCGCCCGCCCGATCGTCGACAGCTGCGAGCGGTGGGTACGCCGGGTCGAGGGCCGACGAGGACGTAGCGTTCGATGGTGTCGGGGGTGAACAACACCTCCCGCTCCAGCGGCAGATGCTCCTCACGTGCCCATGCGCAGAACCGGGCGACGGTCGACATGCGTTGGATGGCGGCCCAGGGGGATTCGGGCTGGGCGGCGGTGACGCAGCCGCGGACGAACGGCGCGATCGCCGTCCAGATGGTCGGCGGGATCTTCTTCGGCGCGTACAGGGCGATCGCGGTCGGCACGTCACTCACGACGACCCCACCCATGACCAGTTGGCGCGGCAACGCGGGCTCCCTCTCCGAAGTGGTCTTACAAGACCACTCTGGCAGGTCGCCCCCAGATTCGTACAGACATTCGAGCAAAGGTGATGGCCGGGATTCCCCGCTACCGTGGGCGCGTGCCGCGCAGTCAGAGGGACGCCGCCCCCGCCACCTACCTCGCCGACGGAACCTGGCCCGATGGCCCGCTCCGTGAGGACGCGCCGATCAGCGCCGTCTACGCGCAGGCGTTCAGCCGCCGCCTTGGGGCGGTGATCGAGGAGTTGGGGTTGAACCCGTTCGCGGTGCAGCGGATCACCGGCGTCAACCGCCGCACGATCGAACGCACGTTGAAAGGTCTGGTGTTGCCGGACTTCGGGGCGATAGCCCGGCTGGAAAGCGAACTCGGGGTGGATTTGTGGCCGCGCCGCGAACACGGCAAAGGCTCTGAGGAATGAGGGCATCCGTCTGCAACCGCCTGACACTCCCGCGGGAGTACACGATCGGGTGACGGATCACGGCATGCAGATTTCGTGCGCCGGGGACGCTGTTAAGCTCCCCGGCAGCGCGACGTGATCCGAGGAATTGAGCGTTCTGGGGAACTGTCGTGTTGTGGCACCTCCGGGCGGCAATCCCGGAGGTGCCCGCTTATGGGGCCTATCCGCTCATGGCCGTCTCCTCTGTAGGCGCGGATGCGGGCGTGGGCGTGGGGGCGAGTCGGTAGGAGGCGGGGATGCTGGCGGACTCCTTCAGCTTCACGATCTCGCCGTCGTGGCACATTTCACGGAGGAGGCCGCGGATCGCGCGATGACCCGCCACCCCGATCGCGGTGCTCAACTCCTGAGCCGGCCACCACCTGGTGGGGTCGCCTCCGAGGATGTCGAGGATCTGCACGCGCCGGGTCGGGGCCTCTCCACGTCGGCCATGCCGCCGCCTGGACGCGGCTGGTGGTGGGGTGTGGGGGGCGAAGCCTTCCTCGGCGCGGGACGCCAAGTCCTCCGCCTCGTCCTTTCGCCTTGCCTCGGACTCATTCCGCGACTGCGCGGAGCGCTCGTCACGGGGTGGGCCGGACTCGTCGGACTTCGATGCGCCGCGGGGGCTGGGGAAGGCTACGTGTTCCCAGTACGGGTCGCTGGCGACCAAACCTTCGAGGGTCTCGATCATGTGGTCAAGCGCCCGACCGGTGGCACGCAACTCCGCTCTCCTTTCCTTCATGAGGGCAAGGAGTTCATCTGGAGTATGCCGTTGCAGGGCTTCGGTCCACGATGTCAGGGGATCCACAAGGGCAGACCTTAAAGGCAAATGTGGCCTTGCTGCCCGGTCTGCGGGTTGGATCACCCGACCGGGGGACGGCCCGTTGAATGTCCTTCACGGCCGTGGCACTGAACTCGGCACGATCACGGTGCGCGAGGCCGAGGATCTTTTGGGAAAAGGGAGTACGTGCCTCTTCGTTGCTATTCCAGCGGGTGGTCGCCGATGCGTGCCCGTTGCAGCAGGGCGAGGAGTGCCTCGATGGTGCCGGGATAGTCCCAGGGGTTCTCGTCGGCGGTGGGTGCCTCGAAGCGGTGGATGAAGTCGTCGAGGGCTTCGGGGGTGACGGTCAGGGCGTTGGCGTCCTCGCGGGCGTTCCGCGCGGCGAGGCGGTCCAGCAACTCGGTCCGGTCGGTGGGGAGATGGATGAGGACGGGCAGGCCGCCCGCGTGGCGGGCGGCCTGCTTCCAGTCGTCGCGTTCGCTACGGGTCCACAGCCCGTGGTCGAGGACAACGTCGTGGCCGGCGCCCAGTTCGGTGGCGAACCGGTGGCGGACGGCGTCCAGGACGGGGCGTTGGCGGGCGAAGTAGGTGTCCTCGGGGTAGTCGACGCCGTAGCGGCCGTGGAGGCGGTGTACTTCCTCGTCCACCGACAACCGCACATAGCCGTGGCCGGCCAAGGCTTGGGCGATTGTGGTCTTCCCGGAGCCGGTCAGTCCGACCAGGAGCACGGCGAGGGGCATACGGCGAAACGGTTCCTTCCCAGATCCAACGCTGTCCCCCGGAGCGCGTGGGGGGTGCGCTTCTTCCAGTGTGTCAGTCGTGGCGGCTGGGTGCGGGAGGTTGCCAGGTGGCGTGGATGCTGCGCGCCTCCGTCGTCCACCGGGTGGGTGTCTCGTCCAGGGTGACGCGGCGGAACGCGAGGCGGGGGTCGGCGATGTTGACGACCCCGCCGTGGTGGGCGACGTGGTCCAGGAAGCGGCCTGCCTCCTCGCGGACCGCGGGCGAGTCCTCCCGCCATGCGCTGCTGGAGAAGTGCCGTACCCGGGCTTGGAGGTCGTCCAGGACGCCGGCGCGCCATTTGAAGTGGTGGACGGGAACGAGGTGACCGACATCGGGTCGGTAGCCGTGGGCGCGGTGGTTGCCGGAGGCGAGGGGGACGTGGTGGCGGGCGAGGACGATCTTGCGGGGGTCGGCATGCAGGAGCCGGTGGGAGAGGTGACCACCGAGCGGATAGACGCGATCGAGCGGCCCCAGGCGGGTCCAGTCGACCAGGCGCCCGTCCGCGGCGACCCGATCCAGCAGCAGACCCCCGACCACCCGATGCCCGCCCGACTCAGCACTGGCGATCACCTCGCCCACCGGGACGGGGTAGTGGTGGAACTCGTCCGCGTCCGCGATCAGGTGCCAACCCGGCCCCGCCGCCTGCCGTAGTTCGTCTCGGAGGCGGGTGTTGGTGTGTTCGTGCCACGCCCCCCGACTGGTGGCGTGAGGAGTGACACCGGCTTCCCGTGCCACGGCCTGGAGGTCGTGCTGGCGGGCGAGAGGGGCATGGTCGGGGAAGTGGAAGGCGATCAGGAACCGGTCGATCCCCAGACGCCGGTAGTGCGTGATCCACGCGAGGAGCAACGGCGGCTCCACCGGGCCGATCACGGCCACCAGCACGGGCGCGCTCACCCGTCCTCCTTCCCGGCCGTCAAGCGGGCGGCTGTGTCGATGAGGAAGTCGGCCTGCTCGGCGGCGGTCGGCATGCCCAACCGGGCGGGTGCCCGGTGCCCGGGCGGCGGCAACGGCAGGCGAACGAGGTCGTCCAGCACTGCGGCAAGAGCGCGGGGATCACCTGCGGTGAACAGGCGCACCCACGGCGCGTCCCCCAGCCGGGCGGTGAGGTGGGGGTCGTGGTCGGACACGATCAGCGGGACGCCCCACTGGGCCGCGTCCATGACCAGGCCCGACTCCTTCCCCACCCCCGCATGCCGGGCCACGAGCGTGGCGTCGGATGCCCCGTAGACGAGACGGAGCACCGCCTCGCTCAGCGGCCCGGGCTCGACATGCAACCGCACCTGCTTCAGATCAGCCCAGCGGGCCAGCACGTCCTCGTCGAGGGGGTGGCCCGTGACGATCACGTGCAACGGCTCCGTCAGCAGGCCGAGGGCTTGGTCAACGACCGCGATGTCCTTGTGCGGCCACCACCCGCCGACCAGGCACACCACCGTCTCCGAACCAGGGATGTCGAAGGCGAGCCGGCCCCCATCGTGCTCGTGCTCGGTCAGCCGCCGCCCGTCGTCGACCGCGAACACCCGCACCCGACACACCACCCGCGGAAACAACGACACCATCTGATCGTGGACCGCGGGCGTGGGGCACAGGACGAAGACCCGCCGCTCGGCTCGGCGAGCCAGGCGCGCAAGCATGCGCAGACAGGTGCCCTCGGTGGTCGAGGTCTCGTGGACGAACCGCAGATGCGACACCCCACCCAGCAGCGCGGCCACCCCGTGGAGGCCTTCACTCGCCGTGAGCACCACCACCGCCCGAGGACCCGAAACCTGGCGGCCGCCGGTACGCAGGGCCGCAGCCTCCACCAGACACCGTGCCAGCAGCGTCACCTGGTGCGGGCTCCGGCGCACCGCCCGCGGCCACCACCGCGAACGGAACAACCGCTGACCGACCCACGACAAGTGGGCCAGGAATCCTGCGGCCCACAGGAAAGCACGGGCCGGGAGACCAGCGGCGCCGGTGACCAGCCGTGCTCCCGCTTGGTGGAGGGCGTTCAAGGTGTCGCGGGCGACGCCGTTCGGGGCGATGACCACCGTGCCCCCACGAGCCTGGGCCAAGGCCAGCAGCGCATGCTGATGATGCCCACCCCGACGGAAGGCGTACGGCTCCACCAACACCAGCACCTCCTCGCCGTTGTCGCTCACTGGGACACCGCCCCGACAGGAGCGTTGGCGGTGGTGAAGCGAGCCCGCAGCCAGACGGGGTCGTTGAGATGCTCGAACCGGCCTGGACAGTGCGCGGCGGCTTGGGCGAACGCGATCCCCTGCCGCGCACCGGCGGCCACGAACTCCGCGTACTCACCGTCCCTGGCCGCCGCCCAGGCCTCGATCCGCTCCCGCGTCCGCTCGGTGCTCATGCCGTACTCGCTGCCGCGGGTGAGCATCGCGCACTCCCTAAAAGCCGCCTTCCAGGCGTGGAACGGGCTCTGATTGAACCGCGTCACCCCAGCCACCCTGTCGGTGAACTCTGTGCGGCCGGACAGGGCCGCGAGGACGTCGACAGCCTGGCCCATCTCCCGCAAGGCACTGCGGCGGATCAGCTTCAGCCCGCCGTACCCGTAGGTGTCGCCGGTGACCGGGTTCCGTGCGGCCCACACCCGCATCGAAACCCTCTCCGCCAACGGCTCCACCCCGGGATCGAAGCCGGGGTCGATGGCGAAGTCGCCGTCCGCGAGGAAGAACTGCTCCCGATCGACGACCTCGGCACACAGCCGGTAGGCGCGCCGCATCCCGTGGACCCCGTGCACCCGCTTCACCACCACCCCAAGCGCCTGCTCCAACTCCTGGTGGAGGGTGTTGGCGTCGGGTTCGTCGAAGGACAGCAACACCGCGTCGAAGACGTTCATGAGATGGCCTCCAGGTAGCGGGCCGCGACCAGGGACGGCGCGAGGTGAGTGGTGGTGGCGAACGCGTGGGCGGCGTGGTGGGCGTGGAACGCGTCATCGAGGGCGAGGCGTTCGGCGAGCGCAACGGCCTCCGCCCTGGTGGTGAAGCAGAGAGCGGGGTCGATGTGCTCGGCGAACCAGCCCATCCTCGGGGCGATCACCGGCAGGCCCATGCTCTGGCAGTCGATCACCGACATGGACCACGGGCAGCCCGGCCGGAACGGGGCGATGCCGAACCGGGCCCCGGCCAGCAGGTTGCGGTACCGGATCCGATCACCACGATCCGACACGACCTGCACACCCGACAGACCGGCGAGCTCGTCGCGCATGCGCTCCGGGCTGTCGTCCAGCCCCGTACGCTCCGTGCTGCGTTGGCCGAAGAGGTCCATTACCCGCAGCCGCACCCTCCCGGACACGGCCAGCTCACGCGCGAGGTCGAGGAAGCGGGCGGTGCCGTAGTGGGCGTAAAGGCGATGGTTGTAGATCGCGGTCACCGCCACCTCGCCCCCGTCCCGGGCGGGATGGTTGGTGGGGGTGGGGGCGTGGACCAGGCGCGGGTCACGCGGCGCAGGCACCACCCGCAACCGATCAGCAATATCGACGCCCGCGGTCGACGCCGCGGCGGTCACCCAGTTCGTGGCGGTGGTGGAGTGCACGAGGATCCGGTCGCACGCGGCAAGCCCCGCGGCGAAGGTCAGCAGGATGCTGCGGCCGAGCCCGGCGTCGTCGAACGCCGGATCCACCAGGACGCCGTTGTTGTCGGTGGGCGTGAACGGCAGGTAGTGGGCATAGCCCACCAGCCGCGCCGCCGATCCGGCTTCCAGGAGCGCGGTGCGCACGGCGGGGGCTTCCTCGATCTGGTTCACGACCACCACGTCCGGCTCACCGGCTTCGACCAAGATGCGCAGGGCGTCGATGTCCGCGCCGAGACGGGCCCGGTACTTGCTCCCCGGCGCCGAGGTGGGCAGGAAGTGGCACCGTTCGTCGCCGGCCCGCGCCGGGGCGGCCACCGTCACCTCCTGGCCGAGGTCGGCCAGGGCCGGGGCGAGGAGATCAGCGAAGATCCAGCCGGAGTCCGCCGACAGCCGGTTCAGGTTGGAGATGTTGAGCAGATACAGCACACGCATGACGTGTCGCCTCCCAACGTGGACCGGCCCGTCCCTCGGGCCGGCCGTCGGTCAGCAAACCCCCACCCAGAGCCCGTGGTGAGCGATGGCCTCGGTGCGCGCAAGCCACTTACACCGGGTGTAAGAAACGTGCACCGCACCACACCTCGGCACCGGTTGATGGGACGATGAGGGCAGCATCGGCGGAAGGCGGCGGGCCATGGCCCTACACGACACCCACCCGATCTGGAGCACCCCCACCATGCGCCAGGCCATAGCCCACGGCGACCTCGCGGCGATCGTGCGCCTGGCCCGACGCGCGGCCGACCTCACCCAAGCCCAACTCGGGGACGCCACCGGCTACACCGCCGCCTCCATCTCCCGCATGGAACGCGGCAAACAACCCATGCGCGACATGGAACTCCTACGCCGCATCGCCGACGCCCTCACCATCCCGCCCCAACTCCTCGGCCTCGCACCCCGACACACCCCGCCCCCACCCACCCCTGTGGGATCCCATCTGGTGCGGGGGACTACTAGGGTGGCGCCACCAGACCCGTTCGCCGAAGAGGGTGAGAACCCGGTGCAACGCCGCAAACTCCTGACCGGCCTGGCCGGCGCCGGCACGGGCATCGCCCTCGGCCCCGCCACCCCGGCCACCGCCACCCCGGTACTCAGCGGACTGGAGGACCTCCTCCTCCACCGCACCGGCACCCTCACCACCGAACCCACCCGCCCCCAGGTGGCCGCGGCGCTGACTGCCGCCCGCCGAGAGTTCGCAGCCTGCCGCTACGACACCCTCGCCCGCGCCCTCCCGAACCGGATCGCCCTCGCCACCGCCCTCGGCCAGCGCGGCGCCGTCGAGGAATCCGCCACCGCCCTCGCCGAGCTCTACAACACCGCCACCCGCCTATGCATCAAACTCGGCGAAGACGGCCTCGCCGCCGTCACCGCCGACCGCGCCCTCACCGCAGCCCTCACCGGCGCCGACGCACTCACCGTGGCCGAGGCGCACCGCATGGTCTCCTCCGCGTGGCGCCGGCAAGGCCACTACGCCCGGGCCACTGACGTCGCCGTCACCGCTGCCCAGCACCTGGCTGCGGACCGCACCGCCCCCGAGCCCCAGCGCCTGTCGGTGCAGGGCAACCTGTACGCGACCGCCGCCTACACCGCCGCGAAGCAGGGCGACCGGCAGGCCGCACATGCTCTGATCGCCGAAGCCGAGGCCACCGCGAGGCGGCTGGGCGCGGACCAGTCACCGGCCGGGACGGCGTTCTTCGGCCACAGCCAGGTCAGACTCCACCAGATCAGCATCAGCCACCTCCTCGGAGATGCCGGCACCGCGATCGACCACGCCCGCCAGGTCAACACGGTTCAGCTACCCACGGCGGAACGCCGGGCCAGGTACTGGATCGACGTCGCCCGCTCCTTCGACCAGTGGAACAAGCCCGGCAACTCCTACCGAGCCCTCCTCGCCGCCGAACAAGCAGCCCCGCAGGAAGTCCGCCGCACCGCCGTACACGCCATGACAGCCGGTCTCATGCGCCACGACCGCACCCTGCCCGGCATCCGCTCCTTCGCCCACCGCGTCGGGGCACTCGCCTGACCCTCAAACATCCTTCACCCCGCCCTCTACGGCCCGGTGCGGCCGATCGCCCGAGCCGCTGGAATCGAAGGCGCTGATCACCTGACCTCCGGTGGTCCTGCCCCCATCACCGCCCCGGAGCCAGGGGACGCGTCGGCGCGCGGCGCGCTGTCGTTAACTCTTCCGGGGGACAGGTGGTCGAACGCCGTGTCGTGCCGGTCCTTCCCTTCTAGCGTAGGCCGCCCCCACCCGGGAAGGGACTGGCATGCTCGTTCAGTTGAGAGCCGAGCCGGACGACGGCGTACTGACGACGCTCGACCTCTACACATGGCTCCGGCGGGACCCTGACGTCCGCGACCACAGTCGGCTGAGCCTCGACGCGTCGGACCCGAGCGGCGAGACCATGGGCGCTGTCGAGGTGATCAACCTGGTGCTCGGGCAGACCTTCACAGCGCTCAACCTAGCTCTCTCATATGCCAATTGGCGCGCGGCGCGGCCAACCGCACCGGCGATCTCCCTCACGGTCGACGGCAGATCGCTCGCCCTCCAGGGGGTCTCGGAGGAGACTCTGTCACGGATCGTCGACCTGCTGGCCGCGAGGGAGACCGACGCTTCGGACGAGTCGCCCCGGGACGACGACGAGCCGGAGCCGGTGTGACGGGTCTGCCCGATCCCGGGGCCTCGCGCGCGGTGCTCATCGGGGTCAGCAAGTACAACGAGCACCTGACCCCTCTCGGCGCCGTGGCCAAGAACCTGGATGGGCTGAAGGAGTTCCTCACGGGTCCCGACTCGTGGTCTCTGCATCCGGACCACTGCGTCGTCATGCACAATCCCAAATCGGCCGCGGACGTGCTCGACGTCGTGCACACGGCGTCGACGGAAGCGACGGACGCCCTCCTCGTCTACTTCGCCGGGCACGGCCTGCTGTCGCCTGCCACTGACCTGTACCTGGCTCTCACGGACTCCCACGCCGGCCGCCTCTTCCGTGCGTTGGACTACGACCACCTCCGGTACCAGGTGGCCGAGGAATGCGCAGCGCGCAGCCGGGTCGTCATCTTGGACTGCTGCTACAGCGCCCGGGCCCTGCACGGATACATGGGGACACCGGTGGAACTCGCCGACTGTGGAGGCATCGACGGGACATACGTCATGACCGCGTCCTCCGAGACGAAGCGTGCCATGGCACCGAAGGGCGAGGACTACACCGCGTTCACCGGGGCTCTGTTGACGGCGCTCACCAAAGGCGTCCCGGACGGGCCCGAACTGCTCGACACAGAGTCCATCTACCGTCACCTGCGACGGCAGTTGCAGGCCGCGAGGCGTCCTGTGCCGCAGCAGCGTGCCCGTAACGAGGGACATCGGATTGTGCTCGGCCGCAATCGCTGGAGCCCGGCACCGGGGCCGGAGGCGGAGGCCTACGCCGCGGAGTTGCGGATAGCGGCGACGTCCGCCGCCGCGCAGAGCATCATGCAGGAGGGGGACGGCGGCCGGTACCTGCGTGGCGAGCGTGTCGCCCCGCGCGAGTTCGTGGACGCGCTGGCCGATAGCCTGCCGCCAGACCAGTCGGAGCGACTGCACACCCTGCGCCGAGCGGCGCAGCGGGCCTCTCCCGACGCCGCCACCCAACTCCTCTACTGGCTGGAGGAGGTAACCCTCCTCCAGCGTCGGATGGCACACGCCGGTCGCTACAGCCACCGGATCGAGGCCGAGCTGGCGGCGGCGCAGGAGCGTGCGCGGCTGCTGCACCAGGAAGTGACGGTGCTACGACAGCAGGTACGGCTGCTGTTGGACGAGAGAACCGATGCCGACAAGGCGGAGGAACTGGTCAGCGTGGCCGCCGTGTCCGAGGCGGCGGAACACAAGGGCCGGCCTGCACATGCGAAGGGCCCCGCAGCCGCCGCTTTCTCAAATGGTCCCGAGAAGCGTGGTATTGGTGCCTCCGCCGCCCTGGTGGCGGGTATCCCGGCAGTGTTGGGTGTGCTCTTCCTCGTGATCGCCTGGCTCTCCAGCACCGGCTCCGTGTCGCTGACGTACGACTCCGGCCGCAAGCCAGCGTCAGTGGAGGGAATGGTCCGCCCGGGGGCCGGCGAGGGGCCCCACTACATCTGGGACGTGGCGGAGAGCGTCAAGAGTGTGTTCCGGCCCTCCGAGGACGACGGGGTCGACCAACTGTTGGGAGACCTCACCGTCGCCGTGCCCCAGGGCTGCACGGACCGGACCGTGGAATGGGAGATCGCCCTCGACGGGAAGAAGGTCTCTCACGGCTCCCTGACCGGAAAGACGGAGCATCAGGTCCCGATCGAACGCGACCTGGAACAGCCCCCGAAACGGATCACGATCGAGGCGTCCTGGGACGGCCTCGGCGGCGCCTGTGAGAGCTTCGGTCTGGTCTGGACCGCCCCACGGTTGTCCGAGAGTTTCGGCCTGGCCCTATGGTGAGGCGGTCCTATGAGCGCGAATGATCGGCGCGGCGCCTGGCTCGGGGGTTGCGCCGGCCTGCTTTGCGTCATGGGGATCATCACCTTGATGGCGGCAGGTTGCTCGGCGTCCGCGCTTGATTTGTCGTACGAAAGTGGCGCGCGCCCGATCAAAGGGACAGAGCTCACTGGCATGAAATATGTCAATCATATGCACGAGTACGGCTGGGACGTTCGACAGCGCATCGAATCCACGTTCATCATTCCCTACAGCTTCGGTACGAGCGAGGTCGGCTCACTGGACGGCACCCTCCAGGTTTCGGTACCCGACGGATGCGCCGACCGTACGGTCCGCTGGGAGATCGATGTCGACAGGGCACCGCTCAGGAGTGAACAAGTGCGGTGGGTGCACGCGTACGACGTCGAGATCGACACAAGCGTGCACGGCAGACCCCGGACGGTCACTATCAAGGCCGAGTGGGACGGCGGCACCGAGTCGTGCCCGTCCTTCACGCTCACTTGGCAGAACCCGAAGATCACCATGGAACCCGACCCGAATTTCATGAATCCCGACTTCTACCCCTGAGATCGCCCCACCACGGCGCGGTGGCCGGGCCCCTGCCCGGACAAACATGGCGGCGTGCAGTCGCAGCGAACACAGGTGCTCGGCAACCGGGGCCGCTCCGCCGGTGGGCACGCACGGTCAGCACTTCACCATGCTGCGGAAGTCGGTACCAGGGCCACCCGCGCGCCCCGGCGCGGACTTCGGCCGGAACCCCGTCCGCCCCTGCCCGGCGAACCCGGAACCCCACCAAAGCCCGGGCTGTTTGCCATGACCAACATCGACGATGTCCTGATCCTAGCGCTGTTCTTCTCCCAGGGCGCCGGGCGCCCCTCCCCTGCTCCACCCGCCGCATCGTCATCGGCCTGCTCATCCGCATCGAAGGCGGCGCCTTTCGCGGGTGACCACCACGAAAACATTCCGGGTGCCTCAGCTGGCAGAGCCAAGACAAAATGCTGTGCTGGAAAGAGCCCTTAGCCTGTGGAGAAAACTTCCCCGCCAGGTCATCCGCGCAGGCTGGAGAGTTGTGTCAACAGCCCACCACGGGACACCGATGAAAGTGTCCTGGTCATACTGACGAAACGGTCGGCATCGTGGTTGCGATGTCGGCCGTTTTCGCTGTGTCCAGACCCGTCTTCCGCCTCTCGGCGCGGATGAGCCGATCCGGCGAGGGGCGGCGGCTGGATCCGCTGTCAGTGGCGGGTGCCACCATCGCCTCATGACCTCGACGGACGAGACGACGACCGGACTCCCCTTCGACTGGCGGGAGTTCCTCACCCGCTGGAGCGGAGAGTGGGCGGACGCCCAGGACCCCGCCGAGCCGGACGAGTCGGATGCGGAGCTGGTGGCGGCGCGGTGGCTCGGCTGCCCGGGTGCGTCGGACGCGGACATCGCCGCTCTGGAGGAGCGGATCGGCCATCGGCTGCCGCCGTCGCTCGATTCGTTCCTGCGGATCAGCGACGGCTGGCGGCCGGCGGACCACCCCGTCTACCGGCTGGCGGGGACCCAGGGCATCCGTCCGCACCACAACGCCGACGGTCTCGCCGAGATCTTCGGGGAGGACTTGGACGAGAACGCGTCGCCGCAGGAGCTGCTGGAGGCCGGGATGTGGCACCGGGCGTTCCATCTGGACGCGGAGACGGACGCGACGATGGTCCTGATCGATCCGCTGGACCGGGACGCGGACGGCGAGTGGGCCGTGTACGAGTGGGCGTCCTGGCGGGCCGCGCCGCCCGACCGCTTTCCGTCCTTCCGCCACTACATGCTGGAGCGATACCGGTCCTTTCACCGCTCGGCGGCCTACAAGGCCGCTGGCGGCGAAGGACCGCCGTTCGCCAACGACACGACGCGGGCACAGGACGCCGCGGTGGAGCGGGCCCGACTGGCGGCACTGAGCGGGGAGTACGAGGAGGCCCTGATCCTGCTGCGGGGAGCCGAGAGGTACGGCAGGTCGAAGGCCAGGCTGCTGCGGGGGCAGTTGGACGGTCTGCTCTCGGCACATGCCACGGCGTTCTCGGCCGACGCCCTCGCGGTCGACCCGGTGTACGCCCCTGATCTGCTGCCGGTGGCCGCGGCGGGCTTCGCCAGCACCGACCGGCGCTATGGCCACTCCGGCCGGTCGTGGGCGCTGCTCGCCCGCTGCGAGACGCCCGAGGAGCGGGAGAGGGCTGAGGAGGCGCTGCGGGCGGCGCGGGAGGGGACGTACCGCTTCACGGCCGACGGGCCGCTCGGGGAGGCGGCCGAGGAGGCGCGGGCGTTGGCCCGCTGGGGCCGGTGGAACGAGGCGTGGCGGCTGCTGTGGTCCGCGCTTCCCCACTGGCGGCCCCTGGGCCCCGACCATTTGGCGCCGCTGGGACTGCTCGCGGATCCCGTACTGGGTCCGGTGGTCACCCCGGAGCGGGGGCGGCTGCTGCTGGCCCTGCCCCGGGGCGAGTTCGCGCGGCCGGAGCGGGAGCGGCCCGTCGGGGACGTTCCGGGGGACGATCCGGTGGGTCTGTCCTGGCTGGCGGACGAGGTGCCGGACCGATTCCGCGCGGGCTATCGGGCCGTGTTCGTCGCGGACCCCGATCCGGCGGGTCTGCCGGCCCGTCTGAAGGACCCGGGCGGGGGCGGCCCCGGGCCCGGTGGTCGGCCACAGCGGGAAGTGACGCCCGGGCCTGACGGGCTGTACCCGCCCCTCAGCAGGTGGGACGCGGAGCACCGACTGGGCCTGGCGCTCGGCAGCACGTCGTACGACGACCGCGCCCTGGCCCACGTCGGGCAGGCGGCCCCCGGGTGGAGCTTCGTCTTCGACGGCGCCCCGAGGGGCTTCGTCGAGGGGCGTTTCGTCTCCCCGGCCGCTGCCGCGTCGGAGGGGACCAGGGCGGTCGTCGTCTGGCACAGCGTCGACACCCATGACCGGCCCCGGACTCGTTTCCATCTCTCCGTCGGGGTCGACGGGGAAGAGGTGTGCGCGTTCTCCGTGACGGCCGGGGACGTCGAGCCGCACTGGACCGGGGAGATACCGCCGTGGCTGGCGCTCGACGGCTTCCCGCGGACGACCGGGCAGTGGCGGGGCGACGAGGACCACAGGCGGGACGCCCACGACCCGAACACCCCGGCCCGGGGATTGCCGGGGACGCGGAGCGCGCTGGAGGCCCTGGAGCGGGCCCTGGGACTGACCCTGCCGCGCACCGCCCTTCTGGAGGGCCCACTGCACAGCTTCGTGACCCGTTCGTGGATCCGTCCGCCGGGTCCCGGCGATTCGTACATCACCGTCACCTTCACCTCTTTCAGCCGACCGGACCCCGGTGGGCACGTGTGAACGGCGAGGTCTCTGCGGACGCTCTCCAGCACGGGGTGCTGAGGGTTGCTTGGCCACGGGAGGGGCTCACCCGCTTCCGTCAACGCCGGGCGCAGTGGCTCCTGATCAGGATCGGCTCGGAGCGTCCAGACGTTCGGTCGGACCGCCGAATGGCGTGACGAGGGTGCGTGTCGCCACCAGCCAGGTGCCTTCGATCGTGCGGAAGGTGTCCACGTAGTGGTCGATGTTCGCTGGCACCCGGGGCGGAATCATGGTCGGGTCGCTCAGCGCGATGGCGCCGTCTGGTGCGGGGGCTCGTCGAAGGGGTGTACGGCGATGGCGATCTTGCCGCGGGGACGTCGGCGGCCCTCGCTGGTGGAGCCGCCTTCCAGCAGGGTGTGTGCCTGGGCGATGTCGTCCAGGGTGAGTACGGTGCCGATCACCGGCCGGAGTTTGCCCTGATCGACCAGGCGGCCGAGGGCTTCGAACTTCGCCCGGCCGGGGCTGGCGAAAAGGAAGTGGTAGGTCGCGTTGACGCCCCACGCGGCGAGCAGGTTCTGCGGTTCGGGGATGTCGACGATGGTTACCACGCGGCCCCGGTCGGTGAGGACTTCCGGGCTGCGGGTGAGGGTGTCCCCGCCCACCGTGTCCAGGACGACGTCCACCCCGCCCAGCTCGCGGACCTGTGGCACGTAGTCGCCGGCGGAGAAGTCGATCGCGTGGTCGGCGCCCAGTTCGGTGACGAACGCGTGGTCCCTCGCCCGAGCGGTGGTCACCACCTCGGCCCCCATCGCGTGGGCGACCTGGATGGCGGCGGAGCCGACTCCGCCCGCTCCGCCGTGCACCAGGACCCGTTCCCCAGGCCGCACCGCGGCGCGTTCGACCAGCGCCTCCCACACCGTCACACCCACGACCCCGAGACCGGCGGCCTCGACATGCGACAACCGTGCGGGCTTGCGGGCGACCAGGGCCTGGTCGACGACGTGGTACTCGGCGTACGTTCCCTGCCCGGCGAAGGGCGGCGCTATGTACCAGACCTCGTCGCCCCGCTGGAAGTCGCCTGCTCCGGGGCCGGTCTCGACCACGACGCCGGACACGTCGTTGCCGATGACCGCGGGTAGTGCCACCTGGTCGCGGTAGTCGCCGCGCCGGGTTTGCAGGTCGAGGGGGTTCACGGACGTGGCCAGCACGCGCACCAGCACCTGGCCGGGCCCCGGAGCAGGCATGGGCAGTTCTCGGGCGGCGAACGCGTCTTCCGCGCCACCGAAGCGGACGAGTTCCATCACACGCATCGAAGTCGACATGCGATGACCTTAGATCGTCATATCGCGAATTGCCAATGCGTACATGCGTTAGGGTCATCACGTGTTCTCGGAGACGGAGTTGCAGGCGGTGTTCAGGGCCCTGTCCAACCCTGCCCGCCGGCAGATGCTGGTGTGGCTCAAGGATCCGATGAGCTTCCCCGGTCAGGAGCCCGAGGACGTCGAGGTCGGCGTCTGCGTGACCGACATCCAGCGGCGCACGGGGTTGGGGCAGTCGACCACCTCGCAGTACCTCGCGATGCTGCGGCAGGCCGGGCTGGTGATCGCCACCCGGCGGGGCAAGTGGACCTACTACCGCCGCGACGAGGCGAACATCGCCCGCCTCCTGGACACCCTGCGCGACGTGTTCTAGGTCCGGCTCTCCCGTACGCGCCGAAGGGGACATCGAGCGTCGTCGGCATCAGCGCGACTGTGGTTGCTCCAGCCCCTTGAGTAGTAGTTCGACCAGTCGGCGGGGGTCGTAGCGGGGGTCGCTGTCGCGACCGATGCAGAGGTTGCCGATGCCGCGCATCAGTTCGTAGGCGTGCGTGCCGGGCTTGATTTCGCCCGCGGTGGCCGCGGCGTCGAGCAGTTGGGCGCAGACGGGCACGAGGCGGTCGAGGAAGTAGGCGTGCAGCGCGTCGAATCCGCTGTCCGATTGCATCGTGTTGGCGAGCCCGTGCTTGGTGACCAGGAAGTCGACGAAGAGGTCGACCCACCGACGGAGCGCCGCGAGGGGGGAGCCGGTGCCGGCCAGCAGGGCCGGGCCGGCCTCGGCGCACGCCTCGACCTGATGGCGGTAGACGGCGACGGCGAGATCCGCCCGGGTCGGGAAGTGGCGATAGATCGTCCCGATGCCGACGCCGGCCCTGGTCGCGATCTCGCGGATCGGCGCATCGATGCCGGAGGTGGCGAACACCTCGGCGGCGGCGGTGAGGAGCGCCTGCTGGTTGCGCAGCGCGTCCGCTCGCTTGCTTCGGCTCGGCGCCTTCGCGGGCTGGTCTGCTGGGGACACCACGATCTCCGTCCGAACGGTTGACCAAGACGATTGACTAAGCGGAACAGTGTTCCGTATCGTATCTGGAACAAGGTTCCGCTTTGAGTCTAGCCGAGGCGGGCCTCCGTCCACCTCCCCTGCCGCCCGCCGGCGAGACCGGCAGTGAAGCCGCGGCAAGGGGGCGCGACGCTCCGCTTGCGTGAGGTGACAGGGCCCGGGACCGGCTCCACGCGGCGCCAACCAATCCGTCAGGGAGGAACACAGCCATGCAATACCGCAGCTTGGGCCGCACCGGTGTGCAGGTCAGTTCGCTCGCGCTCGGCGCGATGAACTTCGGCAGGATCGGGCGTACCACCCAGGACGAGGTCACCGCCATCGTCGACGCCGCGCTGGAGGCCGGGGTCAACCTCATCGACACCGCGGACGCGTACAGCGGCGGCGAGTCGGAGGAGATGGTCGGCAGGGCCGTCGCCGGCCGCCGCGACGACGTCGTGCTGGCCACGAAGGCCGGCATGCCGATGGGTGAGGAGCGCAACCGTCGGGGCGGCTCGCGCCGCTGGCTGGTCACCGCGCTGGACGACAGCCTGCGCCGCCTCGGCGTCGACCACGTCGACCTCTACCAGGTCCATCGATGGGACCCGAGCACCAGTGACGAGGAGACCCTGTCCGTCCTGACCGACCTTCAGCGCGCCGGGAAGATCCGTTCCTTCGGCTCCTCGACGTTCCCCGCGTACCGCATCGTGCAGGCCCAGTGGGCCGCCCGTGAGCACCGCCTGAGCCGCTACGTCACCGAACAGCCGAGTTACTCGATCCTTCAGCGCGGGGTCGAGGCCCACGTCCTGCCCGTCGCCGAGGAGTACGGCCTCGGTGTGCTGGCGTGGAGCCCGCTGGCCTCGGGCTGGCTGTCCGGCGCGGTCCGCGAGGGCCGGGAGGTCACCACCAACCGCTCCACGTTCATGCCGCAGCGCTTCGACACGGCCCTGCCGTCCAACCGGGCCAGGCTCGACGCGGTCGAGCAGCTCGCCAAGGTCGCCGACGACGCCGGACTGACGATGATCCAGCTCGCCCTGGGCTTCGTGACCGCGCACCCCGCCGTGACCAGTGCGCTCATCGGTCCCCGCACGCCGGACCACCTGCACTCGCAGCTCGCCGCCGCGGACGTCGTGCTCTCGGGCGACGTGTTGGACGCGATCGACGCCGTCGTCGCTCCCGGTGTCGACCTCGCCGCGCACGAGAAGAACGACACCCCGCCCGCGTTGCTCGACCCGTCGCTGCGTCGCCGGTAGCCCTGGGGGAGCGGTCCCTGCGCGCCGTCCCATCCCGTTCCCGGGCGCCCCGGTGACCACGGGGGCGCCCGCCGGGGGAGGGGTCCGCTGTCAGCGGGTGCGTTCGTAGTGGCGGCGTGCCTTCTCGCGGTTGCCGCAGACGGCCATCGAGCACCAGCGGGCGCGGTTGGCGCGGCTGCGGTCGAGCAGGAACAGCTGGCACTCGGTGTTGGCGCAGGGGCGCAGTCGGCCGGGCGTGTGCTGCTCGGTGGCGGCCCAGGCGAGGACCGTCTCGACGGCCAGTCGGGCGTGCGGGGGAGTCTGGACCGTCCATCGAAGGCCGTCCGACGTGATCTCCGGGATCTGGTGGACCCCTTCGAGTAGTGGGCCCAGCGTGGTGGGCGAACGGTTTCCGCGCACGACGTCCCGCAGGGCGTCCCGCGCCTCGCGCAGCAGTGCCAGTTCCGCGAGGCTGCCGTCGCCGCCGTGCTCCCGCGCCCAGCGCCTGCCCGCGGCCGGGTCGGCCAGCGCGTCCTGTTCCACGCCGTTGATCAGCGGCCTGCTGTTGAGCAGGTCCAGCAGCACGTCCATCGGGCGCCGCTCCTCATCTAACCGTTTCGATTTGCTTGACAGGTTAGTTCATCTCGTGCTTACGTGGCGAATGGCTAACCAGACCAGACGTGTAAAGGGGTTAGATATGGGCTCGGTGCACCACCGGACCACCACCGTCGACGGCCATCGGATCTTCTACCGCGAGGCCGGCCCCGCCGACGCCCCCGCGATCGTGCTGCTGCACGGCTACCCGACCAGCTCGTTCATGTTCCGCGAACTCATCCCGCTGCTCGCCGACCGCTACCGCGTCATCGCACCGGACCACCTCGGCTTCGGCCACTCCGACACCCCCTCCGCGACGGAGTTCGACTACACCTTCGACGCCCTCGCCGACCTCACCTCAGGGCTCCTCGACCAGCTGGGCCTGGACCGCTACGCCCTCTACGTCCAGGACTACGGCGCCCCCATCGGCTGGCGCCTCGCACTCAAACACCCCGAACGCATCTCCGCCCTCGTCACCCAGAACGGCAACGGCTACGAGGACGGCTTCGTCGACTCGTTCTGGAACGACCTCTGGGCCTACGGGGCGAACCCCGGCCCCGCCACCGAACCCGCCGTCCGCGCCGCGCTGAGCCGCGACGCCATCCGCTGGCAGTACCTGCACGGCGTACCCGCCCCCAGCCTCGTCAGCCCCGACACCTGGGAACACGACCACGCCCTCATCTCCCGCGAAGGCAACGACGAGATCCAACTCGCCCTCTTCCGCGACTACCAGAACAACCGCCCCCTCTACCCCCTGCTGCACGAATACCTACGCACCAGTGAGGTCCCGGTGCTCGCCGTCTGGGGCCGCAACGACGAGATCTTCGGCCCTGCCGGCGCACGAGCCTTCGCCCGCGACGCCAAGGACGCGGAAGTGCACCTGATCAACGGCGGACACTTCCTCCTGGAGAGCCACTTGGACATCGTCGCCGGCTACCTCCGCGGCTTCCTCGGGCGGGTCCTGGGATAGGCAGGGCCGGGGGCTGGAGACGGAGCCATCGCAGACCACCCCGCCAGCCCCACCTGGACCGGCGGACAGGTGTGCATCTGATTCCACGGCGACTTCCCGTACGGACCCGCTCCGTACGGGAAGTCGCCGGATCCGAAAGGGGGGAGCGCCAGAGGCTCCCCTCACCTCACCCGGTCGTGCAGGACGGGCAGGTGGCGGAGCTGGGCTCGATGCAGACGTCGTCGATCACCGGGCCGTTCGCGGCCGTCGCGCCCGTCGTGCTCACGAAGGCGATCGTCGTCGTGGACGCGCCCGCCACGAAGGTGAACTGACGGGTCACGTACCCCATGGCGGCATAGGTCTTCCCGGTGACGTCGAAGGAGAAGCCCTGGAACTCCTGGCCGTCGATGAGGACCCTGCCCGTCTTCACCGCGGGGGAGGTGTCGGTGGGGTTGCCGGCGAGCGCGTACGTGACCTTGTAGGCGCGGCCGGGGGTCGTGGTGAAGGTCTGGCTCACGGCGCCCGTGCCGTTGAGGTCGACGGACTGGTCGCCCTCGGCGGCCTGCCACGTGCCGGCACCGATCAGGTCGACCGCGCCGAGGGTCACGGACCACGGGCCGATGTCCTGCCCCGGGAAGTACGGGGTGAAGAGGTTCGCGGGGGCCCTCGGGTACTCGAAACTGCCGTCGTGGAAGCGGCTCACGGGCGGCGGCGCCGCCGCCCCGGTACTGACGCCGGCACCGACCAGCAGGGCGACCGCGGCCGTGGCAGCGGCGAAGGCGCGCACTGGGAACATGGGGCTCTCCCTGGGACGTGGACGTGAGGGTCAGACTCGTGCAGTCCCGGACGGGACGCTCCTCACCGGCCGGGAGCCGACGATCCACGCTACGGCGGGCCGCCCCTTCGGGTGAAGGCGCGGTGAGCCGTCCCCGGCGGCGCCTATGGGCGCCGGGCGGCGCCCGGTTCGCCTCCGCGCCCCCTGGAGCCGCCGCCCCTCACAGGAAGGGCGTGTTGGCGTCCAGCCCCGACAACACCCTGCCGTACAGCTCAAGGTTGGCGGCGGGGTTGACGAAGGAGTGCAGGTGCAGGGCGTTCAGGTCCCGGACGATCCGCTGGATCGGCACCTCACGGTGCAGGGACGAGGCGCCCGAAGCCGAACCGACCAGGTCGGCGGCCTCCTTGCACAACCGCGTCAGATATCCGCACTGCGCCCTGATCCGGGCCCGCTCCTCGGTGGTGTACGGCTCGCCGCTGGCCGCCTTGGACTCGATCAGCTCCACCATGGCGGAGGTGATCAGCTCCGCGGAGGAGACCTTCATCGTGGCCTCGGCGAACTGGAGGTGCGTCACCGGCGCCTCGTGCTGGCGCTCGTAGAAGGTGTAGGTGATGCCCCGCCGATGGATGCGCTCCTCGAACTCCGCCAAGGCCGCCCGCCCCATGCCGACGGCGTTCGCAGCCGCCCAGGCGCAGAACAGCGCCAGCACCGGCATGTGGTAGAACGGGTCGGCGCTGCTGCGCTGCGACGGGAAGGAACCCGCCACCATCGGCCGCACCTGCAGGGCGCGCCGGGCGGGTACGTGGACGTCCTGGGCCACGACGGTGTTGCTGCCGCTGCCGACCAGACCGGTGACGTCCCAGTCGTCCAGCACCTTGAGTTCGGCCATGGGGATCGCCAGCCACAGCATCTCCGGCGGGCCGTCCCCGGAGTGGTCCAGTGCGGTCAGCAGGTGCCAGTCGGCGTCCTGACAGCCGCTCGCGAAGGGGGAGTTCCCGTTCACCACGTATCCGCCGTCCACCGGAACGGCCTTCGAGCCCGGAATGAGGGTGCCGCTGACCCGTACGTCGGGGCTGGTGAAGATCTCGTCCTGCGCCTCGTCGGGGAACAGGGACGCGATGAACGCGTTCCCGATTTGGATCATCGCCACGTACCCGGCCGATCCGCACGCGGTGGAGACCTCGCTCAGCACGTCGATCTGCGTGCGTAACGACGACTGGTAACCCCCGTAGTGCCGGGGGACGTTCATGCGGTGGACCCCGGCGGCCGAGAGGGCTTCGACGACCTCGCCCGTCACCCGCCGCTGCTGCTCCGCGCGGTCCGCGTGCGCGCGGACGAGCGGTCGGTGCGCGCGCACGCGGTCGACGATGTCGCCATCCGTACGGGGTGCTGATGAACCGGCCAAGGGGAGACCTCCGGCTTCGGGTCACGAAAGGACCCTCACCGTGGCGCCGTTCCCGACGGCTGTCAATGCCGCCTCAGGGCCGCCGCCGGCCGCGCCCCGGGGCGGGATCCGCCGCGGGGCCCGGGGGAAGTGGCGACGGTGCCGGTCCGGGGCCACCATGGAGGAAAGGGGATGACGCCACGAAGGTGTTCGTCTCCTGTCCGGAGGTCCGAGCGACGACCCGGCGTCGCGGCGCCGTGGCCTTGGAGCATCCGGACGCCCCTCGTGTCGACCGGTGCGCGGGGAGGACTGCCGCGTACGGAAACCGCGGACCTCCCCTGCACGACCACGGTGGCCATCACGTCGTGCACCCCCGCGCCGATCGGTCTGCGGGCGGTGCGCCCCACTCCCTCCGAACCACGGCAACGGTCGCCCCACGGCGCCGTGTCCTGCTCGCTCGCATCCGTCCAGGGAAGGGGCGCCCCATGCCTGCCACCACCGTCGACTGCGACGCGGTCTTCTTCGACCTGCGCGACACCCTCGGGGACGTCGACCGCCCCGGCCATCTCGCGCTGTACCGACCCAGCACCGAGAAGCTGCTCGACGCCATGCGGGACCTGGTGGGGCTACGGGTCGGAGTGATCACCAACCTGCCCGCCGAGGTGAGCGCCGAGCAGGGGCACCGGATGATCGCCGAGGCCGTCGTCGCCGAGGACGACGGCAGCGTCGTGCACCTCTCCGACGTCCTCGACCCGCAGGGCATCGTGATCAACCACGAGGCGCACCTGGACAAGCCCGATCCCGCCATCTACCGCTACGCGGCCGAACAGATGCACGTGCCGGTCGAGCGGTGCCTGTTCGTCGGGGAGAACCTCATCGAAGTGCTCGCCGCCCAGGCCGCCGGCATGCGGAGCACGCTCAAGCCGTCGCCGCCCGGCAAGGAGTTCCAGCCTGCGGTGATCACCCGGCAGGGGGAGTCGGTCCGCGACAGCGGCCGTGCCTTCGAGGAGTCCCTGGAACAGGAGCACCTGCTCGGCGAGCGGATCTTCGCGTGCGGCAGCCGCATCGTGCGCGGGCTCGACGCCGTGGCGCGGGCGCAGGACATCCCACCGGGCGTGCGGACCGCGATGGGGATGTTCGTGTACACGCTCACCAACTTCGCGGACCAGGCGCACCTGAAGGCGGAGGAGGCGATCGTGCCGCTGGCGGTCGCGCGCGGCATGCCGCCCGAGGACGCCCGCTGGATGTTCGACCAGCACGACCAGGCCCGCGCCTACTGGGCGGCGATCCGGGTCGCCTGGCAGCGGATCCAGAACGGCGATCCCCGCGACGTGGCCTTCGCGCTCTCCGACTTCCGCCGCTGCACGGAGGGCTTCGTCCAACTCTTCCGGGCGCACGCGATACGGGAGAACGACGAGCTGTACCCGGAGCTGGGCCGCCACCTCACCGACGCGGACGACGCGACCGTGCTCTCCATCGTCCACCACACCGGACCGCCGGACATCGGTCCGTACGCGGAGATCGTCGGCGCGATGGAAGAGGCGCTCGACGCCGCGGGCATCCCGCAGGACGTCGAGGCGGATGCCGACGCCGCACACGGCACCGCGGCCGGGGCGCCCCCGACCACCGGAAAGGTCTGACCATGTGGATCCTGCGACCGCCCGACACCGGCTGCTTCGACAAGGACCAGCGGCGCGCCGTCGAGGTGCTCTTCGACGCGGTCCTGCCGGGCGGACCCCAGCGGCCCGGCGCGGCCGACGCCGACGCCGCCGAGTACGTCGACCGCCTCCTCGTCATGGGCCCCGAGACGCACCCGGAGATCCCGGCGTGGCGCCTGGCCTACCCGGTGCTGCTCGCCGCACTCGACACCGCGGCGCAAGGGGCGTACGGCGGACGGGGCGTCGCCGACCTCGACCGCGCCGAGGCCACCGCGCTGCTGCGCGACCTCGCGGCCGGGACCCTGCCCGGCTGGCCCGCCGAAGCCCTCGCCCAGCCGGCCGCCTTCGCCCTGCTGCGGGCCCACTGCATCGAAGGCTGCTTCGGCGACCCGCGCTGGGGCGGCAACCGCGACGCGGTGATCTGGCGCTGGTACGGCTACCCCACGCCGGCCCGCCCCTTCACCCGCCCCGCGGGCGAGACCACCGACCGGCCCGGGGAGCAGCCATGACCACCACGACCAGCGCACCCGGCCCGTACGACGCGATCGTCGTCGGCGCCGGCGCGGGCGGCGGCACCGCGGCCCGCGTGCTCACCGCACGAGGACGCCGCGTCGCCGTGCTGGAGAAGGGCCCGCTCCCGGCCGCTGACGACTTCCTCCCCTACGACGAACTGCACTTCCACACCCACAAGACGCTCATCCCGCACCGCGACACCGATCCCAACATCTACATGGCCGGCCCCGACCAGGACCGGCCCACCCGGGTCGAGCGCTGGTGGAACGTCAACATGGTCGGCGGCGCGACGACCGTGTGGGACGCCAACGTGCCCCGCTACACCGAGGAGGACCTCCGCGTCCTCGACCACCTGCACGACGTGCCGACGGAAGCGCACATGGTCAACTGGCCCTGGACGTACGACGAGTTCCAGCCCTGGTTCGAGCGGGCCGAGCGGGAGTGGGGCGTCTCCGGGCGGGCCCGCCAGTCCCCGGCCCAGGAGCCGGTCCGGGCCGGCTACGACTACGCGATGCCGCCGCTGCGCCCGCACGCCGCCGTGCCGTTCCTCACCGAGGCGTTCGGCCGCGCCGGAATGCGTCCCTACCTCGGTCCCCGGGCGATCAACTCCCGGGTGTACGACGGCCGCCCGGCCTGCTCGTTCTGCGGCTTCAACCAGTTCTTCGGCTGCGGCCTGAACGCGCGGGCGTCGGCGCTGAACACGGTGCTCCAGCGCGCCCTGGCCACCGGCCGGTGCGACCTGCTGACCGGGCACTGCGTGACCCGCCTCGTCCACGAGGACGGGCGGGTGCGCGGCGTGATGTACCGCACCGAACCAGGCGGCCCCGAGCAGTTCCTCGGCGCGTCCCAGGTGCTGGTGTCCGTCCAGACCATCGAGTCGGCCCGGCTGTTCCTCGTCTCGCAGGTGCCCGACCCCAACCGGATGATCGGCCGCTATCTGACCTACCACACCCACGGAAGCGCCGAACTGACCCTGCCGCTCCAGCCCGTGTGGGCCGGTGACGGCGCCCAGCAGCCGTCCACCGCGATCGGCTCCCTGCAACTGCGCGACCTGTACGTGGTCGACGACCCCGCCACCCCGGTCACCAAGGCCGGCAAGTTCTCCGTGTACGACCCCTACACGTGCGTGCCGCCGGTGCGGCTCGCCAAGGGCGCGGCCCTCGGCCCCGGCCGCGGCGGGCTGTGGGGCGAGGACCTGTACACCTACCTCGACGAACTGCGCCACCAGGGCGGCGTGTACTTCTCCTTCACCGGCGAAGCGCTCTCCCTGTACGACAACCGGGTCGAACTCGACACCGACGTCACCGACCCGTGGGGCATGCCCGCCGCCCGGATCTGGTACCGGCACCACGCCTACGACCTGGCCGCGGCCCGCTACGCCATCGACCGCGTGGTGCAGGTGGTGGCGGACGCGGGCGGCGAACTGCGCGGCTACGACGTGCCCGGCGCGGAGAACCCGGGCTACGGACACGTACAGGGCACGCTGCGCGCCGGCGCCGACCCCGGCGCCTCGGTGCTCGACGAGAACTGCCAGTCGCACACCGTCTCCGGGCTCTACGCCCTGGACTGCGCGTTCATGCCGACCGCCGGCGCTTCCAACCCGACCCTGACGATGCTCGCCAACGCCTACCGGGTGTGCGAGCAGCTTCCCGACACGGAGTGAGGCGCACGCCCCGAAACGAAAGGCAGCACCATGGACACCCTCGACGAGCGGGTCGACATCGCCCGCACCCTGTTGTCCGCCGGGATCACCCCGGCCGACCTCGAAATCTCGCCCGACCTCGCCGCGGCGCCGGAAGGTCCCGTCCTCGCCGCCAACCTCCAGCTCGTCTTCCCCGACGGGCTCGCCCTCGTCCCCCAGCCCTTCGACGTCGTACCGCCCACGGACGCCGCGCTGCCCCGCGCCGACGTCGTCGTGATCACCTGGACCGTCGACGAGAACGACGCCCTCGCCGACGTGTTCACCAAGGGCTTCGGGCGGCTGAAGTGGTACCGGTACACCCGCCGCTTCGAGGACCACTACCGGCCGCTGATCAGGAGGAGGGCGCCCGCGTTCGCCGCCGGCCGGCTGGGCTCGTACTTCCCCGTCAAGCTCGGCGACCTCGACGTGCTGTGCATGAAGTCCGAACTCCACCTCAACCAGGACGGCATCAAGACCGGCCCGGGGACCGCCACCCTGCCCGTACGGGACTTCTTCAAGCAGATCATCGAGGAGGTCCAACCGCGGGTCATCGCCACCATCGGCACCGCGGGCAGCGTCTTCGAGAACTTCCCCCTGGGCGACGTGGTGGTCACCCGCGCGGCGAAGTTCCGCTGCCAGAAGGAGTTCCTCCACGAGGAGTTCAACGGTCGGGAGTTCCAGTGCGACTGGACCCTCCCGCTCGGCCGGATGGAGGACGCACAGACCCTCATGCACCGCTTCGCCGACCAGCTCAAGGAACCGCCGCTCGGCCCGCCGTCCACCCGCTACCCCTTCGCGGGCCCCCTGATCGCACCGCCCGACAACGTGCCGACCGCCCGCTTCGAGCAGGACAAGCGCGACATGGCGGAGTTCCACCCGATCCTGACCACCGACTACTTCGAGTACGGCACCTCCACGAACGGGCTGGAAGCGGAGGGAGCGGCCGTGGAGATGGGCGACGCGGTGCTCGGTCTGGCCGTCGCCGACCTCACCGAAGCGGGCGCGGACCACGTGCCCGACTGGGTGGTGGTCCGCAACATGTCCGACCCCCAGATCAACGGCGAACTGCCCACCAAGAAGTTCCGCCTCAACCCGCAGACCATGTGGGCGGTGGGCTACTACGAGTCGTACGGCTACTGGACCAGCGTCTGTGGTGCGCTCACCACCTGGGGCCTGCTCGCGGGGCTCTCCGAAGCGGGCTTCGACGATGCCTGACCCACCGGCCCTCACCCGACTCCCCATCGAGGTCGAGCTGCTGTTCGAGCTGATGCCGTGCAACGCCCTGCGCACCGCGCAGTACGCCGGCTCGGGAGCCCATTCGTGCGCCTACTTCCGCGCGTGGGGCACCTACCACGCCTACGACTACGACGCCGACGAGCCGCCGCCCGACCCGTCGATCGTGCGGCCCTCGCACTACACCGGCCGGATGACCCCGCTGCCGGAACCCCTCTCCGGCTGCCGCAAGGCGCCCGTACTCGCCGTCGGCATCAACCCCAACCTGCCGGGCTGGTGGCCCGACGGCCACGGCTCGCTCACCCCCGACTTCGACTCCGTGCGCCAGTACGCGCACTACTTCCGGTACCGAGGGGTGTTCAAGCCCGAACTGCCCGACGACGCGTACCACGCCTTCGGCGGCGGACCCGACGACGACCCCCTGGCCGGGGTCCCGCTCACCGTGCCCGAAGACGCACACGGCCGCCGGGAGATCCCCGTCCGAGAACAGCCGCAGCGCATGTACCTCGTCTACCAGGAACTGCTCGACGCCCTCGGTGCGGAACTCGGCCTCGAAGCGGGCACGCTCACCGTCGGCGAGGACCTGTCGTACGGCAACATGGTCGCCTGCGCCTCGGCCAAGTGGACCACCCGCCCCGATCCGCACGACCCCGACCTCCCGCCGATGACCGAGGACCAGCGCACCGGGATCGTCCGCGAGTGCTTCCGCACCCGACGTCACCTGCTGCGCCAGATGTTCCAGTCGCTGCCCGCCGTGATCCTCGTCCTCGGGCAGAGCACCGCCAACGCGTTCACCGGCGAACTCGCCGACCGCCTCACTCCCGCGCTCACCCCCGACACCCCCATGGCGGAACTGATGGCGACCGAGGTCCGGCTCGCCTACGGCACCCTCGACGACGGGGAGGAACTCGACGCCCGGGTGCTGTTCGCCCCGCACCCCACCGGGCACCCCGACGACTACGCGCAGGCCAGGGAACTGCTCGTGCGGCAACTCCTGCACGAGGCCCGCTCCGGCCGGCTGGGGCAGGACGAACGCATCGGGCACCTGACGCGCCCCCGTGGCTCGTGCGCCTTCTGCCCCCTGCTCGACATCGGCCCCTGCCCGTACGCCGACGTCCTCACGCCGCTGCCCGGCGGCGGCCCCGCCCTGCTCGCCGACGGGGCGACACCCACCGGGGCGGAGAAGCGCACCCAGCTGCGGCTGCTCGACGGCGTCACCGAACGGGCCGCGCCCGTCGGCGAGGTCTGGGCGCACACCGACGACCGGGAGGACTGACGCCCCGACCCATCCACGGCAGCACCCGGCGAAAGCGAGACCACGATGTCCGGCAGCGTCGAACCCGAGGGAGCACGGGAGCGTCAGTACCGCATCGCCGTCTACTTCGACACCCGCCAGGAGGCGGAGCGCATCGAGGCCGTCGCCGGCGACCGGACCCGGCGCTACCAGGGCGTCGTCCTCGCCGAAACCTCCGGGGAGCGGATCGCCCGACTGCGCGCGGACGGCTACCTCGTCGACGTGCGCGCCGACCTCACCGCAGCCGAACAGACCGTGCGGAACGCGCCCGCCGTGCCGGACGCACCACCCGGCACCGAAGGTCCGCAGAGCCTGCTGCCCCCGCGCGGCGCCGGCGCGGCCGGCACCACCGACCAGGCGCCGCCCGCCCCGGCGTTCGTGGCCGACCTCACCGAGCGCGCCGAGGAGGCGTACGCACGGGGCACGGCCGACGCTGGGCCCACCGCGCCCCTCACCGTCCCGGCGGGCGAGCCGGACCACAACACCTACCTGGTGCGCCTGCGCGGACCGCTGGACGGGGACCGCCGCGCCGCACTCGCCGGGATCGGGGCCCGCGTCGTCCAGTTCCAGCCGCCCGGCACGTACCGCCTCAGACTCACCCCCGAACAGCGCGATCAGGTCGCCGACCTGCCGTGGGTGATCGCGGTACGCCCCTGGGGCCTCGCCGACACGGTCACCCCCGCGCTCGGGGACGCGCTCGACCGAGCAGACCCACCCGCCGGTCCGCAACTCCTCGCGGACGAGGGCGCCGCCGCATCGGACGTCCACCCCGACACCTTCGACGTCCTCGTGCACGACCCCCTCGACCTCACCACCCTGCGCCCCGTGCTGGAGGCCACGCCCGGCGTGGAAGTGCTCGCCGCCGTCGACGTCATGCTGCGCTTTCGCACCGACCTGACCGGGGACCGACGGCGCGATCTGCTCGCCGTGCTCGCCGCCCGGGACGAGACCCGGCAGATCACGCCCTACCGGCCGCCGCTGCTCTACGCCGACCACGCCCGTCGGCTCGTCGGCGTGGACCGCATCGGACCGCGGGCCGAGCGCGCCGCGCCGCCCGCCCCGGTGCCCTGGACCGGTACGGACGAGATCGTCGCCGTCTTCGACAGCGGCGTCGACGCCACCCATCCCGACCTCGTCGACCGCATCGCCGTCAGCGAATCCCTGGTCGGCGGCGACGCGCTCGACGCCTGCGGCCACGGCACCCACGTGGCGGGCATCATCGTCGGCTCCGGCGCCGCGAGCGGCGGCCTGATCACCGGCGTCGCCCCCGGCGCCCGGCTGGCCGCCTTCCGCGTCTTCGACGAGGACAACCGGCTGCGCACCGGCCCGAGCCTCGGCCCGATGCTCACCCGCGCCGTCGACGCCGGAGCGCGCGTCATCAACCTCAGCTGGGGCAACCCGCTGTCCGGCACCTACGACCAGTACTCCCTCGCCGTGGACAAGTTCGTCGCCGAACACCCCGACGTGCTCGTGGTCGTCGCCGCCGGCAACAGCGGCGCCGCCCCCAAGGGCACCCACGAGTTCAACACCTGCGGCACCCCCGCCACCGCCAAGAACGCCCTCACCGTCGGCGCGTGCGACACCGACCGCAACAACGACGGCCTCGCCGAACTGACCTGGGACCGCTTCCGCCAGCCCCAGTTCCCGCTGCCGCCGGCCGGCGGCGAGCACGTGTGCGGCGACCCCGACCTGCCCGCCGCGATCAGCAGCAGGGGCCCCAGCGACTACGGCAGCGTGGTGCCCCACCTGCTCGCCCCGGGCACCTTCGTGCTCGCCGCCCGCAGCAGCAGCCCCCAGATGGACCCCCGGCTGCCCTGGCGCGACTGCCCCGACCACGAAGGGCACTACGTGTACCTCGGCGGCACCAGCATGGCCGCGCCCGTCGTCGCCGGCGCCGCCGCCGTGCTGCGGCAGTACCTGCGCGAGGTGCACCGACTCGCCTCGCCGTCCGCCGCCCTCATGAAGGCCGTCCTCGTCGCCGCCACCCGCCGACTGCCCTCGCTGCGCCCGCCGCACACCCCGCAGGACCTCGGCTACCCCGACTTCGACCAGGGCTTCGGACGGCTGGACCTGACCATCGTGCTGCCCACCCCCGACGCACCGGCGGACCGCCGGCTCGTGTGGGCCGACCTCGCCGACACCGACCCCGACGCGCTCGAAGCGTTCGCCGACCCGGACGGCACCCGGCGCGGCAGCCGCACGTACCGCCTCACCGTGCCGGACGGCCCGCACACCGACGACCTGCGCATCGTCCTGGCCTGGACCGACCGCCCCGGCAGCGCCGTGCAGAACAACCTCGACCTCGCGGTGACCACCCCCGACGGCACCGTCCACGTCGGCAACGAGGAGCACACCTACAACAAGGTCCCCGGCTTCGACCGCAGCGCAGTGGCCCAACTCACCGGACTCCCGCTCGACCGCGCCAACACGGTCGAAGCCGTCCGGATCACCACCCCGGCGCCCGGCGCCTACACGATCAAGGTGTTCGCGCAGAACACCCCCTTCCCCGCACAGGGGTACGCGGTGTGCGCCACCGGTCCGATCACGGAAGAGGAGCTGACGACGCCATGAGGATCGCCGCGATCGGCGGCAACGCCCTGCACGCCCCGCCCCACACCCGCACCGCGCTGACGTCCGCGTACGTCCAGGGCGCCGACGTCCTCGTCTTCGACGTCGCCGTGACCGCCGACGGACGCGTGGTGCCCGGCTCCGACCGGGGACTGCCCCGCCAGGCCGGCTCCACGGCCACCGTCGGCGAACTCACCCTCACCCGGCTGCGCGCGCTCGACCTGAGCACCGCCTTCGCGCTGCGCGACTCGCCGCACTTCCGTTACCGGCCACCGGGCCACGCACCCGTGCGCGTCGAACCCCTCGACGACCTCGTCGACGCCCTGCCCGACGACGTCACCTACGTGCTGCGGGTCAGCAGCGGCGGCCCGGACGCGGTCGCCGCCGCCCTGGAGGTCTTCACCCGCCGCGCCGCCACCGCACGCCTCGTCATCGCCGCCGCCGACCCCGAACTGCTGCGCCACGCACGCCGGCTCGACCCCGACACGGGCACCGCGCTCACCGGACCCCCGGCGGACGGCCCCGGCACCGGCCCCACCACGGACCAGCTCGACACCGCACTCAGGGACGGGGCGCTCGACCTGGTCCTCGCCGGCCTCGACGACCTGACCGGCCCCGACGGACGCCCCACCGACCTCGGCCGGCGCCTGGGCGAAGCCAAGGGCCCGACCGGCGTACGCCTCGGCGCACTCGTCCTGCCCCGCGCCGAACCGGCCCGGAACGACTACGTGCTCGCCGCCGTCCAGCCGTACACCTGGGCCGTCGGCACCGAGTCCACCTTCGACGCCGGCGAGGCCCTGCGGCCCGGCACCCGCCGGCTCGACGAGACGTTCGCCGGCACCCACGTCGACACCCGCCGCTTCGCCCTCGGCTACGCCAAGGCCAACCCCTACTGCCACGTCTTCCAGGACGACGGCATCCACGTCCGCATCACCCCCTACCAGGGCGACCCCCAGCCGCCGCTGCCCGCCGACCCGATCGAGCGCCGCCTCGTCGAACTGGAGCAACGCACCTGGGACGCCCTCGGCGACTGGCCGTTCTACAGCGGCGGCGGCTTCGGCGTGCTCCACGGCCTGCGCGGCGACTTCGCCGCCGAAGTGCGGGTCGCCTCGGCCGTCGCGGCCCAGGCCACCATGTGCGAGATGGCGGCGGTGAACGCCGACCCCGGCACCCACCACCCGCCGTTCGACGCCGACGGCACGCCCTTCGTCCCGCGCTCCTTCCGCGACAAGGACGCCTTCTACGACCCCCACGGCGCACCGCCGTTCGTCGGCGCGGAACACGACGAGGACGACGGCTACCGGATCAACTGGAACCTGGGCACGCTCTACGACACGAACCAGTACGGGCCGCCCGTCGGCGACGGCCGGGTGCTCGCGGCCCGGCTGCGGCTGGAGCGGCGCGGCCCCTACTTCGCCGCGTACACCCGCAACGACGCCGACGCCCACGACTGGGTGTGCGTGGGGACGGTGCGCAACGACTCGATGAACGAGACCGTGCACCTGCGGTGCTCGGGCAAGCGGTGGCGCCAGGAGGACGCGACGGACCCCACGCGCTTCGTGCCGATCCAGGCGAACGAGTTCGTCTTCCGGGATCTGCGGATCACGAGCCACTTCCGGTGAACGCCCGGACCTCGTCCGCCGGGGCAGAAGGCGGCCCTTGCCTGCGGATCAAGGTCGCCGTCCCCGTCGACGAGGTGCCGTTGCGCGGCACGGCGAGCCCCCTGGCCGTCTACGGCGCGACGGCCCTGCCGGTCTCCTGGTAGGGCACGATGGTGATCGTCGTGGAAAGTGCCGGCCGGGACCGGCAGTTGGGAAGGGAGAGCGACATGAAGCTCACGGCCGATCGCGAGGTGTGCGTCGGTGCCGGGATGTGCGCACTGACCGCACCGGGGGTGTTCGACCAGGACGAAGAGGAGGGACTGGTCACCCAACTGATCGCCGAACCCGTCGGTGCGGACGCCGAGGCCGCCGAGGAGGCGATCAGGGCGTGCCCCTCGGGAGCGTTACGCATGCAGTGAGGTGCCCGCGCCGGTGATCCGACCGGTTTCACCGGCGGCGGACACGTGGGGGAGCGCGGGCGGGAGGAACGCTCCCGCATCGCGCAGCTCGCGGACGACGTCGACGAGCGCGGCGACGGCGGGACGGGTGGTGTCGCGGCGCCAGACGATGCTGTGGCCGGCGTACGGGCTCGGGTCGGTGAAGGGCCGGTAGACGACGCCGGCGAACGGCCGGGCCGCGGCGGCGCTGGTGCTGGTGAGGCCGACGGCAGAGCCGGTGAGCACCAGCGGCAGCAGTCGGTCGAGGCTGGAGATCTCGCGGTGGACGGTGACCGCGGCGCCCCGGGCTGCGAGCTGGCTGACGACGTGGTCGTGCAGCCAGGGGTTGGCCTTGCGTTCGACGACGACCAGGGGCTCGTCGGACAGCCGGGCCGGGTCGATCGCCGCCGACGCGGCGAGGGGGTGGTCCGTCGCCAGCGCCACGACGAGGGGTTCGCGGGCGACCAGGAGGGAGTCCAGCGCGGGCGGGTGCTCGGCGGTCCAGCAGAAACCGAGGTCGAGACGGCCCTCACCGAGGTGGGACAGCTGCTCGACCGTGGTCATCGGCCGTGGCGCCAGCCGCACCTGCGGAAGCCGGGCGTGCAGCGCCGGCGTCGCCAGCTGGAACAGTCGCGGACCGAGGTCCTCCGCATGGCCGATGCGCAGCTCGTCGAGCACGCCGCCGGCGGCGCGACGGCCGACGTCGAGGGCGTGCCGGGCGGCGGCGATCGCCCTGCGCGCCTCCGGCAGGAACACCTCCCCGACCGCAGTGACCGCCACCCGCCGACTGGTGCGGGTGAACAGGGGAGCGCCCAGTTCGCGTTCCAGCCGGCGGACCTGCTCGCTGACCGACTGCTGGGTGACGTGCATCCGCGCCGCTGCCCGCCCGAAGTGCAGTTCCTCGGCGACGGCGACGACGTACTCCAGCTGACGCAGCTCCACCGGACCATGGTGACAGGCTCCGCCTGTCGAACGTACAGCCGTTCGTCGTTGATCGAGTCGAGTGCGCCGGGCTGTGATGGGGACCGGGAACCGACCGTCCACCATCAGGAGCACCAGCATGAAGACCTGGTTCATCACCGGAACCTCCCGCGGCTTCGGCCGTCTGATGACGGAGCTGCTGCTGGACCGGGGCGACCGCGTCGCCGCCACCCTGCGCGACCCGGCCCGGCTCGACGAACTGGCCGTGCGCCACGGCGACCGGCTGTGGCGCGCGCAGCTCGACGTCACCGACACCGCGCGGCTGCGGAAGGTCGTCGACAGCGCGTTCGCCGACCTCGGACGCATCGACGTCGTCGTCTCCAACGCCGGACACGGCCTGATCGGCCTCGCCGAGGAGGTCACCGACGAGCAGATCGAGCGCCAGCTCGCCATCCACGTGGTCGCCCCGATCCAGCTCGTGCGCGCGGTGACGCCGCACCTGCGCGCCCAGGGCGGCGGCCACGTCGTGCAGACCTCCAGCATGGGCGGGCACATCGCCTTCCCCGGGATGTCGCTGTACCACGCCGGCAAATGGGGCGTGGAGGGCTTCTTCGAGGCGTACGCGCTGGAGACCGAGCCGTTCGGCATCCGCACCACGCTGGTCGAACCCGGCATGGTCGCCACCGACTTCTTCGGCGCGGCCGACCTGGCCCCCTCGCAACTGCCCGCCTACGCCGGTACCCCGGCCGCGGAGCTCACCCACGGCAGAATGGATGTGGCCGTGGAGGACATGCCCGGTGATCCGCTCAAGGTCGCCGAAGCCATGGTCCGCATCGGCGACCTCGCCGAGCCGCCGCGGCGCCAGCTCCTCGGCTCGGACGCGTACCGACTGGTCCACGACGCCCTGACCGCCCGGCTCGCCGACGTCGAAACCCAGCGCGAAGTCGCCTTCTCCACGGACCGGGACGGCTTCACGCCACCGCAGGGCTGAGGGGCCCGATGGCCAGGAGGCGCGGGCGCGTCCTCACGCCGGGCCCGGCGCTCGAACGGCGCCGTCTCCGGTGACCAGCCACGACGCTACGATGCCTCGAACGGGAGCCCGATGCGCTCCCGTTGCTCGAAGGGGGATGTGTGTCCGTACTCGGTGTGGCCCTGCTGCTGGTGCTGGGCGTCGTGGTCGTGGGGGTGGTGTGGCTGCTGTCGGTGTGGCGCCCGAAGCCCCGCTGGGTCAACCGCGACGGCCGCAAGTGCCCCGACTGCGGCGGCGGTCGCACGCGCACCGTCGTCAGCGACGACCGGCTGAACGGCATGCTGGAGTGCCGTACGTGCAGCCGGGTGTGGAACCCGGAGGACCACCGCGTCTGAGTCCGCGGACCTGGGCCGTGCCGGAGGGCTCACTTCACCTGGTCGTAGCGGCCCAGATAGCGGAACGCGCCCCTGCCGACCCGGTAGAGGAACGCCGACTGCTCCGCCTGGAGCAGGTTGGTGCCGTCGGTTCGGAAGCGGAGCGGCTTGGCCACGCCCTCGTAGGACGAGCGGAACACCCCCTCGGCCACCTCTCCCGGGGTGATGGACGCCCGTGAACCGAAGGCGGTGAGGGCGTTGGCGATCAGGCCCACCGCGTCGTGGGCCTCGGCGGACCAGCGGCCCGGGGGCGCGCCGTACCGTGCGCGGTGGGCGGCGGTGAACGCCTTCGCGGCCTCCGTGGTGGCCGACTGGACATCCGTGTAGGGCGCTTCGAACACCCAGCCCTCGGCCGCCGCGCCGGCGGCCGTCAAGAACTCCGGGCGCATCGCGGGTTCGAAGCCGGTGCGCGCTCCCTGGAAGCCGGCTTCGACGAGTGCGCGGGCGCAGGCCGCCGCACGGACCGGCGAGGTGCCGGCGAAGACGACGGCCTGCGGCTCGCCGGCCAGCGCCGTACGGACCACCGAGGAGAAGTCGTCCCGGGCGGCGGGCATCACGTGCACCGAGACCTTGCCGTCCACGTTGTGGTTGGGCGGAGAGCTGGCCAGGCTCCGGACGGCGCCATGGAGTGCCGAGCCGGCTTCGGCGTCCTGGACGATCGCCGTGCGGCGGCTGTCGGCCACCCGGGTCAGATAGGAGAGCACGGGGTACTGGCGGTAGGAGAGGGGCGCCCGGACCATGCACAGGGTACGGCTCTTGCCCGCGTCGGGCCCGGCGTCGTCCTTGTCCAGCGAGACGAAGAGGAGGGGCATCGACTCCGCCGCGTACAGGGGCGCGACGGCGAGCGCGGCGGCAGGGCTGTTGGGGCCGATCACGGCGCACACCGCGGGGTTGCCGATCAGACGCCGGGCGGCCTGCTCGGCGGGCCGGGTCTCGCCGCGGTCGTCCTGGACCGCGAGGGCGAGCCGGAAAGGCACGTCCTTGCGGGCGTTGTGCGCGGCGATCGCGATCCGCGCCCCCCGCTCCTGCGCCGTGCTGACGCCCTTGAGGCCGCCGGACAGATCCGCCTGGAGCCCGATCGTGCGGGTCGGCACCCGGCCCTCGGCCCCCGGCCCGCCGGGGTCGCGGCGCGTCAGCAGGACGGCCGCGGCGGTCCCGGAAGCAGCGACGGCTGCCACCGCCGAACCGCCGATCACCAACGCCCGACGCCGGGTGGGCCGGCGCTCGTCGGCACCATCGGGCGGCGTCGTCACCGCGGGCGGCCGGGGCGGCGGGTCCAGGGCCCGGGCCGAGCGGTCGGCCACCAGCCGCAGCGCCTCCGGCGGCAGCCAGCCCTCGCCGTCGGACCGCGCGAACTTCTCACAGGCCGCCCGCAACTCGACCGCGGTGGGCCGTCCCGCGGGCCGCTTCGCCAGACACGCGGTGACCACCCCGGCCAACTCCGGCGGCACCAGCGACCCGAGGCCGTCGAGGTCCGGCTCCTCGTGGACCGTCCGGTACAGCACTGCGCTGGGGTCCCCGGCCCCGAACGGCCGCCGCCCGGTCGCCGCGTACGCCAGTACGCAGCCCAGCGCGAACACGTCGCTGGGCGCCGCCACCTCGTCGCCCGAGGCCCGCGTCTGCTCGGGCGCGAGGTACCCCGGCGTGCCGATCACCGCGTCCGGCGCGGTGAGCACCGTCAGGCCCGCGCCCTGGGCGATGCCGAAGTCGATCAGCCGGGGGCCGTCCAGGGCGAGCAGGATGTTCCCCGGCTTGACGTCCCGGTGCACCAGACCCGCCGCGTGGACCTCGGTCAGGGCCTGCGCCAGCCGGGCGCCGAGCACGGCGACGGTGCCCGCCGGCAGCGCACCGAGCGACGCGACCGCCTCGGCGAGCGAGGGGCCGGCCACGAACGCGGTCGCCAGCCACGGCGCAGCGGCCTCCGCGTCGGCCGCCGTCACCGGGACCAGCCACCGCCCGCCGAGTCCGCGCGCCAACTGCACTTCGCGACGGAACCGGGCCCGGAACGCCGGGTCGGCGGCGTGCTCGGCGCGGATCACCTTCAGGGCGACGGGCGTGCCGTCGGCGGCACGGGCCAAATAGACCGTGCCCATGCCGCCCGACCCGAGCCGGGCGAGCAACCGGTGCCCGCCGAGCGACTCGGGGTCCTCGGGCCGTAGTGCGCGCATGCGGTGTCCTTCGCCGTCCCTCGCTGTCCGTACGGTCCGTGCCGAGCTGTCAGGTGGGCAGGCTCACGGGGCCGACATAGGTGAACCGACCCTTCTTGACGGTGTGGTGGTGGACGTGGTCGGCCTTCAAATGACGGCTCTCGTTGAACACGAAGGTGTGCGTCAACCCCTTGAACCGGACCTTCGTCAGAGCGTCGGCCAACTGTCGGCGACCGCCGTCGGGACGGAGCGCGGAGATCCGGTCGACCAGCATGCGGGTCGCGTCGTACGCCTCCGCCGCACCGACCGTCGGGGCGGCCCCGTAGCGCTTGCGGTAGGCGCGTGCGAAGGACCGCACCGGCGCGGCGTCGGGCCCGACGTGGGACGTGACCGTCTGCCAGCCCTCGCTCGCGGGGCCCGCGGCCTTGACGAAGTCCGCCGTCGCCGAGTGCAGGTCGAGGAAGCGGGGCCAGGTGAGACCGCGTTCGCGCACGGTGCGCGCCACCGTGGCGGCCCGCTGCGGCGTGCCCGTGTAGAAGAGGGCGTCCACGGTGCGCGCCAGCATGTCGTCCAGCACGGAGTCAGGCCGCGCCCGCTCCGGGACCACCCGCACGAGCAGGTCGAGACCGAGGATGCGGGCCGACTGCGTGGCCAGATAGGTCAGCTCCCAGCGCGTGAGGCCGCCCACACGGTCGATCAGCATCGCCGGACGCTTGGCGCCCAGCGCGGCGATCGCCGCCATCGTCCCGTAGGACGTGTACGGGCCCACCGGAGCGGCCTGGAAGTACCACTTCGGGGATGTGCGCAGCACGGCATTGGCGGTGATGGTCGAGACCTCGGACACCGAGACCAGCGGCAGCACGGCCCGCTCGTACAGCTCCAAGGCGCCGGTGAGCGAGTCGGGCCCGGTCGGGCCGATGACGGCCAGCACCTTCGGGTCGCCCGTCAGCCGCCGTGCCGCGTTTGCGGCACGGGCCGTCTCGCCCTTGTCGTCCACCACGTCGAGCAGGAGCGTGAACGGCTTGTCCGCCCGGTCGTTGAACTCCTCCACCGCCAGCCGGGCGGCCCGTTCCTGCGCGCTGCCCTCGGCCTTCCGCGGGCCGCTGAGGTCCGCGTGGACGGCGATGGTCCGCGTCGGGCCGGCCGCGGGCTCCTTCTCGTCGTCGCGCAGCCCCCACCACAGGGCGGTCCCGCCGCCCGCCGCCACCAGCGCCGCACCCCCGGCGGCCAGCGCGAGGAACCGGCGCCGCCCCGGCGCGGGCTGCGGCCCGTCCCCGTCCGACGCCAGCGTCGGCTCGATGCCCGGCAGCGCCAGCATCGCGTCCGAGCGCCGGGCGATCAGCAGCACCACCGGATCCGGCAGCCAGTCGACGGAGCCCTCGGGCGCGTCCTCGGTGAGCGCCTCGTCCACCTCGGCGGCGCCGGGCCGCTCGGCGGGGTCCTTGGCGAGACAGCGCCCGAGCAGGTCCCGTAGCTCCTCGTCCTGGACGCCCGTCAGGTCGGGCGCGTCGTGCACGGTGCGGTACAGCAGCGCGTCCACCGCGCCGGAGCCGAACGGCAGCCGGCCCGTGGCGGCGTGCGCCAACACGCAGGCCAACGAGAACACGTCGCTCGCCGCCCCCACCTCGCGGGCCCGCGCCTGCTCGGGGGAGAGGAACCCCGGCGTGCCGACCACGACCCCGGCCGAGGTCAACTCGGTCGCCTCCGCCGACGTGGAGCGTGCGATGCCGAAATCGATCAGCCGAGGGCCGTCCATCGCCAGCAGCACGTTGCCCGGCTTGACGTCCCGGTGCACCAGACCCGCCGCGTGCACCGCGGCCAGCGCCCGCGCGAGCACCTTCCCCAACAGCCGCACCGCCCGCGACGGCAGCGCACCGCACTCCACGACCGCCTCGGCCAGCGACGGCCCCGGCACGAACGCCGTCGCGAGCCACGGCGACGCGGCCTCCGTGTCCGCGGCCAACACCGGCACCACCCACGGGCTCTGCACCTGACGGGCCGTGACCACCTCGCGCCGGAAGCGGGCCCGGAACGACTGCTCCTCGGCGTACTCGGGTTGGATCACCTTCACCGCGGCCAGATCGCCGTTCTCGGCGCGCGCGAGATAGACCACGCCCATGCCGCCCGCGCCCAGCCGGCCGAGCAGCCGGTAGCCGCCGAGGCGCGAGGGGTCGGAAGCAAGCAGCCGCTCCATCACTCGCCCTCCTTCCCGGCGGAGACTTCGGCGGACTTCCCGGCGGGGGAGGGCTCACCGGCCTTCCCCTTGGGCTGTCCCCCCATCTCCTTGCGCGCCCGGGACTCCATCACCGGCAGCGCCTCGATGACGATCGGCATCAACGAGTCCGCGTCGTACCCGCGGCCCCCGCACACCGACGTCGAGATCACCAAGGAGCCGTACGTCACCTGCTGCCACCAGTACGGATACGGCCCGCCGTGCTCCTCACTGACGCACTCCCCGGACTCGTTCAGCGAGTCCTCGCTGAACAGGTTGGCGCCCTCCCCGCGTTTGAACGGCTGCGGTATCAGCTTGACCAACCGTTCACCCTTGCGCAGCACCTGCTCCTGGCAGTGGAGGGACTCCTCCAACATCCGGGACTGCTCCCAGGCGGCGTCCAGGGCCGTCCGGTGCACCGTGACTGTGGCCGAGAGCCGCACCCGCCCCTTGCCACCGGTCGGCGGCACCTCGAAGTGCCGCGTGAGCGAGGCCAACACGTCCTTCGGCAACGGCTTGCGGTTCCAGACGCAACTGCCCTCCAGCACCGACCAGGTGCGCGGATCGCTCTCGTACGGCGCGGCCTTGCTCACCTCGATGCCGAAGTCCTTGGGCCCGGCGATCAACGTGCCGATCAGCTCCCGAGCCCGCTTCGGCGACGTGGGCTGCAACGCGGCGTCCGCCTCCGCCATCGGCTCCACCGGTGACACGGCCGGATCCGGCGACGCGACGACGACACCGTCCGTCGCCGCCTTCCCCTCCGCCCCGCCCCCGGTGCATCCCGCCACCAGCACTCCGCACACGGCAAGGGTTCCCCACCCCGACCGGGCTCTTGCATACGTCACGATCCCCGCCCTTTGCATCGTGTCCGTCCGGCCCACCCCAGGCGCGCCGCGCGCCCGCGCTCCTGTGCGCCGGTCCGCGCCCTTAGCGATGCGCGCCGGGCGCCGCGCGGTTCCCGGACGACGCGGACCGAATCGTATCCCTGATCTGTCAACACACGTCGTCGAACGACGAGTTGCCCGCACGGGTGTCCCTGCCGCCGGCCGAGACGTGGCGTGAAGGTGAACGAGCCGGCGTGCGCCGTGGGGGCCCTGCTCCGTGCTTCGGATTCCGCTTTCCGTACCCGCTGCCGGCGGATAGCCTGCCCTCGCCTGGGCACAGCAATACAGGGGGAGTCAGCATGTCCATCAGGCCGCAGTACCGGCGTGTTTCGGCCCTACAGCGACAGTTCTTCAACCGTGAGGGCACCCTCGCCGCGTACGACCGGGAACTTCAGGGCGTCGGCGACGGCCCCCGCATCCTGAACGTCGTCGGCGTCGGCGGCATCGGGAAGTCCCGGCTGTTGCAGGAGTTACGCAACCGCAGCCCCGAGAACTGCCGGACCGCCCGCCTCGACCTCCAACTGCCGACCATGCGCCAGCAGGAGGACGCCCTCGCAGTGCTCCGCATGGAGTTCGGCGCGCAGGGGATCAAGTTCGACCGGTTCGACATCGCCTACGCCGTGCTCTGGCAACGCGTTCATCCACAACTGCAACTGAACCGGCGCAACACCCCCTTCGCGGAGGAGAGCGACATCCTCACGCGGATCCTCGACGACGCGATGGGCATCCCGGTCTTCGGCACGGCGGCCGGCCTGGTGCGGCTCACCGGGCACGCGGTCCACAACCGCCAGCGCCGCCAGCGGATCGAGTCCGACCCCACCCTGAACGAACTCGACGGCCTCAGCAACGCCGAACTCGGGCACGCGGTGTCGTACCTCTTCGCCGACGAACTCAGGGCCTCCGCGGAGGAGGCGCCCTACGTCGTGTACGTCGACGCCTACGAGGCCCTCGTCCCCACGCCCCTGCCCGGCGGTCGCAGCTTCGGCACCGACGCCTGGCTGCGTGACCTGCTCGGCCAACTGCACGGCGGGCTGACCGTGCTGGCCAGCCGTGAGCCCCTGCCCTGGGCTGCGTACGACCCCGAATGGGAGTCGGTGATCAGCAGGACCGACATCGACGGGCTTCCCATGGACGCGCGGCTGGAACTGCTCGCCCAGGCGGGCATCACGGAGATCCCCCGACAGCGTTCGATCGCCGAGGCCAGCGAAGGCGTGCCCTTCTACCTCCACCTGGCCGTCGACACCCATCTGCAGAACGCGGCACGACAGGAGCACTCCGCCACCTCCGAGGAGATCGTCCAGAGGTTCCTCCAGCACGTCGCCCCCGACGAGGTGCGGATCCTGGAGTTGCTGAGTGCGGCCCGGACCTTCGACTTCGGAGTGTTCCAGGCCATCTCCCGCGCCTTCGACCTGCCCGCCAACCTGCTCGTCTGGGAATCGCTCACCGCCTACTCCTTCGCCTACCCGCTGCCCGACGACTGGTACCGGCTGCACCAGCTGATGATCGGTGCACTGCAACGCCACCGGTCGCCCGCGGTCCAGCGACAGGTGCACAGCGTGCTGCGCATCCACTGGGAGGGGCTCGCGGACCAGATGGAAGGAGGCCGGGGCCGGAGCGGAGGCCGGGCCCGCCTCTCACCCCTGCGCGAAGCCGTCTACCACGGACTGGGCGCTGCCGACATCGCCCCGGAGCAGGTCCTGCGCCACGCCGACCGGGCCGTCGCGCTGAGCGGCAGGCAGGCCGTCGACGGCATCGTGAAGGACCTCAGGCAGCACCTGGCGGAGCGGGACGAGGAACAAGGCGCAGTGGCGACGGCCGGCTTCCACGATGCCGCCGACTGCCTCGAAGCCGAGGCGAAACTGGAGCTGGGGGATGCCGCGGGCGCCATCGCGCTCACCCCGCACCTGGACCGGCCGGTACGGGACCTGGTGTCCGCGCGGCTCGCACTCGCGGGAGCCAACGCCCGCCGCATCGCCGGTCAGAGCGGCCTGGCCGCCACGATCTTCGAGCGGGTCTGGACGGAACACGGGGGCGAGGCACGCCCGGCCGCCGGCCTCTGCGTCGCCGACCTCCGCATGTGGCAGGGCGACTTCCCCGGAGCGTTCTCGCTGGCGCAAGAGGTGCATGGGATCTGCACCGGCGACCAAGCGGTCATCCGGGGAGACCTGAAGCGCCTCATGCACCTCGGACACCGCTTCCTGATGGACTTCGACAGCTCGGGGCGGCTCCTCGCCGAGGCCGAGGCCGAGTACCGGGCGTCGAACGCGCTGGTGGGCCTGGCGAACGTCATGACCAACCGGGCCGAGCTCTACGCCTTCACGGATCCGCGGGCGGCGGTGGAGGCCGCCTCGTCGGCGCTGGAGGTGCAGCGCGACCTGGGGGCGCAACACGAGATCGGCAAGGCGTACACCGCCATGGCCATGGCGCAGACCCGGCTGGGCCAGTACGACCGGGCCACGTCCTCGTTCCTGAACGCCAACGCGGCCCTCGACCGGGCCGGCTACCGCTCGGGGCGGGCGCGGGCCGACATGTTCCGGGCCTTCCTCCTGCTGCGGCAGGGAGACCGGCAGGGCACCCGCGAGCTACTGGCCCACGCGGCCCGGGAGTTCGTGGCCTGCCAGGTCTATCCCTCACTGATCCTGGCGATCCAGCAGGCCGCCGAGCGGATCGGCATCGACGATCCCGAGCTGGTGGCGCTCGCCGACCGGGCCCGTCCGGTGGTGCGCCCGCTCGGCTCCCTCGACGAGTTCCGGCGGCGCACCGACTCCGTCCTCACCGCCTTCTTGGAGGTGGGCGCGTGAACTGGTTGGCGCTGTACGAGGAGGCCCTGGGCTCGGGCGAGGCCGCCGCCGGCTACTACAACCGGAACGTGGGCGTGCCGACGCCCGACGGGAGGGTAAACGTCCGCATCCCCCTCGACGGCGCGGACGTCATGGACGTGCGCGTGTGGCAGGAGGAGGACGTGCTCGCGTGCATCCGGCCGTACGTCCCCCGCGCGCCCGAGCTGCGCCACGTGTCGCGAACCCCGCGCTTCCAGGTCCACCACTTCATCGAGGGGCGGGTACTGGACGGCTTCTCGCCGCGGGGGAGCGCGGTGCCCGACCACGTCCTCAGTGACGTGGTGGACGTGATGGACCAGCTCGCCCGCATCCCGCAGGAGAAGGCGCTGCCCCTGCCGGACGACTGGCCGGCCTCAGGTGACAGCGGCGGCTTCGGCCGGCTGCTGGCCCGACTCACCCGGCAGATCCATGACGAGCACCGGGACGCGTACGACCCGGTGTTCACCGCCTTCGGGATCCCGGACGAACCGCTCGCCGTCTTCGAAGCGCGGTGGGAGCGGCTGACCGGTCGGCCGTTCGTGGTGCTGCACGCCGACCTCCACCGCAAGAACATGATCGTCTCGGGTGGTTCGACCTGGTTCCTGGACTGGGAGCTGGCGTTGTGGGGCGACCCCCTGTACGAGATCGCGGTCCACTTCCACAAGATGGACTACCCCGACCACCAGCGTGCCGCGGTCCTGGGGCAGTGGCGCATCCGCCTGCCCGCGAGGTGCACTGCGGGGCCGGATGCAGAGTTGGACCTGTACCTGGCGCACGAGCGCGTCAAGTCGGCGATCGTCGACACGATCCGCTACTCGAAGCAGCTCGCGGGGGCGGACGCACCGACACGGGAGTTCCTCGTCGGCCGCTTGGCACGGAAGGTGAACACGGCGCGGGCGGTGTGGGGCGAAGCACCGACGATGACCCCGCAGCAGGTCGCTCGGGTGCTCGCGCCCTGGGTAGAGAGATAGACATGGACGCCATGGCGCTGTACGAAGAGGCATGCGCGAACGAGAACGCGCTGTCAGGGTTCTACCACCGCAACGTGCGGGTCGAGGACGGCTCCCGACCCCTGCTGGTGCGGATTCCGGGCCCCGGTGCAGAGCCGATGGACCTCACGCTCTGGCCGGAGCCCGACGTGCTGAAGGCGATCCGCCCCTACGTGACCCGGGCGCCACGGCTCGTCCACGCCGGTGTCGATCCGGTGTTCCAGATCCACGAGTTCATCGAGGGGCGTCGGGTCGACGAGATCGCGCAGGACGGCAAGCCGTTGCCGGACCTCGTCCTCGACGGTGTGGAACGGTTCTTCGCGGAGGTGCTGGCGGTGCCGGCCACCGCCCTCGGCGCGGTGCCGGCCGGTTGGCCGGGTGACGGGGACACCCGGGGATTCGCCCGGCTCGTCCTCGACTTCGCCCGGGGCCTACGGGACCGGGCGGACGCTTCGACGGACGCCCTGTACCGGGCGCTCGGCGTGCCCGACGACCCGTGCGGGCTGCTCCTCGAACGAGCGGACGCGGAACTCGTCCAGCGGCCCTTCCGGCTGCTGCACGGGGACGTCCACCGGAAGAACATGATCCTCTCCGACGGGGCGGGGCTGGTCGTCCTGGACTGGGAACTCGCGCTGTGGGGGGATCCCGTGTACGACCTCGCCGACCACCTGCACAAGACCGCGTACACGGCGTCGGACCGCGCCAGGGTCCTCGCGGGGTGGGAGCGGGTGGCCCCGGTCGACTGCCGCGCCGGGGCCCCTTCCGGCCTCGCCTTCTACCTCGGCTGCGAGGAGATGAAGTCCGCCCTCGTGGACACGGTGCGCTGGGGGCGTCGCATCGCCGCGGCCGAAGTCGACCGCGAACGCCGGGTGCTGGCCGAGGAACTGCGCGCCAAGCTCCTCGCGGCGGGCGCGCACTGGGACGGCGGGCCGACGCCCGAGGCAGCGGAGATCGAGGACGCGGTGCTGCGCCTGCTGGTGTGAGAGCACGCCTGGTGTCGTCACCGCGTACGTCGAAACGCCCTGCGCCCCACGCACCCTCAATGCCCTCGCCGACCCCCTGACTGCCCTGCCTGACACCTCGGTCCCGCCTTCGCAGGCAACCTCGGCAGGGGATCCGCCCTCTTCTTGATTGAACGTCAGCCGGACGGAGGTCACGTCCGGAGGTCAGGGCTGCCCTGACGGCGGTCGTGGGGCCGGGCCTGGAATCGGACGTAGTTGCACATGTTGCAACCAATCATGATTTCAGCGGTAGATCTGTCATCTCATGTCATCCAGGTATTGCGCCCGCCATATGCCCATGCTCTAGGCTCACGCCCAATCGCGTTCGAACGCGATCGATGATCGATCAACTCCCTTTCTCAGCAGACTCCTTGGAGGAGTGTGAGCATGAGCAAGAAGAACTCCGATCGACCCCTAGGGCGTCGTTCCGTCCTGACCGGCGCCGCCGTCGTCGCCGGTGGTGCGGCAGTGGCTGCCGCGTTGCCCGCGAACGCCCGGGCAGCAGTCGGTGCGTCCGGAGCGGGCGGTGCCGGTGGCGCGGGTGCCACCGCGGCGCTCGCCGATCTGGTCGACGTCGTCCCGCAGGACCCCCGCTACCCGGACCTGGTGCGCGGGACCAACCAGCGCTGGGTCGCCAACCCCGAGCGGGTGCGGCTGGTCACCACGCCCGACCAGGCGCTGCGGGCGGTACGGGAGGCGGCGTCCGCCAACAAGCGGCTGACCGTGCGCAGCGGCGGTCACTGTTACGAGGACTTCGTCTTCAACAAGGACGTCCAGGTGGTCGTCGACCTGTCGGCGATGAACCAGGTGTACTACGACCCCCAGGAGAGCGCGTTCGTCGTCGAGGCCGGGGCGTCCAACCTCCAGGTGTACGAGACCCTCTACAAGCTGTACGGGGTCACCATCCCCGCGGGCTCCTGCGCCTCGGTCGGCACCGGAGGTCACATATCCGGCGGTGGCTACGGTCTGCTCTCCCGGCTGATGGGGCTGACCGTCGACTACCTGCACGGCGTCGAGGTCGTCTGCGTCGACGCGAACAGAAACGCCCACCTGGTCAAGGTCACCCGCAACACCCCCGCCGACACCGCCGAAGGCGCCCGCAAACGGGACCTGCTGTGGGCGCACACCGGGGGCGGCGGCGGGAACTTCGGGCTGATCACCCGCTATTGGCTGCGGGACCCCAAGGCACAGGGCACCAACCCGGAACAGGCGCTGCCCAAGCCGCCCTCCGAGGTCCTGGTGCACGCCGCGTCCCTCAAGTGGGACCAGGTGACCCAGGACTCCTTCACCCGGCTGGTGAGGAACTGGGGGACCTGGCACGAGCAGAACAGCGCGCCCGACTCGCCGTACCGCTCGCTCTTCGGGCTGCTGAAGCTCAACCACATCAGCAACGGGCAGATCGGCCTCATCACCCAGATGGACGCCACGGTCCCCGACGCCCGCGGCCTGTTCGACCGGTACATCAAGGCCGTGTTCGCCGGGGTCAGCGCCCCGCTGGGGGCGATGACGACGCGCATGGGGGAGCACCAGGCCCTCGTGCAGTACCAGGAGCCGCGCCGGCTCCCGTGGTACATCGCCACCGACTCCCTCAGCGGCGGCAGCCCGCACCTGTACGGCAAGTACAAGTCGTCGTACGCGAAGAAGGGGTTCTCGGACTTCCAGATCGCGGCGCTGTACAAGCACCTGTCCAACGGGGCGTACAAGAACGGCGACGCCCTGGTGCAGATCGACTCGTACGGCGGGCAGATCAACACCGTCAAGTCCGCCGACACCGCCGTGCCGCAGCGCGACTCGGTGCTCAAGCTCCAGTTCCAGACCTACTGGACCGACCCGTCCACCGAAGCGGGGCACGTGCAGTGGATACGGGAGCTGTACCGGGACATGTACGCCGAGACCGGCGGCGTGCCCCAGCCCGGGCCGATCAACGACGGCTGCTACATCAACTACCCCGACAAGGACCTCGGAGACCGGGCCTGGAACACCTCGCCGACGGCGGGTTGGGAGAGCCTGTACTACGCCGGCAACTACCCGCGGCTACAGAAGGCCAAGCTGGCGTGGGACCCGACGAACTTCTTCCACCACGCCCAGTCGATCCGCCTGCCGTAACACCGACCGCATCGCGTAAGCCCGGACTCATGCCCCTGCGTCCGGGGTTGGCGACACACCTCGGTGGATCGACGACCTGCATGTGAGCACACGCGGGCCGGGACCGCTTCCCAGCAGTCCCGGCCCGTCGTGCTGCGACGACTACTGACCGGCGGCCGGCGGCGTGCACGGCTGGGTGGGGCCGGACGGCGGGAAGAGCAGGGCGCGCAGCTCGGCGATCTCGCACTGGGTGGCCACCATGTCGAGGGTCTCGAACGCCAGGTCCCACTCGACCGCACCGGCCGCGTTGCGGGTGAAGCGCTCGGTGATGCCGTACGTGATGTCCCGGTTCTCGGGCCCGACGACGGCGCGTCCCACCCACTCGCGGTAGGCCACGTTGCCCTGGCGCACGGTGTGGCCCGGCGTCAGGTTCAGGGAGTGGGCCCGGGTGAAGAAGCGCTCCAGATAGGCGCGGGCGTCCTGCCGGTTGACCAGCGGGGCGTCGAGGCCGGGGCCGGTGAGCTGCGCCAAGTCGTCGACGCCCGCCACCAGCGCCGCGGAGTCCCGGGTGTTCCACGCCGTCAGCCGGTCGTTGGTGCGGGGCTGGGCCGGAGGCACCGGGGTCAGGTTCGCGAACAGCTTCGGCAGGGCGGGCGCCATCGCGCGGAACAGCTCCGTCTGGTCCCAGAAGCGGCGCCCCTGCTCCACCTTGCTGCCGTCGAGCACCAGCCGGTGGGTGGTGATGTAGTCGAAGGGGACCTGCTTCACTCCGCCCGGCCCCCCGGACTGGTCCGGAATGGTCACCGTCCCGGTGTTGCGGGCCTTCACGTACACGACCCGGCCGTCCTGCGAGGACACCGTGCCCGGCAGGGGCTCGAACGTGTAGTTCGGCACCTCCTTGAGCAGGCTCTTCATCTGGGCGCAGATGGCCGCGGCACCGATCGGCGCCGCCAGGCCGGTGTCCATCAGCGTGCCGTCGGGGGTGAACAGCTGCATGTACGCCTCCACCGTCGGCTGGTCGCCCCATGCCTCGTACGCGGCCATGAAGGCGGCGGCGTCGGGCGGCAGCGGTGCGCGCTCGGCCCGGGCCGCGGGCGCCGGGGCGGCGTACGGCGCACACGGGTCGGCGGTGCCGATCGCGGAGGCCGTGCCCGAGCCGAGGGGGATCAGTGCGGCGGCGGTGGCGAGGACGAGAAGGGAGGTGAGACGGCGTCGCATGTGCGCTCCTGGGCAGGTGGGTACGGGGGCGTGCGCCCGGCTGCGGGCCGTTCGCCCGTGCAGCGCTCACAGTCTGTCGCCGCCCCCGCCACCAGGGCGATTACCTCCGACGTCATGGCCGATGAACCGTCAAGTGCGCTTCAGAAGCGCGCTTTTCAGAAGGCGATGCGCGCACGGACGGGCAGATGGTCGCTCCCGGTGCGCGCCAAGGTCGCGACCTGCGTCACCCGTGCCGAGCGCGTCAGTACCTGGTCGATCCGGGCCAGCGGCCGGGACGCCGGCCAGCTGAAGGCGAACGGGTCCTTCGGCGCGTCCAGTTGGGAGCGGACGGGATCGATGCCGCGGTCCTGCGTGGTCGCGTTGAGGTCGCCCAGCAGCACCAGTCGCTCCACCTCCTCCGCGCGGATCGCCGCCGCCAACAGCCGGGCGCTCTCGTCGCGGCGGGCGGTGGTGAAGCCCGTCGCGGACACGCGCACCGACGGCAGATGGGCGACGTACACCGCCACCTCGCCGTGCGGGGTGCGCGCGGTCGCCCGCAGGCCCCGGTTCCACCCCTCGGGGATGCCCGCCGGCTTGATGTCGACCGGGCGTGCGTCCACCAGCGGATGGCGCGACCACAGCCCGACCGTGCCGACGACCGCGTGGTGCGGGTACTCCTCGGCGAGCGCCGTGCGGTACGCCTCGCGGGTGCCGTCGGTGACCTCCTGGAGCGCGACGAGGTCGGCCCGCTCCCGCACCAGCGTCCGCGCCGTCCCCGCCACGTCCCGGTTCTCGTCGCTGACGTTGTGCTGGAGCGCCGTGAGGTCGTACGCGGTGTTCTCGTCCGCGAAGAACGTCCCGCCGTACGCGACCGTCCACGCCACCACCGGCACCAGCGCCGCGCCGACCGCGACCGCCGAGCGGCGCACCAGCGCCACCAGCGCCAGCGGCAGGACGCCCAGGCCGAGCCAGGGCAGGAAGGTCTCCAGCAGGCTGCCCAGGCGCGGGCCGCCGTTCGGCATCAGGCCCGGGAAGAGCAGCAGCAGCGCCGTCAGCAGCCCCGCTGCGGCCGTCGCGTACTCCCAGGCCCCGAGCCGGCGCCAACGACGCCCGTCCTTCACGGCTTCCTTCGCCCGCCCCATGAGCGTCCCCAACCCCAGACATCACTCGAAGTCAAAAGTTCAACGTATCGTCCACGACGACGTCGGCCGACGGCCGGGCGGTTGCGTCGAACGGGGATCGGCGCAGGTGGGATCAGCCGACGTGGACGCGGGGGCGGCGCGCCGGATCCGGCTCGGCGCGGCGCAGCACCTCACGGGTCACCGGCGCCGTCTCGCCCTCGCCGAAGACCAGGAACTTCAGCAGATGGCTCACCGGGTGGCCCTCGGTCCAGGTGAAGTACGCGTGCGGCACCTCGCCCGTACGGTCCCGCAGCCGCATCAGCACCGCCGCGATCGTGTTGGGGACCGTGGGTCCCGACACCCGCAGCCGGCGCACCCCGTGCGCCTCCGAACCGCGGACGACCAGGTCCTCCGTGAAGTCGGAGGAGTCCCGGACGGCGACTTCGAGGAAGAGCACCGGGCGCCGGCCCGGTAGATGGGTCTCCTCGCGCTTGCGGTACTCCGCGGCCCGGTACTCCGACTTGGTGTGCACGCTCGGGTCGTGCGCGATCAGCCGCAGCGGACCGCGCGCCGCCGCCTCGTCGACGAACCGCTCCGCCGTCCGGTCGAAGACGACGGCCTCCGCGCGCAGCTCGAAGGACCGGTGGATGCGGGAGGCGAAGGAGGTGACCAGGATCGCGAAGATGAACAGGCCCGCGATCTTGATGCCGTCGGGGCGTTCGATCACGTTGGTGACCGTGGTGTAGAGGAACACGACCGTGATCAGGCCGAAGCCGACCATCGCCCGGTGGTCGCCGCTGTGGCGGGCGAAGACGGTCACCGCGAGCGCGGCGGAGAGCATCAGCACCAGGACGCCGGTGGCGTACGCGCCGCTCTGCTTGTCCACGTTCGCGTCGAAGTAGAGCGTGATGCCGACGGCGATCGCCATGAAGACCAGCACCAGCGGGCGCACCGCCCGGGTCCACTCGGGCGCCATGCCGTAGCGGGGGAGGAAGCGGGGGACCAGGTTCAGCAGCCCGGCGAGGGCGGAGGCGCCCGCGAACCACAGGATGCAGATGGTGGAGACGTCGTACACCGTGCCGAAGACCTCGCCCAGCTCCTGGTGCGCGAGATAGGCGAGGGCGCGGCCGTTCGCCGGGCCGCCGGACTGGAAGTCGGCCTCCGGGATCAGCATCACCGTGGCGAGGCTGGACAGCAGCAGGAAGCTGCTCATGGTGAGCGCGGCCGTGGTCAGCAGCTTGCGGGTGTCGCGGATGCGGCCGGCCGGGTTGTCGTACGTGTCCGTCGGATCGCCCTTGATCTGCGGCATCACCGCGACGCCCGTCTCGAAGCCGGACATGCCGAGCGCCAGCTTCGGGAAGACGATCAGTGCCACGCCGATCATCGCCAGCGGCGAGGAGTGCTCGCCCAGCATCGCGTGCCACCAGTCGCCGACGACGACCGGGCCGGTCGCCACCCGCCACGCCGAGGCCGCGATCACCACCAGGTTCAGCAGCAGATAGACCGAGACCAGCGGCACCGCGACGCCGATGGCCTCCCGGAAGCCCTTGAGGAACACCGCGCCGAGCAGCGCGATGAGGAAGAGCGTGATCCACAGGTTCTCGCCGTGCAGCCAGCCGGGTGCATAGGGGTTCTCCACGATGTGCGCGGAGGCGTCCGCTGCGGAGAGCGTGATGGTGATGATGAAGTCCGTGGCCGCGAACCCCAGCAGCACCAGGACCAGCAGCTTCCCCGTCCACCACGGCAGCAGCCGCTCCAGCATCGCGATGGAGCCCTCGCCGTGCGGGGAGCGACGGGCCACCCGCCGGTAGACGGGCAGCGCGCCGAAGAGCGTCAGGCCGATCAGGACCAGGGTGGCGAGCGGGGAGAGCAGTCCGGCGGCGAGGACCGCGATGCCGGGGGCGTAACCGAGGCTGGAGAAGTAGTCCACACCGGTCAGGCACATCACGCGGTACCAGCGGTGGCCCTTGGCCTCCGCGTGCGGGGTGCCGTGCGGGCCGGGGTGGCGGGCGGTCTGCTCGCTGAGGCCCTGGAGCAGCCAGGAGCGGCAGCGGGCGGCGGCGCCCGCCGCGCCGGTGCCCGGCTGAGTCCCGGCCATGCGCGCTCCCTGTCCCGGGCCGGACGACCGCGGGCCGCCCCCGTCGACCCGACCCGCCGCGCACCGATCCCTCGTACCGCACCGACGGCCCCCCGACCTGCGGGCCGGCGGCCTTTCGGCCATCCTCACCCCACCGCGCGCCACCGGCAGCCCGGGCGGACTCCGTACAGGTTGCGTCAAGAGCGCTGACCGAGCCGTATGGGACGTGTCAACGCCGGGGGGCGAACCCCCCGAAAGGAGGTTTCCTCGAACAGTCCGAAAACCGTGCAGTTCCGATCCGAGCAGGAGTTCACGATGGCCGACCTGGCCTTCGTCGTCACCACGATCGCGGTGTTCGCGCTGGTGGCTCTCATCGCCAAGGGGGTGGCGAAGCTGTGACCGTCGAAAACGTCGTCGGCCTGATCGTCGCCGTCGCCCTCCTGGGCTACCTCGTCCTCGCCCTTCTGTACCCGGAGAGGTTCTAGCCCCGATATGAGTCCCGTACTTGCCGGTGTGCTCCAGCTGCTGGCGCTGATCGTGGCGCTGGCCCTGGTCCACCGCCCGCTGGGCGACTACATGGCCCGGGTCTACTCCTCCGACAAGCACCTGCGCGGGGAGAAGTGGCTCTACAAGGCCATCGGTGCCAACCCGACCGCTCAGATGCGCTGGCCCGCCTACCTCAGGGGCGTCCTGGCCTTCTCCGCCGTGTCGGTCCTCTTCCTCTACCTGCTCCAGCGCCTCCAGGGGGCGCTGCCGGGCTCGCTCGGCTTCCAGTCGATCGACCCCGACCAGGCGTTCAACACCGCCGCCTCCTTCGTCTCCAACACCAACTGGCAGTCCTACTACGGCGAGCAGGCCATGGGCCACGTCGTGCAGACCGGCGGCCTGGCGGTGCAGAACTTCGTCTCCGCCGCCGTCGGCATGGCCGTGGCCGTCGCCCTGGTGCGCGGCTTCGCCCGTAGCGCCACCGGTGAGCTGGGGAACTTCTGGTGCGACCTGGTGCGCGGCGTGGTCCGCATCCTGCTGCCGATCGCCGTGATCGGCGCGATCCTGCTGGTGTCCATGGGCGCGATCCAGAACTTCGCCGGCATCCACGAGGTCGGCCAGTTCATGGGCGGCAGCCAGGAGTGGAACGGCGGCGCGGTCGCCTCCCAGGAGGTCATCAAGGAGCTGGGCACCAACGGCGGCGGCTACTTCAACGCCAACTCCGCCCACCCCTTCGAGAACCCGAACCCGCTCTCCAACCTGCTGGAGATCTTCCTCATCCTGGTGATCCCGCTGTCGATCACCCGCACCTTCGGCCGGATGGTCGGCAACGTCAAGCAGGGCTACGCCATCCTCGGCACGATGCTGCTGATCTGGATCGGCTTCGTCGCCCTGATGATGTGGACCGAGTTCGCCCACCCGGGCGCGGCCTTCCAGGACGCCGGGGGCGCCTTCGAGGGCAAGGAGGTCCGGTTCGGGATCGGCGGTTCGTCGATCTTCGCGGTCTCCACCACCCTCACCTCCACCGGCGCGGTCAACAGCTTCATGTCGTCCTTCACCGGCTACGGCGGCGGCATCGCGATGCTCGGCATGCAACTGGGCGAGATCGCCCCCGGCGGCGTCGGCTCCGGCCTCTACGGCATGCTGATCATGGCGATCATCGCGGTGTTCATCGCCGGGCTGATGGTCGGTCGCACGCCCGAGTACCTCGGCAAGAAGATCGGCACCCGCGAGATCAAGCTGGCGGCCTGCTACATCCTGGTCACGCCCACGCTGGTGCTCGGCTTCACCGCACTCGCGATCGCCCTGCCGACCCCGCCGGACTCCATGACCAACACCGCCGAGATGGCGGTCGGCGGCTCCGGGGCGCACGGGTTCTCCGAGATCCTGTACGCCTACACCTCCGGCGCCAACAACAACGGCTCGGCCTTCGCCGGCCTCAACGCCGACACCCAGTGGTTCAACACCACCATCGGACTCGCGATGCTGCTGGGCCGCTTCCTGCCGATGGTGTTCGTCCTCGCGCTCGCCGGCTCGCTCGCCGAACAGAAGCCGGTCCCCGCCACCGCGGGCACCCTGCGCACCGAGAAACCGCTGTTCACCGGCTTGCTCCTGGGGACCATCCTGATCATCACCGGACTCACCTACTTCCCGGCGCTGGCGCTGGGTCCGCTCGCCGAAGGGCTCGCGTCATGAGCACGATCACTCCGACCCGTGCACCCCACTCGGACGTGCCCACCGGGCACAAGCCGGACGGGGGACGCGTCGGCGGGGGCCTGTTCGACCCCAGGCAACTCCTGAAGTCCCTGCCCGACGCCGTGCGCAAGCTCGACCCGCGGGTGATGGTCAAGGCACCCGTGATGTTCGTGGTGCTCGTCGGCTCCGTGGTGACGACCGTGCTCGCGCTGAGCGACCCGGGGGACTGGTTCGGCTGGGCGATCACGGCCTGGCTGTGGCTCACCGTCGTCTTCGCCAACCTCGCCGAAGCCGTCGCCGAGGGCCGTGGCAAGGCGCAGGCCGACACCCTGCGCAAGGCCAAGACCGACACCGTCGCCCGCCGGCTGGCCGAGGGCCGCGAAGAGCGCGTCCCCGGCACCGAGCTGCGCATCGGCGACCTGGTGGTCTGCGAAGCCGGTGACGTCATCCCCGGCGACGGCGACGTCGTCGAAGGCGTCGCCTCCGTCGACGAGTCCGCCATCACCGGCGAGTCCGCGCCCGTCATCCGGGAGTCGGGCGGTGACCGCAGCGCGGTCACCGGCGGCACCAAGGTGCTCTCCGACCGGATCGTCATCAAGATCACCACCAAGCCCGGCGAGACCTTCATCGACCGGATGATCGGCCTGGTCGAGGGCGCCTCACGGCAGAAGACGCCGAACGAGATCGCGCTCAACATCCTGCTCGCCTCGCTCACCATCGTCTTCCTGCTGGCCGTCGTCACCCTCAAGCCGTTCGCGGTCTACGCCGGCGCCGACGACCAGACGTCCCTGATCGTGCTCGCCGCCCTGCTGGTCTGTCTGATCCCGACCACCATCGGCGCGCTGCTCTCCGCCATCGGCATCGCCGGCATGGACCGGCTGGTGCAGCGCAACGTGCTCGCCATGTCCGGGCGCGCGGTGGAGGCCGCCGGCGACGTGTCCACGCTGCTGCTGGACAAGACCGGCACCATCACCCTCGGCAACCGGCAGGCCGCCGAGTTCGTGGCCGTGCGCGGGTGCACCGCCGCCGAACTCGCCGACGCCGCCCAGCTGTCGTCCCTGGCGGACGAGACCCCCGAGGGCCGCTCGATCGTCGTCCTCGCCAAGGAGAAGTACGGGCTGCGCGAGCGCCACCAGGGCGAACTCCAGCACGCCGAGTGGATCCCCTTCACCGCCCAGACCCGGATGTCCGGCGTCGACGTCGACGGCCGCAAGGTCCGCAAGGGCGCCACCGGCGCCGTACTGGCCTGGGTGCGCGAGCAGGGCGGCGAGGTCGGACCCGACGCCGAAGGGCTCACCGAGGAGATCTCCACCGCCGGCGGCACCCCGCTGCTGGTCGCGGTCGAGGACGGCGAGGGCGCCCGGGTGCTCGGCGTCATCCACCTCAAGGACGTCGTCAAGGAGGGCATGCGGGACCGCTTCGAGGAGCTGCGCCGGATGGGCATCCGGACGGTGATGATCACCGGCGACAACCCGCTGACGGCGCGCGCCATCGCCGAGGAGGCCGGCGTCGACGACTTCCTCGCGGAGGCCACGCCCGAGGACAAGATGGCGCTCATCAAGCGGGAGCAGGCGGGCGGCAAGCTGGTCGCGATGACCGGCGACGGCACCAACGACGCCCCCGCCCTCGCCCAGGCCGACGTGGGCGTGGCGATGAACACCGGCACCTCCGCCGCCAAGGAGGCCGGGAACATGGTCGACCTCGACTCCAACCCGACGAAGCTCATCGAGATCGTCGAGATCGGCAAGCAGCTCCTGATCACCCGGGGCGCCCTGACCACCTTCTCCATCGCCAACGACGTGGCGAAGTACTTCGCCATCATCCCGGCGATCTTCACCGTCGCGTACCCCGGTCTGGACACGCTGAACGTCATGCGGCTGTCGTCGCCGGAGTCCGCGATCCTGTCCGCGGTCGTCTTCAACGCGCTGATCATCATCGCCCTGGTGCCGCTCGCCCTGCGCGGCGTGCGCTACCGGCCGAGCAGCGCGGACCAGATGCTCCGCCGCAACCTGACCGTCTACGGATTCGGCGGCCTCGTCGCCCCGTTCGTCTGCATCAAGCTCATCGACCTGATCATCTCCGCAATCCCTGGCATCGGGTGACCTCCATGAACACCTCCGTACGCAACACGGGACGGCTGATCGCGGCGGGCCTGCGGGCCCTGCTCGTCCTCACCGTCGTCTGCGGCGTCCTCTACCCGCTCGCCGTGACCGGGGTCGCCCAGGCCCTCTTCAACGACAACGCCAACGGCTCGGAGATCTCCTCCGACGGCGAGGTCGTCGGCTCCTCCCTCATCGGCCAGAAGTACAACCTGCCGAAGAAGGACCCGAACGACCCCGACGAGGCCGAACGCCCCGACCTGCGGTGGTTCCAGCCGCGGCCCTCCAACGGCCTCGGCAGCAACTCGGTCAACACCCAGTACTCGTTGATCCTGTCCGGCGCCACCAACCGAGCCGGGGACAGCAAGCAGTTGATCGAGTGGGTGAAGACGGCCAAGGCGGCCGTGATCGCCGACAACACCACGGCGGACTGGCAGCCGAAGGCCGCCGACGTCCCGCCGGACGCGGTGACCTCGTCCGGCTCCGGCCTCGACCCGCACATCTCGCCCGACTACGCCGACATCCAGGTCCGCCGCGTCGCCGAGCGCAACGAGCTCGACGTCGACCGGGTGGAGAAGCTGGTCGAGGACCACACCAGCGACCGGATCCTCGGCTTCATCGGCGAGCCCAGGGTCAACGTGCTCGAACTGAACGTCGCCCTGAAGGAGCTGACGCAGAAGGGCTGACCTGATCGCGGCGAGGGGCGCGACCGGCAACGACCGGTCGCGCCCCCGCCGTTTTTCAGATGATCCCCACGTCCGGCGTCCCTAGGGTGTGGCGCATGCAGCTTCAGTCGCAGAGCACGGACCCGGGCACCCCGGACCGCCGTGGCCCCGGGCGCTACCTGGTGTGGCTGGCGATCAGCCAGAAGCGGCGGGTCGCCACGGGCACGCTGCTCGGCAGCGCGTGGATGGTCGGCCTCACCCTCATGCCGTACCTGCTGTCCCGGGCCATCGACGACGGACTGAAGGACGGCGACCGGTCCGACGTCGTCCTCTGGGCCGGCGTGCTCGTCGCGGTCGGCGTCGCCAACGCGCTCGTCGGCGCACTGCGACACCGCACCATGACGAAGATCCGCATGGACGCGGCCTTCCGCACCGTACGCGTCGTGGTGCGCCACTCCGCCCGGCTGGGCGCAGCCCTCCAACGCCGCGTCAGCGCCGGCGAGGTCGTCACCATCGGCTTCGCGGACGCCGGGGCCGTGGCCGAAGCGCTCACCTTCACCGGCCCCGGCGTCGGCGCGGCCCTCGCCTTCGTCATCGTGGCCGTCCTGCTCTTCGCCGTGGACCCGCTGCTCGCCGCGGTGGTCCTGCTCGGCGCGCCCCTGATCGCGCTCCTCGTCGGCCCGCTCCTCAGCCGGCTCCAGGGCGCGGAGGCCGCGTACCGCCACCGTCAGGGAAAGCTCGCCGCCCGCTTCGGCGACATCGTCGGCGGGCTGCACGTCCTGCACGGCATCGGCGGCAAGCAGACGTACGCCGAGCGCTACCGGCGCGAGTCACAGGCCCTGCGGCAGCAGGGCCACCGGGTCGGCGCCGTCACGAGTTGGATCGAGGCCCTCAGCATCGGGCTGCCCGCGCTCTTCCTCGCCGCGGTGACCTGGCTCGCGGCCCGGATGGCGGCGCAGGGCGACATCACCGTCGGCGAACTCATCGCCGTGTACGGGTACACGGCCGTCCTCGTCGTCCCCGTCGCCTTCCTCATCGAAGCCGGCGACGACATCAGCCGCGGCCTGGTCGCGGCCCGCCGGGTGCTGCGCTTCCTGGAGTTGGAGCCCGACACGGCGCAATCCGCCGGAGCCGGAGCCGGAGCCGGAGCGGGCGGCGGGCCCGCGGCCCCCGCCGCCCTGCACGACCCCGTGTCCGGCGTCACCGTCCACCCCGGTCGGTTCACCGCACTCGTCGGCGACCGGCCCGCCGACTGCGCGCTGGTGGTCGACCGGCTCGGCCGCTTCACCCCGTCCGACGCCACCTGGGGCGGCGTCCGGCTCGACGCGATCGACCTCGACCGGGTGCGCACCCGCATCCTCGTCGCCGACAACGAAGCCGACCTCTTCACCGGCCCGCTGCGCACCGTCCTCGCCGGACGGCACGAGCGCACCGCGGACGACCTGGCCCGCGCCCTGCACACCGCGGTCGCCGAGGACGTCGTCCGCGGACTGCCGAACGGGCTGGACTCCCTCGTCGAACCGCGCGGACGCAACCTGTCCGGTGGCCAGCGCCAGCGCGTGCGGCTCGCGCGGGCGCTGCTCGCCGAACCCGAGACGCTGCTCGCTCTCGATCCGACGTCGGCGCTGGACGCCCACACCGAAGCGGCCGTCGCCGAGCGGCTGCGCGCCGCCCGGACGGGCCGCACGACCCTGGTCACCACCACGTCGCCGCTGGTGCTGGACCGGGCCGACACCGTCCACTACCTGGTCGACGGGCGGGTGGTGGCCACCGGCAGCCACCGGGAACTCCTCGACGGCGAGGACGGATACCGGCGCCTGGTCTCCCGGGGCACCGACGAGTCCGACCCCGACACCGGTCCTGACGCCGGGGGCGCCGGCGCGGAGTCCCCGGAGGTCGTGCGGTGAACGCCGACACCGCAGCCGGCACCACGGCAAACGGCCGTACGCTGCCGATCGCCACGCCCGCCCAGGTCAGCCGGGCCGCCCTGCGCCTGGTACGGCTCGCCCCCGGCCCCTTCGCCGCGATGATGGCGCTCAACGCACTCGCCGCCGGCGCCGGACTCGTCGGCCCCTGGCTGCTCGGCGACATCGTCGACGAGGTCACCGCGGGCGCCCCGGTCGCCACCGTGGACCGGCTGGCCCTCACCATCCTCGGCTTCGCCCTCGCCCAACTCCTGCTGGCCCGCTGGGCGCGCCACATCGGCTACCGCTTCGGGGAGCGGGCGCTGGCGCACGTGCGGGAGGAGTTCACCGACCGTGCATTGAACGCGCCCGCGTCCGTCGTCGAACGCGCCGGCACCGGGGACCTGACCACCCGCGGCACCACCGACGTCGCCGCCCTCGGCGTCACCTTGCGCGACGCCGCGCCCGACGTGTTCGTCAACGGCGTCCAGGCGCTGTTCATCCTCGGCGCGCTGGCCGTACTCGATCCGCTCCTCGGCCTCTTCGGGCTCCTCGTCGTCCTCGGCTGCTGGCTCGTGACGCGCTGGTACCTGCGGCACGCGCTCGGCGGCTACCTCGCCGAAGGGGAGGCCAACTCCCACCTGGCCGAACAACTCGCCGCCACCGCCACCGGCGCCCGCACCGTGGAGGCGCTCCGCCTCCAGCGCCAGCGGATCGACGGCGCCCAGGACGCCGTCGACACCTGCGTGCGCACCCGGCTGCGGACGCTCTTCCTGCGCTCGGTGCTCTATCCGGGCGTGGACGTCGCGCAGGTCGTCCCGCTCGCCGGGGTGCTCCTGGTGGGCGCCGTCCTGGTCGACCGCGGCACGGTCACCCTGGGCGCCGTGGTGGCTGCCGCGCTCTATCTGCGCCAACTCGCCCACCCCCTGGAAGCCGTCCTGGACCGGGTCGAACAGCTCCAGAGCAGCGGTGCCTCCTTCGCCCGCGTCGAAGGGCTCGCACTCGTCCCCCGCACGGACGCCACCGCCTCGCCGACCCCCGAAGGCGACCGCATCGAGGTCATCGGCGCCCGGTTCGCGTACGAGGGCGGCGAGGACGTGCTGCGCGGGGTCGACCTCACCGTCCGACCGGGCGAACACCTGGCCGTCGTCGGCCCGTCCGGTGCCGGCAAGTCCACCCTCGGCCGGCTGCTGGCCGGTCTGGACGCCCCGCACGGCGGCACGGTGAGCGTCGGCGGAGTGCCCGTGGCCGACCTCGACCCCGCACAGCTACGGCGGCACGTCGTCCTCGTCACCCAGGAGCACCACGTCTTCATCGGCACGGTCCGGGACAACGTGCGGATCGCCGCGCCCGACGCGACCGACGACGAGCTGACGGCGGCCCTCGTCGCCGTCGGCGCGCAGTGGGCCGTGGAACTGCCCGGCGGCCTCGACGCCGAACTCGGCGCGGGCGGTCACCACACCGACGGGGCCCAGGCGCAACAGCTCGCGCTGGCGCGCGTGGTGCTGGCGAACCCGCACACCCTCGTGCTCGACGAGGCGACCGCGCTGCTGGACCCGAGGAGCGCCCGGCACGCGGAACGCGCCCTCGCCGCCGTCCTCAAGGGCCGTACGGTCATCGCCGTCGCCCACCGCCTGACGACCGCGCACGACGCCGACCGGGTCGCGGTGATGGAGGACGGCCGCCTCACCGAACTCGGCACCCACGACGAACTGGTCGCGGCGGGCGGCGCGTACGCGGCGCTCTGGGACTCCTGGCACGGCAGCACACCGCGTTGAGCCCGCCCGAAAGAGTCAGGGCCGCCCCGCGCGCTGTCGGCGGGGCGGCCCGGTCGCGTCGGGAGGACCTCGGGGAGTTACGCCGGTTCTTCCTGCGCGGTCGGGGTACGGTCGCCCCCGTCGCGAGCCCGGGCGTCGTCCTTGGCGGGCTCGTCCAGCTCGTCCAGCTCGTCCAGAGTGTCGGGCTTGTCGAGCTGAACCGGTTGCTCGGCGCCTTCGGGGCGCTCGCTGCTCGCCTCGTCGGCCGCGTGCTGCGGCTTGCGCGCCTCGTACAACCGCGCCAAACACGGCTCGGCCCAGCGCGCCGCCAGCGGGCCGAGGATCACCAGGATCAGGACGTACGCCGTGGCGATCGGACCGATCCGCGGCTCCGACGCCACCGCGAGCCCCGCGATCACGATGGAGAACTCACCGCGCGCCACCAGCGCACCGCCCGCACGCAGCCGACCGCGCGGACCGATGCCGGCGCGGCCCGCCGCGTACCAACCCGTCGCGATCTTCGTGGCGGTGGTGACCAGCGCGAGCAGCAGCGCCGGCAGCAGCACCGGCGGGATGTCGGACGGATTCGTCGACAGTCCGAAGAAGACGAAGAACACCGCGGCGAACAGGTCCCGCAGCGGCGTCAGCAGCTTGCGCGCGCCCTCCGCGACCTCCCCTGACAGCGCGATGCCCACCAGGAAGGCGCCGACCGCCGCCGACACCTGAAGCTCCTGTGCGATGCCCGCGACCAGCAACGTCAGCCCGAGCACCACCAGGAGCAGCATCTCCGGGTTGTCCGAGGAGACCGCCCGGCTGATGAGCCGGCCGTGCCGCAGCGCCAGATAGAGCACGATGCCCACGGTGCCCAGCGCGATCATCAGCGTGATGCTGCCGCCGGCGAGCCCGACGCCCGCCAACAGGGCGGTGAGCAGCGGCAGGTACACCGCCATCGCCAGGTCTTCCATCACCAGGATGCCGAGGATCACCGGGGTCTCCCGGTTGCCCAGCCGTCCCAGGTCCGTCAGCACCTTCGCGATCACACCGGACGACGAGATCCAGGTGACGCCGGCCAGGGCGACCGCGGCCACCGGGCCCCAGCCGAGCAGCAGCGCCGCCGCCGCGCCCGGCAGCGCGTTGAGGACGAAGTCCACCGCGCCCGACGGGTACTGCGTCTTGAGGCTGCCGACCAGTTCGGACGCGCTGTACTCCAGACCGAGCAGGAGCAGCAGCAGGATGACGCCGATCTCCGCGCCGACGGCGATGAAGTCCTCGCTGGCGCTGAGCGGCAGCAGTCCGCCCGCTCCGAACGCCAGGCCCACCAGCAGGTAGAGCGGGATGGGGGAGAGCCCGATGCGGCCCGCGAAGCGGCCTATCAGCCCCAGCCCGAGGATGATCGCCCCGAGCTCGATGAGGAGGGTGGTGGTCTCGTGCACTGATCAGCCTTCCGCAACGATCTCGGCGAGCGCGTCCACGCCCTCACGGGTACCGACGGCGACGAGCGTGTCCCCGAGGGCGAAGCGGAAGTCCGGCCCCGGCGACGGGTGCGCACCGGTGCGCCGCAGCACGGCGACGATGGAGGCGCCGGTCCGGCTGCGCGCCTGGGTGTCACCGAGCAGCCGCCCCGCGTACGGGGACCGGTTCCCGATCTGGATGTGCTCCGTGACGAGGTCGATGCCGTCCGTCCGTACGGCGTCGATCGGCGCCGGGTCGATCAGGTGCGCCAGCGCGGTGGCCTCCTCGGACGACAACGGCACCTCCAACTGGCAGGCGTCGGGGTCGTCCGATTTGTAGAAGCCGAGGAAGCGGCGTCCGTCGTGGTGCACCACGACGGAGATGTGCCGTCCCGCCTCGGTCGTGAAGTCGTACTGCGTACCGACTCCCGGCAATGAGGTCCGACGGGTGCCCATGGTCGCCTCCCGGCGCGTGCCTGCCCCGCCCACGACGCGGACGCGAGGTGAGCAGGGCGATATCTGTGTTCGACGAACGCATATAGTACGGGGGCGTTCTGAGCGGGTCGTTGCGTTGCGGTGGCGGGCTCCTGTCGACAGTGGGCCTCGGTGGTCCTCAGCCGTCGTCAGCGGTCGTCGGTGACCGTCACCGCGTTGCCGTTCTCGATGACGACCTCGGCGGACACCCCGCCCTTCTTGGCGACGGACTCCAACTGGGCCTCGGTGCACAGCGTTGCCGACTGGCCCTGCTCGTCGCCGCAGATGTCACCCGCCCCCCAGATCTTGGTGTCGACGGCGATGTAGAACATCTGGCTCTCGTTCTTCGGGCCGCTGACGGCGTACTTGCCCGGTGCGACGAAGGTCACGTTGCCGAACCAGGTGCCGTTCACGCCCCCGCCGGTGTTGCCGCCCCCGCCGTTGCCGCCGTTGCCGCCGTTCGTGCCGGGGGTGCCGCTCGAACCCTTCCCCTTGTCCGTGCCCTTGGTCCCGCCGGTGCTCTTGTCCGTGCCCTTGCTCTGGTTCTGGCCCGGTGGCGTCGCCGCGTCGTCCTCGTCGGGCGCGCCCCCGTCGGGCGCGGCGCGCTCGGTGACCTTCACGGCGATGCCGTCCGCCATCACCACGTCGGCGGTGACGGAGCCCTTCTTGACGGCCTTCTCCAGGTCCTCCACGGTGCACTTGTTCGTCGCCCGTGGGTTGTACGCGCCGCACAGGGTGCCGGCGCCGAGCACCTGGGTGTCGGCGGCGACCAGGAACTGCTGGTCCTTCCCCTTGGCCGTGACGACGTGCTTGCCCGGCGCCAGATAGCTGATCGTCCCGCCGGCGAACGTGCCGCTGACCCCGTCCGCCTTCGCCGCGTCGCCCTCCGCTTGCGCCGTCGAGCCCGACTTGTCCGAACCCTTGGCGTCCGCGCCGTCCTTCGTGTCGGAGCCGCAGGCGGACAACAGCATCGTGCCGGCGAGGAAGGCGCTGGCGACGGCGGCCTTGGTGCGGAGGGCGGAATTCACGGAAAACACGGCAGGCATGGAGGGGTTCCCCGAATCGTGTGTGGGCCGCTCGGTCGGTCGGGCCCGGCTCGTCAGTTCGCGGGAACCACTCTGGTCCGAGGCGGCGGCGCCGCAAAAGGGGTGTCGTCAGGCCCGGACCGGGCCGTTACAGGAAGCAGACATGTCAACGATCGTGCTCGGGCGCGGGACAACGGCCCAGGTGGGGAACGGTTCGGGGTACGGCGGCACCTCCCGGGCACGCCGCGTCAGCCCGAGGGGGCGTCCGTGCAGCGCTCCAGGACCGAGGTGACGCGCTGCCAGGTCTCGACGTCGCGTTCCACCGCGGGCCACTCGGTCGTGCGCCCCGTCTTCGACTGCCAGCGGGTGGCGACGGCCACCGGGTCCTCGCCGGTCGCGGCAGCGGCGGCGAGCGCGGCGGCCCCGAGCGCGGTGAGGTCCGTGGCCTCGGGCACCAGCAGCGGACGGCCCGAGAGCCGACGGACCGTCTCCACCCAGTAACGCCCCCGGGCACCGCCCCCGACCAGACGCAGGGGACGCCCGGCGACGGAGGGGTCCGCCGGGTCGAGGCCGCTGGCGCGCAGCACCTCGTCGAGCGCCCGCAGCACCGACACCGTGGCGCCCTCGTACGCCGCGCCCAGCACCTGCTGACGGCTCGTGGTGTGGCGCAGCCCGGTGAGGAGCCCGGCGGCGTGCGGCAGGTTCGGCGTCCGCTCGCCGTCGAGGTACGGCAGCAGGACCAGCTCCCCGCCCGCCTCCGCGGTGTCCCGGCTCAGCCCGAGCAGGGCGGCGACCTTGTCCACGGCGAGCGTGCAGTTCAGGGTGCAGCCCAACGGGAGGAACGTGCCGTCCGTCGCGGCGAAGGAGTTGATCGCGGGGGAGTCGGGCCGGGTGCGCGTCGCGGTGAAGACCGTGCCCGAGGTGCCGAGGCTGAGCACCGGGTGGTCGAGCACGCCGGCCGCGCCGAGCCCCAGGCCCACCGCCGTGGCCATGTTGTCGCCCGTGCCCGCGGCGACCGCGATGCCCGCAGCCAGCCCCAGGTGCTGCGCCGCCGCTTCGGTGAGCGCCCCGACGCGGCTGCCGCCGCCGGGTGCGACCGCGGGCAACAGGGCCGCTTCGAGCCCGATGAGGTCGAGGACCTCCGCGTCGTACGCACCGGTCGCGGTCGAGTACCAGCAGGTGCCCGACGCGTCGCCGGGGTCGGTGGCGGCGACGCCGGCGAGTCGTTCCGTGAGGAAGTCGTGCGGCAGGCGCACCGCCGCCGTCCGCTCGGCCGCCCGGGGTTCGTGCTCGGACAGCCAGCGCCACTTGGCGGCGGTGACGGCGGCGACCGGGACGGAGCCGGTGCGCGCGGTCCACGCCGCCGGCCCGCCGAGCGCCTGGGCCAGGGCGGCGGCCTGGGGCGCGGAGCGGGTGTCGTTCCACAGCAGCGCCGGGCGCACCGGCCGGCCCGCGGAGTCCATGGCGACCAGGCCGTGCTGCTGCCCGGCGACCGCGATCCCGGTCACCGCGGAGGCAGGAAGCCCGCACTCCTTCAGCCCGGCCCCCACCGCATCCCGCAGCGCCTGCCACCACTCCTCGGGGTCGCTCTCGCGCGCGCCCCGCTCGCCGGTCACCTCGTGCGGGGCGCGGCCGACGGCGAGCGTCCGACCGGTGGCCGCGTCGACGAACGCCGCCTTCGTCGACTGCGTAGAGCTGTCCACGCCGATGACGACAGCCTGAGCCGGCATCGCTCCACCTCTCTGATCCATTTGGACTGGCGGCGAACAAATTACGCCAACCTGTCCTGGAACAACAGATGTTGTAGGTCTTCTGTGAACCGGGTGCCGTGTGCATCATTTATCAGGGCAGAAAACAAAACCCCGATGGACCACGGACGATGGACACGGATGACGAAGGCGGGCAGCGAAGTGGACGTCACCCCCACCCCCGAGGACAAGTTCAGCTTCGGCCTGTGGACGGTCGGCTGGCAGGGCAGGGACCCCTTCGGGGACGCGACCCGGCCGCCCCTCGACCCCGTCGACGCCGTGCACCGCCTCGCCGACCTCGGCGCGTACGGCGTCACCTTCCACGACGACGACCTGATCCCCTTCGGCGCCGACGACGCCGAACGCGCCCGCTGCGTACGGCGGTTCCGTGCCGCGCTGGACGCCACCGGGCTCGTGGTGCCGATGGCCACGACCAACCTCTTCACCCACCCCGTCTTCAAGGACGGCGCCTTCACCGCCAACGACCGGGACGTGCGCCGCTACGCCCTGCGCAAGACGATCCGCAACGTCGACCTCGCGGTGGAGCTGGGCGCCCGGACCTATGTGGCCTGGGGCGGGCGCGAGGGCGCCGAGTCCGGTGCCGCCAAGGACGTCCGCGTCGCGCTCGACCGGATGAAGGAGGCGTTCGACCTGCTCGGCGCGTACGTCACCGAGCAGGGCTACGACCTGCGCTTCGCCATCGAACCCAAGCCCAACGAGCCCCGCGGCGACATTCTGCTGCCCACCGTCGGCCACGCCCTCGCGTTCATCGAACGGCTGGAGCGGCCGGGGCTGTACGGGGTGAACCCGGAGGTGGGCCACGAGCAGATGGCCGGGCTGAACTTCCCGCACGGCATCGCCCAGGCCCTGTGGGCGGACAAGCTCTTCCACATCGACCTCAACGGCCAGAACGGCATCAAGTACGACCAGGACCTGCGATTCGGCGCCGGCGACCTGCGCTCCGCGTTCTGGCTGGTCGACCTCTTGGAGATGGCCGGCTACGCCGGGCCGCGGCACTTCGACTTCAAGCCGCCGCGGACCGAGGACGCCGACGGCGTGTGGGCGTCCGCCGCGGGGTGCATGCGCAACTACCTCGTCCTCAAGGCCCGCGCCGCCGCCTTCCGCGGCGACCCCCGGGTGAAGGAGGCGCTGCGCGCCGCCCGCCTGGACGAGTTGGCCCGGCCCACCGCCGAGGACGGGCTCGCGGGCCTGCTGGCCGACCCCACGGCGTACGAGACCTTCGACCCGGAAGCGGCGGCGGCCCGGGGCATGGGCTTCGAGGAACTGGACCAACTGGCCCTGGACCACCTGCTCGGCACCGCCTGAGCCGGTGCGCTCGACCTGACCCTTCCCGGTGGTCCGGCCCCGCTCCGCCGGGAAGGGTCAGCCCGCCGTGCGGCTGCTGAAGGTGAGCGGATCGGTGAGCACGTCCTGCACGACCAGGGCGGCGGCGCCGCGGGCGGCGTCCGCCGCGGGGGAGGAGGCCCGCAGCCGGGCCGCGCCCGGCGGCCACAGCCCGGACACCACCCGCGAGCCCAACTCCCGTGCGGCGGGCGGGGCGAGCCAGGGCACCAGCGGCCGGTAGATCCCGCCGAGGACGACGGCGTCGGGGTCGAACAGGTTCACCGCGCCGGACAGCACCCGCCCGAGCATCACCCCCGCCCGCGTCAGCGCGGTCAGCGCCCGCTCGTCCCCGGCCCGGGCGCGGTGGACGAGTTCGGCGACGGCGCTCGCCCCGGCGGTCTCGTCGAGCCCCGCGGCGCGCAACAGCGCGGACTGGCCGGCGTACTGCTCAAGACACCCCCGCGAGCCGCAGCGGCACTCGGGGCCGTCGGGGGCGACGACGGCGTGGCCTATCTCCCCGGCGAAGCCGTGCGCGCCCCGCAGCAGTTCGCCGTCGAGCACCAGGGCCCCGCCGACACCTATCTCCCCGGAGAGATAGAGGAACGTACGGGCCTCGCCCAGCCCGCCGAACCACAGCTCCGCGAGGGCGGCCAGGTTGGCCTCGTTCTCGGAGCGCACCGGCAGCGCGGGCAGCTTCGCGCGGTGCCCGGCGAGCGCGTCGGCGAACAGGTCCTCCGCGGGCACGCGGCTCCAACCGAGGTTGGGGGCGGCCCGGACCGTGCCCGAGGACACCAGTCCCGGCAGGGCGAGCGCGGCCCCCACCGGGCGGAGGTCCTGCTCCTCGGCCGAGCCGAGCGCGCGGGTCGCGATGCGGGCGGCGCGCGCCAGTACCCGGGCCGGCGCGGCCCCGCGGTTGTCGAGGTGTTCCACCAACCGGACCCGGTCGGTGCCCGCGAGGTCGACGACGCAGACGCAGACGTAATCGACGTTGATCTCCACGCCGAGGCCGGCGACGCCGGTGCGGGAGACCTTGAGGACCGTGCCGGGGCGACCGGCCTGGCCGCTGAAGCTCTTCCCCGACTCGGACAGGAAACCGCTCTCCAGGAGCTGTTCCACGAGGGAGGAGACCGCAGCCCGGGTCAGGCCCACCCGGGCCGACACCCCCGCCCGGGTGATCTCGCCGGCGTCCCGCACCGCCCGCAGCACCAGACTGAGGTTGTGCCGGCGCACGGTGTCCCGACCGGCCTTCGACTCCGAGGGGGCGCGGCTCCCGGTCGTCCCGGCGACGGGCGGTGCGGCGGTGCGGCCCGCCCGCGCCGTGCGCGTGGCTCTGTGCATGCGGGTCAGCCCTGGGGTCCGCGATATCCCAGGGACGCCTCGATGCGTCCGGCGAGGCCGTCGCGGCAGCGCGGCCCGCGCGCGGAGGAACCCGCCAGCCAGGAGCGGCACTTGCTGCCGAGCAGCAGGCCGAAGCTCTCCGCCTCGTTCTCCTCGGACTGGTCGAACCGGGTCCGGGCGGCGACCTTGAGGACGGTGTCCTGGAGGTCGGCCTCGTCGCTCAGCAGCCGGGCTGCGACGGCGGCGCCCTCGATGTGATGGCTGCAGTGACCGGCCTTCATGTGCCACAACTCATGGCCGAGAATGACGAGTTGGTGGTCGGGCGCGGTGCGCTCCTCGATGACGACGAGGTCCTGGTCGGTCATGTCGAGCCAGAGCCCGCTCGCGGTGCCCGGCGGGAAGACGGCCGTGCGGTAGCGCACCGGCCGGCCGCGGTGGCGGCTCATGCCGCTGCACAGGGCCGTGTAGAGATCGGCGGGGTCCGCGGGCGCGGGCAGGTCGATCCCCGCGACCAACTCGCCGCAGAGCCGACGCATCTCCTTGCCAATGCTCACCGTTCTCCTCTCCCCGTCAGCTTCCGCGGCCGTCGACCGTGTCCGGAAATCCTGTCGCGGACAGGCGCCCTTTCTGAAGTCAGGTTTCCGTCGGGTTGGCGCTGTCCTCATCCTGGGAATCGGCCGATTCTCGCGGCTCTGTCGGCTTGACGCTCTCCAGGAGCATGTCGAGCCATTCGGTCACCTTGTCGCGGTGCTTGTCGGTCGGGAGCTGCGCGGCGCGCCAGGCGATGCCGCGCACGCCGTGGTCCTGGAGCAGCCGCTCCAGCGGGTCGCCGTCCCCGGCGTAGTCCTGGAGCAGCCGCTGTTCCGTGCGCTGGAGCGCGCCGTGCAGGGCGTCCGTGTCGTCGGCGGTGAGGAATCCGGCGTGGACGCCGAAGAACCGTTGGATCGCGTCACAGTGTTCCATGGTGGGGCGGCGGTCGCCGTTGATCAGGGCGCCGGCCTGCTGCCGGGACATCCCGGCGCCGTCGGCGATCTCCTGCTGGGTGTAGCGGCGGCCGTTCCCCTTCAGCCGTGTGCGGCGCAGCATGTCGAGGCGTTGCAGGAAGCGCGCCTGGAGGTCGGGCTCGCCCGCGGAGCGCCCGTCGAGCAGTGCGGTGACCACCGGGGCGGGCACGCCGGACGCCTCAGAGAGTTGCTCCACGCCGAAGACCTCGTCGCGACTCAGACCGAGTCGGTCCGCGAGTTCGGCGACGCGGGCCACGGATGCCGTCAGAATGTCCGCGGCTGCCGGACCCGGAACCGAGAAGCCGTCTGTCACCAGTAGGTCTCCTAGATCACGCGAGAGGGCTCCGCACACAGTTGGCTCCGGGGAGATTAACCGTTTCGGGCTTCTGGAGCCACGTTTTGCCACAGCTGTGGCGGGATATAGGCCAACCCTGGCGGGGAATGCCACGATAGTTGACATGTGCTTGAGAAGAGGCGCAGGATCACCAAGGGCGGAGTAAAGATCGAATGACGCCGCCGCGGCAGGACTTCGGGAAGGGTGGCGTTCTCGATGACACATGAGGCGGAGATCAACCGTCCTGGTGTCCACGGGCGCAGGGGGTGCGCGGGTACAGGCCGCGGCACCCTCAGGACGAGGAGGTTCGCCGACCTTGTGCGGGGCCGGCGGGAAGAGCTCGGGCTGACCCCGGACGACATGGCGGCCCGTTTGGAGATCAGCGCCGGCACGTACGACGTGTGGGAGCGCACCCCCGCCCACGAGTGGACCGAGGACAGACTCGCCGCGCTCGTCAAGGCGTTGGAGATGACCGACCAGCAGGGCGGCTGGCTGTTCCGGCTCGCGGTCGACCGCGAGATGCCGCCGTCGCCGGTGTCCCCGGCGTCCACGACCGTCCCGCTGGGGCCCGCCCGTCCGTCCGGACCCGCGTTTCCGTACCGCACCCCGGTCGGACCGCTGTTCCCCTTCCCTTCGGTGGCCGCGCCGTCCGACTCGATCGACGACGCCCCCTCCCTGGACGCCGCCACCCGCGCGTACTTGAGCGACTACGCCACGATGATGGACGCGGTGCCGCTGCCGTCGGTGCTCTTCGACCGGCGCTGGGACGTGGCCCATGTGAACCCGGCGTTCCAGGCGCTGTTCCGGGGCATCGGCCCCCACCCCACCGCCATGCCGGACCAGAACTTCCTGCGGTTCGTGCTCTTCCACCCGGAAGCGGGCTCGGTGCTCGGCGACCGCGAGACGAGTTGGTGCCTGCCGCTGCTGGCCCAGCTCGAATCCGCCCTCGAACGGTGGGCGGACGACGGAGTGCTTCAGGCCATTCGCAAGGACATCGAGGACGACCCGATCATGGACGCCGCCTACCGCTTCGGGCTGCCGCACTGGGTCCGGGCGACCGGTGCGGCAGCCGTCCACCACGACGGCGCGGTCCGGACCGTGTACCACCCCGACCCGGGCTGGGGCCACGCCGAGTGCCGCATCGTGGACGAGACCCCGGGCACGCTCCAGGACGACGGGTACACCCGGATGACGTTGGTGCTCCGCGAGCCCCGGCACGCGGGCACGCCCGACGTCCGCCGCGGCAAGTCCCATCTGAGGGCCGTCTCCGGCACCTGACGCGGAACTGGACGTTCCACCCGGCTCGACCCTTGTCATGACCGGGCCGGACCAGGAACATGACTGCATGTCACAGCAGACCCCTGGACCAGCGGGCGGCTCCACCACGACGTCGCCGCACGGCGTCAGGCGTGTGACGCCCCCGCCGGGCAGGCTCCCCGGCCCATCCGGGCACCTTCGAAGGGTGATGTGCCCTTCGGCGTGCGGACGCTGAACCGCGCAGCCCCGTGGCGCTCGCCCCGCGCGCCGGCGGTGAGCCCGCGCCCGTCTTTCCTCGACCGTTCGATGCCCCCGCCCGCCGTCCGTCGGCCAGTTGCCCGCGGACCCGCTGAAAGACGCGCCGCATGGTTCCGTACCGACGAGGTCCAGGCCCCCGCCTTCCCCGTGCCGGGGCCTGGACCTCTCCCCCTTCCCCCATTCCCCCGTGGACCGTGGTTCCCCGTGGTACCACGGCCGCTCGTGGCTGCTCAGCGCAGCGACGCCACGGCCCACTCCGCGACGAGCACCAGAGCGACCCCGGCGCCGAGGACCGCGGTGGCCACGCGTGTGCGTCCCGCCTTGCTGAGCACCAGCGCGCTGCCCGAGAGGATCAGCGCGACGCCGTAGAAGCCCATCGTCAGTACCGAGTGCGTGCTGCCGAGCCGGAGGGTGAGGACCGCACCGACCGCGATCATGATCATCGCGGAGAGGGCGATCCGCACCCGGCGGGCCTGGCGTGGTGTGAGCCCCTGCCGTTCAGGGGCGGAGTTGGCTTCCGACATGCGCAAAAGCCTATCCGTCCCCGCCTCGCCCGGGTGCCCGGACGTCGGATCGACGGCCACGGCTGCGTCGTTGGTCACGACGGTCATGGCGGCCTAGGCCCGGCCGCCGACGCCGACCCGCCACAGGGGTGCGGTGCCGGTGAGTTGGCAGGCCATCAGATAGAGCGGGATGGGCGGGGTGTAGGGGCTGTCGTCGTCGGGCCAGTGGATGAGTCGCGGTCGGTCGGCCGGTACGTACGCCCCCTCGGCGTAGTGGGCGGGCAGCGGCCAGGTCAGCTCCTGGTCGGAGCCGGCGGGGACGATCCACCACCACCAGTCGGCGTCGGCGAACACGCAGCCGTTGCGCGGGAGCCGCGCCAGCAGGCGGAAGCCGTAGCGGGCGGGCACGCCCACCGCGTCACAGCCGAGGGTGGGCACGATCGTCGCCGGCAGGGCGAGCCGGACCAGGGGGGCGACGTCCCCGGTGCCGGCGGTGAGTCCGGTGCTCAGGGGGGTGCGGTGGCCCCGGGAGGTGCGGGACGCGCGCCCCGTACGGGGCGGGGTCGGGCGGGGCGTCGTGCCGGCCGACCCCCCCGGGTGCGGGCCCCCGGTGCGCAGGAAGGCCGCGAGGTGCCTCAGCACGGCCGCTCCGCCGGCCGCGGGAAGGTGGTTCCGTACGGCACGTGCAGATGGGCGAGGTCCGCCCAGACAGTGCGGCCGGTGCCGTGCTGGGAGGCGTGCGCGCCCCACGCGGCGGACACCGTCTCCACCAGCAGCAGCCCGCGGCCTCTCTCCTCGGCGGCCCGGGAATGGCAAACGTGCGGGCCCATGGGCGCACAGCCCTGGTCCCGCACGCTGATCCGCAGGTGCTTGACGTCGTTCAACAACTCACAGGAGATGAGATGGCTCCCGCTGTGCACGACCGCGTTCGTCACCAGCTCGGACATCACGAGCATCGCGGTGTCGTGGACGTCGCCGGCTATGCCCCAGCAGTCGAGCCGGTGCCGGGTGAGCTTGCGTGCACGTGACACGTACTCGACGCGCGCCGGGAGCTCGAAGCCGTACCGGTGGTGGTCGGCCTCCGAGCACGGGTCCAGGTGTGGGGCGTGGCGCGTGTCGTGGTTCACACGACCACTGTCGCCCTGCAATCGACATTTTGGCAAGGCCCACTGTGAATTTTTCAGAGTGGGCATATTCAGCGACACTGGGTGCGTGGCAGACTGCTCGCATCAGCACGTGGGGAGGTCTTCGAAGTGAGTGAACCGCGGTCCGCCCCCACGGTGGGGCAGGTCGTCCTCGGTAAGCGCCTGCAGGACCTGCGGGAACGCGCCGGACTCAAGCGCGAGGAGGCCGCGAAGGTCCTCCGCGTCGCCGCGGGCACCATTCGCCGCATGGAGACCGCCGAGGTCGCACTGAAGATCCCGTACGTCCAGCTGCTCCTGGACGCCTACGGGATCAGCGAGGAGGAGGCGCGCGGCTTCATCGAGCTGGCGGAGGAGGCGAACAAGCCCGGGTGGTGGCAGCGGTTCCACGACGTCCTGCCCGGCTGGTTCAGCATGTACGTCAGCCTGGAGGGCGCTGCGAGCCTGATCAGGGCGTACGAGCCGCACTTCGTGCCCGGTCTGCTGCAGACCGAGGACTACGCACGGGCGATCATGCTCAGCGGAGCCGTCGGTCAGACCGATCCCGAGGACATCGAGCGGCATGTGGCGCTGCGGATGGAGCGGCAGTCCCTGTTGCTGCAACCCGATGCACCCAGACTGTGGGTGATCATGGACGAGACGGTCTTCCGTAGACCCGTCGGCGGGTCCGGCGTCATGCGGGCGCAGGTCGACCGGCTGCTCGAAGGCGCCGAACTGCCCCATGTCACCCTGCAGATCGCGGAGTTCGCGTCCGGACACCACCCCGGCACCTACGGGCCGTTCGTGTTGTTCCGGTTCGCCGTCCCCGAGCTCCCGGACATGGTCTACAGCGAGTACCTCAGCGGCGCCGTGTACCTCGACGCACGTCCGGAGGTGGCCTCGCACCTGGAGGTCCTGGACCGCATGGCGGCTCAGGCCGCGACTGCACAACGCACGAAGGAGATCCTCAACGATCTCCGCAAGGAGCTGTGAATGGATCACATATACAACGGCATGCCGGCCCACGAGCTGGGCGATGTGGGCTGGCACAAGCCGTGGAGCGGCGGGAACGGCGGAAACTGCTTCGAGACGATGAAGCTGGCCGACGGCCGGGTGGCCGTGCGGCAGTCCGCCGACCCCGACGGTCCCGCGCTGATCTACACCCCGGGTGAGATCGCCGCGTTCATCCAGGGGGCCAAGTCGGGCAAGGCCGACTTCCTGCTGACCTGAGCCCGTTCACGGGCTCTCCCTCCGAGTCGCAGGGTTGTGATTTCCATCGACGCATCCACCGGCACCCGCACCACCACCAGCACCACCGACGGCCCGTTATCCGGCGGGCCCGACGGACACTTATCGCGTCCGTCCTCCCCCTTCCGGGGAAGAGCGCTCCTGGAGCGCAGCGTGAAGAAACGGCGTGCGGGACAGCAACCCGCACGCCGTTCGTCGTTTCCGCCCCGCTGACCTGCTACGTCGTACCGCCACCGGGCGGCACCAGGGTCACCAGGAAGCGCCCCGCCTTCGAGGTGTTGCCCGCCGCGTCCAGGGTTCGGTACTCGATCGTGTGCGTTCCGTAGTCGGGCGTCGCGTCGTCCCACGGGACCACGCGGACGCGGCCGAGCTTGCCGTACACCAGGCCGTCGACGTCCGTGCCGCCCGGAGTGAACAGATACGGAGCGTCGGCGCCGGTCGGCCAGCCGTAGTAGGTCTGCCAGCCGTCGCCGTTCACCCGGAACTGGCTCACGACGTGCCCGTCCCGGTCGTCGCGCGCGGTGAGCCGCATCGTGAAGGGCCTGTCGTAGACGTACTCGGCCGGGCGGCCCGGCCGGGTCGTGCGACGCAGCGGCTCGGACAGCTCGTACCGCGCGGTCGCCGGCGTCGCGTCCACCGTCCACCCGAGCACGGCGTCCGTGCCGGCGATCCGCGCCGTCAGCCGGTGCGTGCCCGGGCGCAGCCGCAGCGCGCCGAGGTCCAGGTCCCGGTCGTTGCCGGGGTTGGCCACCGGACGGCCGTCGAGGCTCCAGCGCACGGCCGGGGTCCGGTCCGAGGGGTGGGTGGTGTCCGCGTACACGATCGCGTCGGCGCCGACGGGGGCGGCGGTGTCCGTGTGCGTGGTGAAGGCGGCGGGGACCTGCTCGTGCGGGGTCCGTACGGCGGTGGTGGTGTCGACAGTCCAGGAGACCGTACGGGTCAGGGCGGCCGAGTTCCGGATCGCCGGGTCCCGGACGAACGGCGTCGGGTCGGTGACCCGGGCCGACACCGTGTGGGCGCCCTCCGCCAGGTCCAGGGCCCGCAGATCGAGGGTGCGGGCGTTCCCGGTGCCGCGCAGCGGCCGGCCGTCCACGCGCCACACCACCGTCAATTCGTCACGGCGGGGGTGCAGCGTGTCCACCCACAGGGTGCGGTCGGCGCCGACCGGTGCCGCGTTCGGCGCGTGCCCCTGGACGAGGTCCACCTTGCCGGCGATCTTCTGCACCAGCACCTCGCGCGAGACCTGGTCGAAGGCGTAGCCGAGGGTCTTCATCCCGGAGTGCCGACTGGGCCGCCAGACGCCCTTGGTGGCGTACAGACCGCCCTCGTACCGGCCGATGACGCCGCCGGACTCGCTCTCCTCGCCCAGCCAGCGCCACCACTTGGCACGCTGCTCACGCATCTCCCGCTCGGTGAGCACGGTGTGGTGCGCGGAGCGGGGCTCGCCGCCCTGGTGGGTGCCGCCGGGGACCGCGCGCTGGTAGTAGTCGTACTCGTCCTGGAGACCGCCGAGGGTGTGGCCGAGTTCATGCGGGGTGATCAGGGGCGAGAGGGCGTTGCTGCCGGACGCGGTGGCGTAGGTGCCGCCCGTGCCGCCGTACGTGGCGCTGTTGGCGAGCGCGAGGACCTGGCGGTTGGCGGCGGTCGCGCCGGGCACCAGGGCGGCGAGGGCGTCGGCGGCCCGCGGGTCGACCTGGAGCGCGCGCTGGGGTGCGTCCGCCCGGCACAGGCCCCAGAAGCCCATCCCGAGCACGGTGTCGCGGCGCGGGGAGTCCAGCCGGGGGTCGCAGTCCACCCCGGACTCCGCGGACGCCGCCTCCACCGCCCACACGTTCACGTACGAGCGGTACGAGGCGAACGGCTCCACCGACCACAGGACGTTCAGGTGACGGTCCACGTCCGCCCGGAAGGCCGGGAGTTCGGCCGCGGTGTAGCCGTCGCCCAGGACGACGAGGTTGAAGCGGTCTTCGGCGGGGCCGGTGACCTGGAGCGGGACGACGGTGGCCGCGGGCGCTGCCGGTGCGGCGACGGCCGGGGGAGCGGCGCCCAGCAGACAGCCGGCCAGCAGCGCACCCGCGGCGACGAGCAACGACGGGACGCGGCGGCGCGGCGCGCGGGCGGTGAACGGCAGGCCGCGGCGGCGACCCGTGCGGGCGGTGGACGACGGGCTGCGGTGGCGACCTGAGCTGGCAGTGAGCGACGGGGTGTGATGGCGACCTGCGCTGGCTGTGCTGGATCGGCCCATGGCGCCGGAGCGTAGGACGGTCCCAAGGGGGCGTAAAGAGCGGGAAGTTGCCATCGGGCCGCCCGGGCGCGCCCAGGTGGCGCCCCCGTGCGCCGTCTCGGCGCGCACCCGACCCGCCGTCACCGCACCGGTGCCGCCCACGGCGCCGTACGCGGGAGCCGTGTCCCCCGTCCCGGTGAACGGGACCCCGTACGGCTGCGGCGGATTGGCTCCGACGAGGACGATCGGCCGCCGTGACAGACGCCCGTGGAGGGCGGAGGACGCCGACCGGCGTGTGACGCACGGTGCGGACGTACCGGACGGGCACCGGACGCCGCCGAAGACCGAGCGGGCCTTCACGGCGGGCGAGGAGTGGGCACATGCGATGGCGGTGGGTACTGACGTGGCTGGTGTGCGTCGTGGTGACCATCGGTCTGGTCGCCCTGTGGGCCAGGGCGGTCCCCGAGGACGCCGCGAGCGCCAGCTCGGTGGTGGCGGCCGTGGTCGGCCTGTTCGGCGTGATGGCGATGTGGGCCTGGCGGCGCAACCCCCGGCACGGCGTCGCCTCCACCCCCGTCCAGGTCACCGACGCCGCCCGGATCCTGGCCCGGCTGGTGCGCCGGCAGTGGCGGAACGAGGCCGCGCTGCGCCAACTCTTCGACCCCGCGCCGCTCCCCGTGGTGTGGGAGGACTGCCCCCTCCTTCGCGTCACCGACCACCGACAGCTCATCGGCGACCCGGTCACCTGCCGGGCCGACCAGGCCGAAGAGCTGGCGGCCACCTTCCGCGCGCTGCCGCGCCGACGGCTGGTCGTCCTGGGCCCGGCGGGATCGGGCAAGACGACCTTCGCCGTGCTGCTGACGCTCGCCCTGCTGCACGACCGGGACGTGGACGAACCCGTACCGGTGCTGCTCTCCCTGGCCTCCTTCGACCCGTCCCAAGAGACCGTCGGGACCTGGCTGCGGCGCCGCATCCTGGCCGACTACCCCCAACTGGCGGACACCGACACCTTCGGCCCCAGCGCCGTCGCCGACCTGCTCGCCGACGGCCTGGTCCTGCCCGTGCTCGACGCCCTCGACGAATGCCCCGAACCCGGCCGTGCTGTGGTCCTGCGGGCGCTCAACGACACCCTCGACCCCCACGCACCGCTGGTGCTGACCTGTCGCACCGACGACTACGCGGCGGCCGTCGCCGACGCCGACGTACTGGCCGGCGCCGCCGTCGTCAGCCCCGCGCCCGTGCGCCCCGACGACGCCATCGCCCTGCTGCGCCTGGCGACCCCGCCCGGCCCGCGGCAAGAACCCTGGGACGCGCTCGTCGACCACCTGGCACAGGAACCCGAGGGCGCGGCGGCCCGGGCGCTGGCGAGCCCGCTCACGGTGGCCCTGGCCAGGGCCGTGTACGCGGACGCCCCCGGCGATCCGACAGAGCTGGGCGACCCCCGTCGCTTCCCCACCGCAGAGGCCATCGAGCACCACCTGCTGGACGCCCTCGTCCCCACCCTCTTCGCCCGCGCCCACCGCACGAGCCCCGCCGGCTGGCACCGCTGGGATCCGCACCGCGCCCGGCGCTACCTCACCTTCCTCGCCCGCGGTCTGGAGGCCCGTGGAACGTACGAGTTGGCCTGGTGGCAGCTCTACGGCTGGGTGACGGCGCTGGCCCGCCCCTGGCGGCGTGCCGCGGTGTGGGGCTGCGTCACGGCCGTCGCCATGCCGTTGTGGCTGGGGAGCTTCTACGTACTGCTGCTCGTGGCCGCCGACGCGCACTGGGCGCCCACCGAGGCGCTGATGTGGCTGCCGACCACCGTGGTCAGCGTCGTGTGCATGCAGTGCGTCGCCTCCTGGATCGCGGAACGACCCAGCGGATCGATCGCCCCGACGCCCGCGCTCGTGCTCATCGGCCTGGGCGGCGCACTGGCGGCCAGCTCGCCGTTCTTCTTCGTGGAACTCAGCCGGGGCAGCGGCGTGTGGGGCGCCCTGGGCACCGCCGCGACCTTCGCCGGGCTGTACGGGTTCCCCGCACTGATGGCCCTGCTCAGCGCGGGGTTGCCGCAGCCCCCCGGACAGCCGCAGCGCGGGGCCCTGGCGCTGCGGCACTGGCGGCAGCGGCTGCCCGCGGCGGCGGTGACGGTCCTCGGCGTCACCCTGCTCGGGGGCGCCAGCCTCGCCGCACTCGCCGGCGGTTCCCTGTTCGCGTCGGACTCCGTCACGGCGTGGGCGCACGGCATGGCCTTCGGCGCGGGCATGGGCGTCGCCCAGGCCGTCCTCGGCTGGGTCAGGAGCACCACGTCCCCGCGCGAGTTCACCACCCCGAAGACCTCGCTCAAGGCGGATCGACTGATCGCGGTCGTCAACGGCGTCACCGGCGTGGTGCTCACGGGCGTCCCCATCGTCGCCCTCAACTCCGGCGCGGGCGTGCAGCCCTACCTCATCTGGCAGATGCTGATCGGGGTCGCGGCGCTCGGGCTCACCGGGGGAGCACTGACGCTGGCGGCGTACGCCTGGCCGTACTACTGCGCGGCGCGGACCGTCCTCGCGGTGCGCGGGCGGCTGCCGTGGCGGTTGCAGACGTTCCTCGCGGACGCCCACCGGCTGGGTGTGCTGCGTCAGGTGGGGCCGGTGTACCAGTTCCGGCACGCCCGGTTGCAGCACCGGCTGGCCGGCGCACGCGTGCCGGCGGCGCGCACGGCGCCGGGGCCGTCCGATGCGCCGGTGCGCGGGCGGGTGTCGTGACGGAGCCTTCGCGGGGCTTGCGGTGGCTGCGGTGAGGGTTCAGGTGAGCTGCCAGCCCGTGGGCGTCCACGAGCCGCGACGTCCGGTCTCCCGGCCGGTCGCCAACCGGACGTAACCCTCGGCGACTTCGGACGCGGGCGTGCCCTGGGAGACGTCCACCGCCAACTCCGCGCGCGCCTCCGGGCCGAGCGCCACCAATGTCTCCCGCACCCAGCCGGGGCTGACCGCGTTCAGCCGGACTCCGCGGGGCAGCTCCACGGCGGCGCGGCGCACGAAGGCGTTCAGTCCCGCATTGGTGAGCGCGCCGAAGGACGCGCCGGCCGTCGCCTCGGGGATGGCGCCGGAGGTGAGGGTGATCGACCCACCGTCGCGTACGGACGCCAGGGCCCCGCGCACCAGCCGTACTTGGCCCAACAGCTTGCCGTGCAGGCCGGTGAACAGCTCGTCCTCCGTCGAATCCAGCAGCGGTACCAGCGCGCCGCTGCCGGCGGTGACGATCACGGCGTCCACCGGGCCCACCGCCGCGAACAGGGCGTCGACGGAGTCCGGTTGCTCCAGGTCCACCCGTAGCGCGCCGCGGCGCGAGGCGCCCAGGACCTCGTGGCACGAGCCTTCCAGGGCGCTGACGACGGCGCCGCCGATGATCCCGGTCGAACCGATGACGACTGCCTTCATGACGAACTCCCGACGGTGTGTGCGATCCACCCCCAGGTGGGTCGATCCATGTCGACAGCCTGTGCGTCCGGCGGGTGGGGCGTCCAATACCCGTGCTGATAACCCGAGGGCATGGACGTCGTCGTGCATGGGCCGCGGTGCTGGGCAGCGCGGTTCGGTGGGCGGTGGGCGGTGGGCGGTGAGGGGAGTTATCCACAGGCTCGCGAGCGTTGTCGCGGGAGCGCGTACGGTGGTGATCAACGTCGTTGTCGATCGTTGAGGTGGGGCGGTGCAGATGGTGGAGACCGGGGCACAGGAGGGCGGTTTCGTACGGGACGGGGTGTGGCACTCCGTTCCGCGCAAGGGGGCGTCGAGCCTCCCGGCGCAGGCGCTGATCGTGGTCGATGCGCAGACGGCGTTCCTGTCGGGCCCGGAGGCCGTTCCCGACGCCGATCGGGTCGTCGACCGGCTCGGTCTGCTGCTGGAGCGGGCCCGGCAGGCGGGTGCGGTCGTGGTCCATCTGCGCAATGACGGCGAGGCGGGCGCCGTGGACGAGCGGGGGAAGCCGGGCTGGGAGCTGTATCTGCCGGTGCGGGAGTCGGCACGGGAGGTCGTGGTCCGCAAGGTGAGCGACGACGGCTTCGAGGGCACGGAGCTGGGCGCGCTGCTGGACGGGCACGGGGTGCGGGCGGTGGTCATCGCGGGCGTGCTCTCCGAGATGTGCGTGAGCGCCACGGCCTTCGGGGCGGTGGAGCACGGACTGCACGTCATAGTGCCGCACGACGCGCATGCGACGTACGGCCTGGACGACATCCCGCCGTCCGTCGTGTCGCGGGTCGCGGAGCACGCGCTCGGTTCGGACCCGGAGTTCGTGGCGACGGCGGAGGCGGTGACCTTCGAGGCGGCCGTGCCGCCGGCGGCAGGCGCCTGAGCAAGGGGACCCGTGCGGAAGGCGGCACCGGCGGTGCAGCTTGAGCACATCGTGCGTCTGAACCGTGCCCCGGGAGCCGAGACCCGGCACGGGTTCGTGCGGGCCCGCTGCCAGCTGCGTGGGATACGGCCGTCTTGCGGCTGTGCCCGCCCCTGACAGCTCCTGACCTGCGCCCGATCGAAAGCCGGTCCGTGTCCGGTGGGTCCGTGGTACACCGGACGCGGACGACAAGTCGACCAGGGGCTACGGGGGTTCGGTGCGAGGGCGACGACAGATCAGCTACCGGGACGCGGTCGCGATCCTGACGGGGGACAGCGCGGCGCTTGCCGCCGCGGACCGGGCGCTCGGGGGCGTCCTGTCCGTGGCGACGGGCGGCGTCAGCGACGCGGTGCTGAACATGCTCGACGCCCAGGGGCGGGTGCTGCGGCTGGGCCGAGACCTCACCGCGAACCTGCGCGGGTCCCTCAGCGACGCGGACCGCGTGACGCGTACGGACCGGATCCACGCGGCCCACTCCGTCCTGGTGATCTCGGCCTGGTTCGAGGCGCTGGGGGAGGTGGAGCTGCCGTTCGGGCTGGAGGAGCTGGAGCTGACGGGGCGGGACCAGGTGGCGATCGCGAGCGGGACCGCGCCGGGCGTGGACCTGGTCGAGTCGCTGGTCGACCTGCGGGTGGACCCGCCCGCGCCGCACCGCCCCTTCGAGGACCACATGGGCGCCGTCCGCAGTAACTACCGCAGCTTCCAGTCCCACTTCATCCGCTTCGCCAGCGGCCTCGCCGTCTACGACCGGCTCGATCCGCACACCCGCGACGACGAACTGACCACGGCCGGCCGTGCGGTCACCCATTGCGCCTGCGACCGCTACCAGCAGCTGTACGGGGAACTCGCCGTCGAAGTACCCGAATTCGGGTTCTGGTCCGGACAGGTCGACCACCAGGCCACCCGCACCCTCGTCCGCCGCTCGCTCACCGGCGTCGAGGCCGCCCTCGCCGGACTCAGCACCGTCCAGCCGCACCGGCACGCCGCCGCGGCCCTCACCACCGGCTACCGCGCCGCGCTCGCCAAGCCCATCCTCTCCGAGGGCCACGCCCCGGCCGGAGTGCGCCTGCCCACACTGGAGGAGGGGTACGTCGACCCCGACTTCCGGCTGCGGGCCGTCGCCGGCACGTCGCGCGGACCCGCCGACGAGGAGTTCTGGTCCGAGGTCGAGCCGCGGTCCGACCTCATCGAGTGCCTGTCCGGCCTGCTCACCGCGCCCGCGACCACCCGCGCCCCGCTGATGGTCCTCGGCCAGCCCGGAGCCGGCAAGTCGGTCCTGACCAGGATCCTCGCGGCCCGGCTGCCGTCCGCCGGCTATCTGCCGGTGCGGATCCTGCTGCGCGAGGTCCCCTCCGACCTGGACGTGCAGGACCAGATCGAGTGGGCCGTGCGCGCCGCGACCGGCGAACGCGTCCCCTGGCCCGAACTGGTCCGCGCGGCCGGTGACTCCGTGCCCGTCCTCCTCTTCGACGGCTACGACGAACTGCTCCAGGCCACCGGCATCAGCCAGTCCGACTTCCTCCTGCGGGTCGCCCGCTTCCAGGAGCGCGAGGCCGACCAGGACCGCCCGGTGTACGCGATCGTCACCAGCCGCACCGCCGTCGCCGACCGGCCGCGCTACCCGGAGGGGGCCGTCGCGCTGCGCCTGGAGCCCTTCAGTGCCGAGCAGGTCACCCGCTGGCTGGAGCTGTGGAACCGGCTGAACAGCTCGTACCTCGCCGGCCGTGGACTGGTCCCGCTGCCGGCCCCCGTCGCCCTCCGCCACGGGGAACTCGCCTCGCAACCACTGCTGTTGCTGATGCTCGCGCTCTACGACGGCACCGCCAACGCCCTCCAACAGGAAACGGTCGGCGACACCCCCTTCGACGCGTCGCACCTCTACGAGGAGCTGTTGACCTCCTTCGCGTCCCGGGAAGTCGCGAAGTCGAGCGACTTCCTCACCGGCCACCGGCTCGCCGAGCGCGCCGAACAGGAACTCCAGCGGCTCTCCCTGATCTCCTTCGGCATGCTCAACCGCCGCCGCCAGTGGATCACCTCACAGGAAGCCGAAGACGACCTCACCGCACTGCTCGGCCGGGCGGAGTCGGTCGGCGACGGCCGCCGGGCGCCGCTCGGCCAGGGGGACATCGCACTGGGCCGGTTCTTCTTCGTCCAGCGCTCCCAGGCGCTGCGGGACGCCCAGCGGCTCGCGACCTACGAGTTCCTGCACGCCACCTTCGGCGAGTACCTGGTCGCCCGGCTCTCCGTGCAGCTCCTCGAAGGGCTGCTCGCCCAGCGGCCGGCGCTCGCGGTGGGTCGCGCGCGGATCAACGACGACCTGCCGTACGTCCTGCTGTCGTACGCCACCCTCGCCTCCCGCCAGATACTCCGCTTCGCGACCGCCCGCATCGAACTCCTGCCCGCGCAGGAGCGCGAACGCCTCGTCGAGCTGCTGCTGACTGTGCTGGCCGACCACCGCAACCGCACCGAACACGCCTACGCCGACTACCGTCCCGAGGTCCGGGCCACCTCCTCCCGGCACGGCCTGTACTCGGCGAACGTCATCCTGCTCGCCGTCCTCGTCTCCCCGGAGCCGCTGCGGGCCAGCCGGCTCTTCCCCGGTGCCGACAAGCCCGCCGCGCTCTGGCACCGGCGCGCGCTGCTGTGGCGCTCGGCGTTCCGCGAGTCGGAGTGGACGGAGTTCGCCCTGGCACTGGACCTGCGGCAGTGCTGGACCGGCGAGCAGCAGGACCTCAGCGTCATGGCCGCGGCACGGACGACGGGCGAGCCGGAGCCGGTGGACGCCCACTGGCTGTACGGGCGACGGCTCGGCGACGAGGAAGGTCCGGTGAGCTGGGCCCGCTCCCAGCCGGACGAGGTCCACCACAAGATGATGGTCTCGGGCGGCACCAACGACCTCCTCGTGCTGCACGCCCTCGACCCCTACTTCGCCGTGCTGCCGCGCGCCGTCACCGCCGTCGAGAGTTCGTCCACGGGCCCGTCCACCTCCGTGGCCCGCATGCTGACGGCCCTCTGGTTGACGAGCGGGCTGCACGCGGCGCCCGACGAACTGGCCAGCAGGTACTACGACTGCGCCAGGGTCATGACGTGGAACTCCAGCATCGACGAGGACACCAGGTACGAGGTGCGCCGGTTGGTACTGCGGCAACTCGTCCTCGATGCCCACCGGTTGCCCCTGGACGTGGTCCTGTTCGTCATCTCGGGCTGCACGGACGATCAGGGCAGAAACGACCACCTGGACCTCACCTCCACCGTGCTGCTCAGCTTGCTGACCGAGTCCCCGCGGCAGGAACTGCGGGAGGAGGTCCAGATGTACCTGGAGCTGCTGGGGGCCGAATCCGTCCAACGCCTCCTCGCGCTGTGCGCCCTGCCCCACAACCCCGCCGCCCGGTCCGTGCTGCACGACGTGGTCGCCCCCCTGCTCGCCCGGGCCACCGACGACGGAGTCCCCGGCGTCCCGGCGGAGGTCCTGGCCGGGGCCCGTGCCTTCGTCGCCGACCACCGCTGCGGACGGCCGCCCCGGGGCGCCGCCCCCTGACCCCTGCGGGAGAATGGAGCCATGTCCCCACGCTCCGCCCGCCCCCGCCGCGCCCTCGACCCCGCCGCACTGACCGCCGCCACGCCCTGCCCCTGTGGGCTGCCCGCGGCGTACGGCGAGTGCTGCGGGCGATTCCACTCGGGGGAGGCGGCGGCCCCGTCCGCAGAGCTGCTGATGCGCTCCCGCTACAGCGCGTTCGTCGCCCTTGACACGGCGTACCTGCTGCGGACCTGGCACCCCGACACCCGACCGGCGCAGCTGGACCTGGACCCCGGCATGGCGTGGGAGGGGCTGGAGGTCACCGAGGTGACGAACGGCGGCCCGTTCCACTCCGCCGGCACGGTCACCTTCCGGGCCCGCTACCGCCACCACGGCAAGCGCGGCGAGCTGCGCGAGCGCAGCACCTTCGAGCGGTTCGCCGGCGCCTGGGTCTACGTGGACGGGACGTTCATCGAGTAACCCACCGCAAGGGTCAGTCGCGCAGGACCATCAGACGCGGGTTGTGGGCCGCCAGCACCTTGTTCGCCCGCGCCAGCACCGCCAGCGTCCGCTCCCGCTCCGCGTACCCGGCCGCGTCCAGCGGGCCGCGGAAGCAGTGCAGCAGCCGGGCCGCCCGGTCCGCCTCGATCTCGGCGCACAGCACGTGCTCCGGCATGCAGGAGCCGATCAGCACGGCCACACGGTCGGGGATGGGTACGGGAACGAGCGGCGACGCGGTCACGGTGCCCGTCCTTCTCTGTGCGGTGGCCCTTCCCGGCCGCCCCATTGATTTCTTCTTACGCGCGAGTAAGTTGCCCTTCGACGCGTCACCCCCCGTGGCGCCGTGTCCCGGCAACCCCCCGCCCGCACCGCGCGAACAAGGAGCCGACCATGGGCGTACGCAAGGACCTGAAGAGGGCGAAACGGCGCGGTGGCCTCGCCGACCGTGCCGCGGTGGAGATCGTCCGGAGAGACGGCGTCGTACGGGAGGTGCGCACCGCACGGCTGGCCCCGACCTCTGCCACCGGCAGCACTGGCGACATACCTTACGACAATGTGCAGCACGCACCCGAATCGATCATCCTACGGCGCAGGGGCGACGACGGCGCCTGGCGGTCCGTCACGGCCGCGACCTTCGCCGACGAGGTCACCGGGGTTGCAAAAGGGCTGATCGCGGCGGGTGTACCGGCCGGCGGCCGGGTCGCGATCATGTCCCGCACCCGGTACGAGTGGACCGTCCTCGACTTCGCGATCTGGGCGGCCGGGGGACAGTCCGTACCTGTGTACGCCACTTCGTCGGCGGAGCAGGTCGCCTGGATCCTCAGCGACGCGGCCGTGAGCCATGTGATCGTCGAGGACGGCGACTTGGCGGCCGTCGTCGCCGCAGCCGCCCGCGGCCTGCCGCACCCGCCCGCCGTCTGGCGCATCGACTCCGGCGCCCTGGCGGAGTTGACCGCGCTCGGCGCCGCCCTGTGCGACGCGCAGGTGACCGAGCGGCGGGTCGCGGTCACCGCCGACTCCGTCGCCACCATCTGCTACACCTCCGGCACCGCGGGCCGGCCCAAGGGCTGCGTCCTGACCCACGGCAACCTGCTCGCCGAGGCCGCGAACACGGTCGAACTGCTGCACCCCGTCTTCCAGGAGGTCACCCGGCAGACCGCGTCGACGCTCCTCTTCCTGCCGCTCGCGCACGTCCTGGGGCGCACCATCCAGATCGCCTGTCTGCTGGCCCGGATCGAGATCGGCCACTGCCCCAGCATCAAGCCGGAGGACCTGCGCCCCCAACTGCGCGAGTTCCGCCCCACGTTCGTCGTCGGGGTGCCGTACCTCTTCGAGAAGATCCACGACACGGGGCGGACGATCGCCGAACGGATGGGCCGGGGCGCCTCCTTCGCCCGCGCGGACGCGATCGCCGTCCGGTACGGCGCCGCGCACCTCGCCCGGCACCTCGGCACCGGCAGGGGCCCCGGGCTCGCCCTCACCGCCGCCCACGCGCTGTACGACCTGCTGGTGTACCGCCGCATCCGCAGCCAACTCGGTGGCCGGCTGCGGTACGCCATCAGCGGCGGATCGCCGTTGGACCGCCGGCTGATGCTCTTCTTCTACGCGGCCGGGGTGGTGGTGTACGAGGGGTACGGGCTCACCGAGACCACCGCAGCGGCCACCATCTCGCCGCCGCTCGCGCCGCGGCCCGGCACGGTCGGGCTGCCCGTGCCCGGCACCGCCGTGCGGATCGCGGCCGACGGCGAGGTGCTGATCAGGGGCGACATCGTGTTCGACGCGTACTGGAACGACCCCGCCGCGAGCCGGAAGTCCCGCACCGACGGCTGGTTCGCGACCGGTGACCTCGGCGGTCTGGACGACGACGGATACCTGACGATCACCGGGCGGAAGAAGGACCTCATCGTCACCTCCGGGGGCAAGAACGTGTCGCCGGCCGTCTTGGAGGACCGGCTGCGCAGCCGAGCGCCCGTCGGCCAGTGCGTCGTGGTCGGCGACCGCCGCCCCTACGTCGTCGCGCTGGTCACCCTGGACGTGGAGGCGGTGGAGCACTGGCTCGCGGTCCGTCGCCGCCCGAAGGACACCCCGCCGGCCGCGCTCTGCGACGACCCCGAGCTGATCGCGGACGTCCAGCGGGCCGTGGACCACGCGAACGAGGCCGTCTCCCGCGCGGAGTCGATCCGTGGCTTCCGCATCCTGCCGGGGTCGTTCACCGAGGAGAACGGGCAGCTCACCCCGTCGTTGAAGGTCAAGCGCGCGAAGGTGACGGAGGCGTACGCGGACGAGATCGACGCGCTGTACGCCGGGGTGTGACCGGCCGGGGCGGGCGGGTGCCCGAAGGGGCACGGCAGGGACCCTCGAACCGGCCCCGACGTCCCTGCCCCGCGCGGGCCCGATGGCTTAGGAAGACGTGATCCCACCCGTCGCGTCCAGGTCCTTTGCGAGGTACGTCGTGCACTCTGCCGCACATGAGCGGGCTCACAACGACGGGCGACCGCCGGCGGTCGCCAGGTCCGGCGCGCCCGCCGTCGGCGTGACGGCGAGTTGGCTGAGCCATCTGCAACGCGTGGCGGCCGACCCGGACCGGGAGGGCACGGCTCCGGCCGTGGTCCAGCGCACCGGGGGACCCTCGGCCGAGCAGACGGGCGGCGACGGGCGGAACGTGAAGGGCGCGGAGGCCATCGAAGAGCTGAGCCGCTTGATCGCCGGCGAAACCCTCTTGAAGAAGGGCAAGAAGAACATCTTCGCCCCGGGCACCTGGTGGCCCGAGGAGTGGATGGTCGAGGGGCCCGCACGGCTGCGGAAGACGCTGGACCGACGGGTGATGGAAGGCGAGGTCTTCAGCGAGCAGGAACTGAAGTACATCGAGCAGCTCTCCCGAGAGAACCCGGAGTGGCTCAAGGACGTGGGCATCGGCACCTACGCGCAGGCCCGGGAGTACTCCGCCAAGGGTCAGTTCGGCGACTGGCTGAAGCTCCCCGCGGGCAGGCGCGTGCTCACCGCGACCCTTGCGCTCAAGGCCAACCACCCGTCCACGCGCCGACCGGGCGAGGACACCCCGATCACCCCCGACTACACCCTCGGCCGGTTCCTGCGCACCCAAGGGCCCATCGGCACGGCCAAGGAGCGGGCCGACCTGGTGGCGGACCGTAACCGGCAGATCCGGGACACGGCCGTCGACACCCTGCACCCGGCCGGGGTCGCCCCCCACCGCAAGCACTCCGGCGACGCCTCGAAGGCCGGTCAGGGGACGGCGAAGGACCTGACCTCGGCCCATCGGGCGAAGGACGAGCGGGCCCGCGAGATCCTCACCAAGGTGCTGCTCGTCCTGCAGAACGGACTGAAGCTCTACGACGCCGGGGCGAAGGCGCACGTGGTCGACTACGAGGTCGACGTGGTGCGCGCCCTCGCGCACGGTGGCCGGGTCAACGTCCGCATCCCCGCTCTCCAGAGCGAGGACGAGCCCGCCTACGCACTTCCGGCGTTCCTCGGCCTCACCAAGGGAGCGGCGAAGGCCGACCGTGAGGAGGACGTCGACAAACGGGGCTACGCCACGCACCGCACCTCCATCGGGGACAACAAGGAGGACGGGGAGCCCGGCAGGTTCCAGGAGAAGGGCGGCTTCTTCAGGGCGGGCGTCGCCAACAGGGTGACGTCCGGTGCGGCCCACCCCAAGCTGTGGGGGCAGGACATCTCCGGCGGCGGTCTCGGCTCCAAGGACTGGAACGGGAACGTCGTGCTGCCGAACGGGTCGTACGGACACATGCTGTTCGTCTTCCACCGGCCCACCACCAAGAGGGACGGCTCGCTCCAGATCGGCATCGAGACCGTCGCTCCCGGTGCCCCCAGCCCCGTCGGGTACGTGCACGACATCCGCTCCTCAGAGGCCACCGCCAACCCGGAATCAGTCCTGCACGGCCACAAGGCCGACAAGGTCGGCACCGGGAAGCAGGGGGACAACGGCCGCCTGGTGGACCTGCGGGAGATGGGCGCGTCCCACGCCAGCGGGGACTGGCGCACCTATCTGGACGAGATCAAGACGGAATGGGACGAGGAGCTGGAGAAGACCAAGGACGGCTCGCAGAAGCGACGGGCCCGGTACGAGTCCCTGGTGGGGCCGCGCACCAGGAAGCCGTGAGACGGGTGCACGGATGGGCCGGTGAGCCGCGGTGCGAGCCGGCCCGCGCGCCGGGGGAGCCGGCACCCGTGCTCGGGGGCGAGCCGGTGGAGGACGAGTGGCGGCGCGGTCGTTCGACGGCGTCGCACCGGATCCGACTCGCCGCACCGGACCCCGCCGTGGTGGTGCGGCTGGCGTACCTCCAGAGCGCCGCGGGGAACACCGCGGTCGTCCGGCACCTCCGCTGAGGGACCGGCCCCTCAGGGGCCGTCCGGGGCGCCGCGCGGCCTGAGGTCACGGGCGCGCAGCACCACCTCGATGGCGAAGCGGCGTTCGGCGTCCACGAGCCGGTCGCCGATGATCGACTCCAGGTTGCGCAACCGGTAGCGCACCGTCTGCGGGTGGACGGCGAGCAGCTCGCCCATCTGCGCCGCCGTGCCGCGGGTGTCCAGCCAGGTCCGCAGGGTGTCCACGAGGCGGTCGCGGCGCGAGGGCGTGAGGGCGGCGAGGGGTGCGAGTTCGCGCGCGGCGAGGTGGTCCAGCAGCCCCGGGTCCGACAGCAGCCAGAGTCGTACGAGGTGGTCCTCGGCGAGGACCAGCGGGGCGTCGGGGACGATGCCGGCGTCGACCAGCTCCAAAGTGCGGCGGGCCCAGCGGATCGAGTGGTGCGCTTCGGCGGCCGGCACGGTCAGCCCCACCGCGGCCCGGTTGCCGAACAGCGCCGCGTCCAGCATCCGTCTTCGGTCCGCATCGACGGGACCGGGGATCAGCAGGTGCGGCTGGGGGTCGCTGAGGTCGGCCAGGACATCGTTGTCCATGTTGTCGATGTCCATGCGCTCCAGCACGGCCGGGGAGCGCAGGGCGACCAGGGTGACCCGCTCGGGCAGGAGCCACGCCGTCTGTTCCGACAGCTCGGCGATCGCGGTCCGCGGGACCGGCGGCCCCGCCAGCAGCAGGTGCAGCAGCCGGCGGCGGAGGATCTCGTGCTGCTCCCCGGAGCGGGACAGCGCCGCCAGATAGCCCTCGCGGGACAGCGCCTCCAACTCGTCCACGTAGGCGAAGAGCGCGTCCGCGAAGGAGAGCATCATCGTGGGGGAGAGGTTGTAGCTGCGGCCCACCTTCTTCGCCCGGCGCAGCGCGATGCGCGCCCCGAGCCGGTAGGCGCCCTGGAGCGACTCCAGCGTGCGGCCCTCGTACGCCTCGTAGCGGCCGAAGCGCCGGCACATCTCGTCCCGCAGGGGGGAGGGTGCGGAGGGCTCGGCGACCTGGTCGACGAAGACCGAGATCGACTGCTCCACGCCCACCCGGATGCCCTGGCCGTACGGCCCGTTCAGCAGCCGTGCGTACTCCGGATACGCACGGGTGACCTCGATTCCGATCTCTTTGATCAGGCTGGGGAGTTCGGGCCTGATGATCGCGGCGAACTCTTGCGGAAGCGGCCCCAGCGATTCCCCACTGTCCGGCAGGTTCACCGTACCCGGCATCGAGTCTCCCTTCGGCACGCTGCAAGATAGACCAACGGTGCTGCGGTGAACACCACTTGGGAACCGGGTCGACACAAGGGCAAGAAAACGCTCTCTGTCGGAGGAATCCACTCGTCGCGAATTGTGGCGGATTGACAAAACCCCGGCCTTTTCGGCCTGTCTGGCAGGGTGTCACGGGGAAGGGTTCCAGCCACTCGTTACTCGTGGGTTCCCTGGTGTGATCGTCCGGAAGATGGCATTCCACGGCATTCCGGGGAGTGGGTTCCCTCGCCGGGAGCGCGCGCGGACACCCCTGGGGCGGGGGTCGGGCGGGCCGGTCGCGGGGCGGTGGTGGGGCGGTCGGCACTGTCGAGGCGTGACAGGCGGCGTGCGGGGCGAACTGCGGGGGAGCCCCGGCCGGCCAGGGAATTGCGCATGAATTGACAAGGTCGAGCGGCTAATTGCTTACCGGGTGACGAGGAAAAACTCCCGTACGGAGAATCATGAACAGCGGGATTGTGCGCGATGTTTCCCGCAAGTAACGTCTCGCAGCGTCACGGATCGGGCGTGGCCGAATCCCGTCAACCCCTCGCGACCGGGATTCTCCGTCGTGCTCAATGCGCCGCACCGGCCATCGCGCTTCCCCCACGGGCGTGGAGCACGACCGCCGAGCAAGACGTCTTGCTGACGAACCGAAAGGATCCTCACGTGAGAAACCCGCTCAGAAAGGCCGCGGTGGTCGTCACCGGGGCAGCCGCCGCCGTCGCCCTCGCCGCCGGCCCGGCGCTGGCCCAGCCCACGAACTGGACGGTGGGCCCGTCCTCCCCGCTCACCTTCTCGGCCGTCTCGACGAACACGGTCCTGGACCTCAACGGGATCCCGCTGAGCTGCCCCGTCGCCCATGCGGGCGGCACGCTGTTCAGCGCCACCGGCAACCCCGCCCACATCGGCAACATCGCACCGGTCACTTTCGGCAACGCCGCCAATCCGTGTACCAGCCCGCTGGGGCCGGTGGAGCCGGTGACCGACACCAACCCGCCGTGGAAGCTGATGGCGCAGAACCACAGCGGCGGAGTCACCACCGGCTACATCACCGGCGTCCAGGCCCGGCTCGGTGTGCTCACCTGCGAGTTCGACGTCGTCGGCGAGGTCAGCGTCAGCTACTCCAACGCGACCGGCGTCCTCAGCGTCTCCAACAGCGGGCGGCTGCTGACCGTGGCCAACGCCAGCCCCGGCTGCGCCGGCATCGCCCAGAACGGCGACCACCCCACCTTCAACGGTGACTTCGCCGTCACCGGCGCCGGCGGGGTGCGGCCGACCGTGGTCGGCACTCCCTAACCACCCGGCCCGCCGGGTGGGGCCCCGCCGGCGCGGGAGGGGCCCGGGGGGTGTTCGAGGATCGCGCGGCGGCCTCTGGTGAGCCGGTCGCCGCGCGATCCGCCGTCATCGTGCAGGCAGCAGGCAGCAGGCAGCAGGCAGCAGGCAGCAGAGCGCAGGCCGTAGCGTGGAGGGAGCCGTGAGGTCGTGAGGACGCCGCACCACCGGGCCGGGCCCCGAGCCGGGTCGGCCCGCTTCCGCACCCGTCTGCGCTCCCGTACGGCGGTGCGCGCCGCCGTCGCCGCTGCCGTCCTGGTCGCCGTGGTGATGCCCGGTGCCCGCGCCGTCGACGAGGAGCGCCGTATCGCCGTCGACCTCGCCTACACCTGCGCCTTCCCCGCCGGGAAGCGGGGCGTGGACGTGACCGTCACCGCGCAGCTGCCCGCCACCGGAGCGCCGGGCCGGCCGCTCGCCGTCGAGGACGTCACCACCGAGGTCACCCTCTCCCCGGAGGCCGGCGCGGAACTTGCCGCGCTCTCCGCCGCGGAGGTCGCCGCCACCACCCGGCTCACCGTCGCCCTCGCCCAGCGGCAGCACCGGGCCGACGTCACCTGGGAGGGCGCCACCGCAGGGGCCGTGCCCGTCCCCGCACCGAGCGCCGAAAACTCCAAGAACTCCAAGAACTCCAAAGCCTCTGCCGGCTCTGAAGACGGAGCCCGGGTACGGCTGATCGCGTCCGGGCCCGTGCCCGTGGTGACCCCCGGTGACACCGGCCCCCTCACCTTCACCGCCCGCACCCTGGCTGTCGACCTTGCCCTGAGCACCGCGGACGGCACCCCCACCGAGCCGTCGACGCTCGCGCTCAGCTGCACCCCCGACCTCGGCCGGGCCGGCCGGCTGGCCAGCGTCGACGTACGGGACGGGGCGACGGCCGCACCGCCCGCGCCGTCCACCTCCGCCCCCGTGCCCGCCACCAGCGCCCCGGGCCGGCCGCAGGGCGACGGCGGCACCGACACGGACACCGGACCCGACCGCGGCCTGCGGGCCGAGCCGTCCGCAACCCCCGGCCCACCGGGCGACACCGCACCCCCGTGCGTCGGCGACCGGACCAATCCCCTCGCCCTCGTGGCGTACGTCACCGGCTACGCCAACGCCACCAAGCAGAAGGCCGCCGCGCTGAACCGGCTCTCCTGCAACAGGATCGTCGACGAGTGGAAGAAGATCGTCCCCAAGCCCGACGGGCTCCACCTCATCCAGCACGCCACCGGCGATCTGGACTGGCAGGGCAAGCGGATGATGAAGCCCTCACCGGCGACGTTCCTGACGTACGGCTTCATGCCCACCACCGCGACCATGGAGCTGGTCCAGACGAAGACCATGACCATCGACTCGGACATCCTGCTGGCCAAGTCGACCGGGGTGACCCACGTACGGGTCCCGCTGGTGCTGCGGCTGACCGACGTCGAGGTCAACGGGGTCCCGCTGGACGTCGGCCCCGACTGCCGCACCGTCGGATCGCTGTACTCCAAGGACCCCGACCCCGCCCAGGACACCAAGGACCACGTGGTCCTCACCGGCATCCTCAAGGGCCGCGGCGACGGCTACCAACTCATCACCGGGGGCGTACTGACCTCCACGGTGACGATTCCGCCGTTCAGCGGCTGCGGGGTGGGCGAGGACCTGGACGCGGTCTTCACCTCCGCGGTGTCGGGCCCGGGCAACTACATCAAACAGGTCCAGGGCGCGCCCTGCGCCTCCGGCGTGGCCCGCCCCGACGCCCGTTACTGCACTTCCGAGTTGGAACCGAAGGACGTACCCAAGCCGCAGCGCTGACGCACCGGCACCCAGGCACCGCGCACCACTCCCACCACTCCCCACCACCGGAAAGGACCGAGGGAGAGATGAGACGTGTCCCCGAACCACAGCGACGCACCGGACCGAGGCGCGCCACCGGCGTCGGCGTGCTCGCCGCGCTGCTGTGGGCGATCCCCCTGGGCGCGGCGCCCGCCGCCGCGTCACAAACCCCGGCAGCACCAGCAGCCCCGTCCGCCACGACGGCATCGGCCGCCGTCACCGCATCGGCCGCCGACGTACGGCTGAACGGCCACTGGAGCCCCTTCACCCGCTGCCCCGTCGACGCCCCGTCCATGCTCGCCGCCGACGGCCAGGCGACCGTCGCCACCTGCGTCTCGTCCACGTCGCCCGGCGGCTCGATCAAGCTCGGCAAGGTCACCGCCACCACCGGCGCCAACGACCTCCAGTTCGGCGTCGTCCAGGACACCAAGGCCGGCACCTTCACCGTCGTGCCGCCCGCCGGCGGCGCGATCGCGGGCGCCCCGACGGAGATCCCCGGCGGGCTTCTCGGCCTCATGTGCCCCGGCGACATCCCCGTCGTCACCGACATCTGCAAGCTGCTCACGGACAACGCCCTCAACCGGGTCACCGCCACCGTGGAGTCCGCCGGCGCCCCCACCGAGTTCCACCTCACCGCCGGGCTCACCAGCGGAAAGCCGATCGTCAGACTGCCCGTACGGATCCGGCTCCAGAACCCCTTCCTCGGCTCGCAGTGCTACGTCGGCTCCGCGGCCGACCCGATCGTGCTGCGCCCGCAGAACACCACCGCCCCCACCCTCGCCGTCCAGCGCTTCGACGGCGACGGCACTCCGAACACCGCCGGTTCGATGCTGCGGTTCGCCCTCACCGGCAACAGTCAGGGCGACGCGGCCTTCGCCGTCCCCAAGGCCACCGGCTGCGGACTGCTCGGAGTCCTCAACGGCGCCATCGACCTGAAGACCGGACTGCCCTCGCCGGCCGGGAACAACAACCTGACCCTGAACGGCGCCGCCACCCACAGCGGCGGGCTCGCCGCCCCCGGCCTCGTCCGTCCCGACGCGGGAAAGGTCCTGTCCCGCAACTGGCACTCGGCCGTCCTGCCGTAACCCCCGCTTCCCGCATTCTTCTTGCGCGGAAAACGCACAAGCCGCCGCGGGACGTTGTCACCCGATGACAAATACCGCGGCGGCCCCGGGAATCGGCTGCCGAATGATCCGCACGGCACTTGTCCCGGCCCGGTCCGTGAACTTAACGTGCGCCCTCGGCGCACACCTTCGTCACTTCGTGAGTACGGAAATCGGCACGCGGTCGCGAGTACCCGCAGGAGGTGGGATGGGCATCGAAGTGGTCGTCGACGGACTGACACAGTCCTTCGGAAAGCAGAACATCTGGCAGGACGTCACCCTCACCCTGCCCGCCGGAGAGGTCAGCGTCATGCTGGGGCCTTCCGGGACGGGGAAGACGGTGTTCCTCAAGTCGCTCATCGGGCTGCTCAAGCCTGAGCGCGGCCGGGTCCTCATCGACGGCGTCGACATGGTCAACAGCCCGGAGCGCGACGTCTACGAAACCCGCAAGCTCTTCGGCCTGATGTTCCAGGACGGCGCCCTCTTCGGCTCGATGTCCCTCTTCGACAACATCGCCTTCCCCTTGCGCGAACACACCAGGAAGAAGGAGTCCGAGATCCGGCGCACCGTCATGGAACGCATGGAGATGGTCGGACTCGTCGGCGCCGAAGGGAAACTCCCCGGAGAGATCTCCGGCGGAATGCGCAAACGCGCGGGACTCGCCCGCGCCCTCGTCCTCGACCCGCAGATCATCCTCTGCGACGAACCCGACTCCGGACTCGACCCGGTGCGCACCGCCTACCTCTCCCAACTCCTGATCGACCTCAACGCCCAGATCGACGCGACGATGCTGATCGTCACCCACAACCTCGACATCGCCGCCACCGTCCCGGACAACATGGGCATGCTCTTCCGGCGCGAACTCGTCGCCTTCGGCCCCCGTGAACTCCTCCTCACCAGCGAGGAACCGGTCGTCGCCCAGTTCCTCAGCGGACGCCGCGAAGGCCCCATCGGCATGTCGGAGGAGAAGGACGCCGCGACCCTCGCCCGGGAGCAACTCGGGCGGAGCGCCCCGCACGGCCCGCGGCCCATCGCCCCCCAACTCGAACCCTCGCCCGGCATGCCCGAGCGCCGTGCCGTCGGCCGACGCAGGGAGCGGGTGCGCGCCCTGATGGACACCCTGCCCGAAGCCGCTCGCGCCGCCGTCCAGCAGAGCTTCGCCCCGGCCGCGGGCGAGGTGGCGCCCCGATGAGCACCGACCGGATGCCGATCCGGAGCGACGGGCCGGACCCGGATCCGGATCCCGGCCGTACGGCCGACGTCCCGAAGCCCCCGCCCGCACCTCCAGCGCCGCTCCCGCTGCTCGCCCCCCTGCGCGAGGCGGGAAAGCTGTTCGCCCTCGCCGCCACCGTCAGCCGGGCGGTGTTCCGCCGGCCCTTCCAAGTGCGCGAGTTCATCGAACAGTTCTGGTTCGTCGCCAGCGTCACCATCCTGCCGGCCGCCCTCGTCTCCATCCCCTTCGGCGCGGTGATCGCCCTCCAGGTCGGTTCCCTCACCCAGCAGCTCGGCGCCCAGTCCTTCACCGGCGGCGCCAGCGTCCTCGCCGTCATCCAGCAGGCCAGCCCGCTGATCGTGGCCCTGCTGATCGCCGGCGCCGGCGGCTCCGCGATCTGCGCCGACCTCGGCTCCCGCAAGATCCGCGAAGAGCTGGACGCCATGGAGGTCATGGGGGTCTCGCCGATCCAGCGCCTGGTGGTGCCGAGGGTGCTGGCGACCATGCTGGTGGCCGTCCTCCTCAACGGCATGGTCTCCGTCGTCGGCACCCTCGGCGGCTACTTCTTCAACGTCGTCATGCAGAACGGCACCCCCGGCGCCTACCTCGCCAGCTTCTCCGCCCTCGCCCAACTGCCCGACCTCTACATCAGCGAACTCAAGGCGCTGATCTTCGGCTTCATCGCCGGGATCGTCGCCGCCCACCGCGGACTCAACCCCCGCGGCGGCCCGAAGGGGGTGGGCGACGCGGTCAACCAGTCCGTCGTCATCACCTTCCTCCTCCTCTTCTTCGTGAACACGGTCCTCACCGCGATCTACCTCCAGATCGTCCCGCCGAAGGGGGGCTGAGCCGATGGCCCCCGTCGCCCCGCTGCGCTGGCTGGACCGCTCCGGCGACCAACTCGCCTTCTACCTGCGCGCCCTGATCTGGATCCCGCGGACCCTGCGCCGCTATCTGCGCGAGGTGCAGCGCCTGCTCGCCGAGGTCGCCTTCGGCAGCGGCGGCCTCGGCGTCATCGGCGGCACCGTCGGCGTGATGATCGCGATGACCCTGTTCACCGGCACCGTCGTCGGCCTCCAGGGGTACGCGGCCCTGAACCAGATCGGCACCTCCGCCTTCACCGGCTTCGTCTCCGCCTACTTCAACACCCGGGAGATCGCCCCGCTGGTCGCCGGGCTCGCGCTCTCCGCCACCGTCGGCGCCGGCTTCACCGCCCAACTCGGCGCCATGCGCATCAACGAGGAGGTCGACGCGCTCGAAGCGATGGGGGTGCGCCCACTGCCGTACCTGGTCACCACCCGGATCATCGCCGGCGTCGTCGCCATCGTCCCGCTGTACGCGATCGGACTGCTCAGCTCCTACCTCGCGTCGCGCTGGACCACGGTCGTCTTCAACGGCCAGTCGGCCGGCACCTACGACCACTACTTCGAACTGTTCCTCTCCCCGGCCGACGTCCTGCTCTCCATCCTCAAGGTGCTCGTCTTCAGCGTGCTGGTGATCCTCGCCCACTGCTACCACGGCTTCCGTGCCAGCGGCGGCCCGGCCGGCGTCGGCGTCGCCGTCGGCCGCTCGGTGCGCAACGCGATCGTGCTGATCAGCATCACCGACTTCTTCCTCTCCCTGGCGATCTGGGGAGCGACCACGACGGTGAAGGTGGCGGGATGACCGGGCGCCCCACCGCACTGACGACGCTGCGCACCCGCCTCGCGGGCCTGGTCTTCCTGCTGGTGCCCGTGCTGCTGGTGTGGCTGTCGGTGTCCGTGTACCAGAAGGACTTCTCCGACGACGCCACGGTCACCCTGCTGACCTCGTCCGCCGGCAACGAGATGCACACCAACGCGGAGGTCAAGCTGCGCGGGGTGGTCGTCGGCGAGGTCCGCGACGTACGGGCCGACGGCAAGGGGGCCCGGCTCACCCTCGCCATCGACCGCGATCGGCTCCACCACGTCCCGGCCGACGTGACCGCCCAGATGCTGCCGACGACCCTCTTCGGCGAACGGTTCGTCGCCCTCGTCCCGCCGCCCCCCGGCGCCGCGGCCAGCACCGGACGGACCCTCGCCGCCGGCGACACCATCCCGCAGGACCGTTCCAGCAACGCCATCGAGCTGGAGGAGGTGCTGGACGACGTGCTGCCACTGCTCACCGCCGTGCAGCCGGCGAAGCTGTCCGCCACCCTGACCGCCGCCTCCCAGGCACTCCAGGGCCGCGGTGACCGACTCGGCCGCACCCTCGTCACCCTCGAAGCACACCTGAAGGCGCTCAACCCGCACCTGCCGCAGCTCAACCGGGACATCACCCGGCTCGTCGAGGTCAGCCAGCTGTACGCGGACGTCGCCCCCGACGTCCTCGACGCCGTCGTCGACCTCACCACCACCAGCGGCACCCTCGTCGACCAGCAGGAGCAGCTCGCCGAGCTGTACGGCGCGACCACCGGGGCCGCCCGCGAACTCACCGACTTCCTCCGCGCCAACCGGCACAACCTGATCCGGCTGGCCGCTACCGGCCGACCCACCCTGGAGCTGCTGGCCCGCCGCTCGCCGTCGTTCCCCTGCACCCTGCGCACCCTCGCCGGCTTCGTCCCCGCCATGGACAAGGCCCTCGGCAAGGGCACCGACCGGCCCGGACTCCAGGTGCAGGTCACCACCGTCCCGTCCCGGGGCGCCTACCGACCGGGCAAGGACACCCCGAGGTACGACGCGGCGGGCGGCCCGCACTGCTACGCCGTGCCGTACACCGCCCGCCCCGCGCCCGCCGCGACCCAGGCACCCCCGCTCGGACTGCCCAACTCCCCGCAGGAGAACCGACTCGTCAACGAACTCGTCGCCCCCGCGCTGGAGAAGACCCCCGAGGACCTGCCCGACTGGAGCACCGTCCTGACCGGTCCCGTCTTCCGGGGAGTGGAGGTGACGCTGAAGTGAGCCGCCGCAGCACCGTCGCACCCCTGGCCAAGTCACTCGTCTTCGTCGCCGTCACCGCGCTGGCGACCGCGGTCCTCGCGGTCAGCATCGCCGGCCCCGGCGTCGGCGACACCACCGCCTACAAGGCGCGCTTCACCGACGCCACCGGGCTGATCGCCGGCGACAGCGTCCGGATCGCCGGCGTGGAGGTCGGCCGGGTGGAGTCCGTGGAGGTCGCCGACCGGCGCCTGGCCGAGGTCTCCTTCACCGTCCAGAAGGGACGCGCCCTGCCCGCTTCGGTGACCGCCGCCATCAAGTACCGCAACATGGTCGGCCAGCGGTACGTCGACCTCGACCAGGGCGCCGGACGCGTCGGCGGGAGCTTCGCGGCGGGCGCCACCATCCCCGTGGAGCGCACCAGTCCGGCCCTCGACCTCACCCAGCTCTTCAACGGCTTCCAACCGCTCTTCGAAGGGCTGTCCCCCAAGGAGGTCAACGAACTCGCCGCCTCCGTGGTCAAGGTCCTCCAGGACGACGGCGGCACCGTGGACAGCCTGATCCGCCACGTCGGCTCCCTGACCACCACCGTCGCCGGCAAGGACCGGGTCATCGGCGAGGTGATCGCCAACCTCAACACCGTCCTGACGACCGTGAACGACCGGGAGGAGGGGTTCGACGACCTCGTCGACACCCTCCAGCAGCTGGTCAGCGGTTTCGCGGGGGACCGCAAGCCCCTCGGCGACGCCGTCACGGCCCTCGGCGACCTCACCACCGTCACCGCCGGGCTCCTCAAGGACGGCCGGGCGCCGCTGAAGGAGGACATCCACCAACTGGGCCGGCTGTCGCACGAACTCGACCGCGGCGCCCCCGCGATCGAGAACTTCCTGAAGAAGACGCCGGAGAAGATGCGGACCCTGACCCGCACCGCCTCCTACGGCTCCTGGTTCAACCTCTACCTGTGCGAGGCGAAGGTCACCGGAGTCACCACCTCCACCGGCGCACCGCCGCCGACCGGCATCTCCACCCCGACGAGGAGGTGCCGGTCATGAAGCGCCGGACGACCCCCCTGTTCACACCGGTCCGGGAGCGCAACCCCGTCGCCGTCGGCGCCGTCGGGCTGCTGCTGATCGCCCTGCTCGGCGTCGTCGCCTACCGGGCCGACTCCCTCACCCCCGGCACCACCTACACGGCCGACTTCACCGAGGCCGCCGGCCTCGACGAGGGCGACGAGGTCCGCATCGCCGGCGTGAAGGTCGGCAAGGTCACCGGCGTCGAACTGGACGGCGCCAAGGTCGCCGTCTCCTTCCGGGTCGAGGACGCCTGGATCGGCGACGCCAGCACCGCCGCCATCGCCATCAAGACCCTCCTCGGGGAGAAGTACCTCGCCGTCGACCCGCTCGGCAGCCGAGGGCAGGACCCGGGCAGCCGCATCCCCAGCAGCCGCACCACCTCGCCCTTCGACGTCACCCAGGCGTTCAACGGGCTCGGCGAGACCGTCCAGGAGATCGACACCGCCCAGCTCGCCAAGAGCTTCGAGACCATCTCCGCCACCTTCGCCACGTCCCCGCCGCATGTGAAGAGCGCCGCCACCGGACTCTCCGCGCTCTCCAAAGCGGTCTCCGAACGCGACGCCCAACTCGCCGCGCTGCTGAAGAACAGCAAGCAGCTCACCAAGACCCTGGCGGGCAAGAACAGCAGCTTCGAGACCCTGCTGACCGACGGCAACCTGCTGCTCGGCGAGATCAAGTCCCGGCGCGACGCCATCCACCGCCTGCTCACCGGCACCACCAAGCTGGGCGAGCAGCTCAGCGGAGTCGTCAAGGACAACGAGGAGCAACTGGAGCCCACCCTGACCGCCCTGTCCAAGGTCACCGCGGTGCTGGTGAAGAACCGCGCCGACCTCGACCGCACGCTCGCGCTCGCCGGGCCGTACTACCGCATCGTGGGCAACACCCTCGGCAACGGCCGCTGGCTCGACTCGTACGTCTGCGGCCTCTTCCCCCGCGACTACCTGCCGCCCGGCACCTCGCCCGAAGGCGACTGCATGCCGCCCAAACCCAGACTCAAGGCCGGTGCCTCGTGAACCGCGGACGAGCCGTCGGGATCGCCACGGGCCTCGCGGTCCTCGCCGCCGTCGCCGTCCCCGGCGCCCTCGCCCTCAGAGACGGCGAAACCACCAGGATCACCGCCTACTTCACCCGGACCACCGGGGTGTACGAAGGCTCCGACCTGCGCGTCCTCGGTGTGAAGGTGGGCACGGTCGACGCGGTGGAACCCGTCGGCGACCGGGTCGAGGTCACCCTGCTCGTCGACGCCGACGTGCCCGTGCCGAAGGGCGCCCACGCCGTCGTCGTCGCCCCCAGCGTCGTAGCCGACCGCTACGTCCAACTCGACCCGGCGTACACCGGCGGCGAGCGGCTGGAGGACGGGGCGGTGCTGCCCGCCGAGAAGAACGCCATGCCCCTGGAGGTCGACCAGCTCTACGAGTCCGTCACCGAACTCGCCGACGCACTCGGCCCCGACGGCGCCAACGCCGACGGCGCCCTCGCCGGCCTGCTGGACACCGGCGCCGCCAACCTCAAGGGCAACGGCAAGGCGATCGGCGACTCCATCGAACAGTTCGGCAAGGCCACCAGGACCCTGGACAAGAGCAGCGGCGACCTCTTCGCCACCCTCGCGCACCTCCAGTCCTTCACTGCCATGCTCCGCAAGAACGACGGCGAGGTGGCCAAGGCCGAGCAGCAGCTCGCCACCGTCACCGGCTTCCTCGCCGACGACAAGGAGAACCTGTCCGCCGCCCTCAAGGAGCTGGGCAAGGCCCTGAAGCTGGTGAAGACCTTCATCGCGGACAACCGGGGCAAGCTGAAGGAGAACGTCGACGCCCTCGTCCCGCTCACCCGGGCCCTCGTCGACCAACGGGCCTCCCTCGCGGAAGCGCTCGACGTCGCACCGCTCGCGGTGGGCAACGTCCTCAACGCGTACGACCCGGTGCACCGCACCCTCAACGGCCGGGCCAACCTCAACGAACTCACCTACGGACCCGACCCGGCCCACCCCGACCGCGCCGGCTCCCTCGCCGGCCTCGCACCCGTACCGGACGAGCGGCGCGGCGCCCTGCCCCGGCTGCCGCTGCCGCCCGTCGGCACCGTGTACGGCAGCGCCCCCGGATCGAAGGGGGCGCCATGAGAACCGCCCGCCCGGCCCTCGCCGCCACCGCCCTGGCCGTCGCACTGACGCTCACCGGCTGCTCGTCCGGCCTGCCGCAGCTCGCCGGCATCGAGGACCTGCCGCTGCCCGGCGGAGCCGACCTCGGCAGCAACCCGTACCGGATCACCGCCGAGTTCGACGACGTGCTCAGCCTCGTCCCGCAGTCCGCGGTGAAGGTCAACGACGTCGCCGTCGGCCGCGTCACCGACATCAGCCTCAAGCCCGGCGCCTGGTCGGCCCGGGTCACCATGCGCGTCAACGGCGGCGTCAAGCTCCCCGCGGACGCCGTCGCCCACATCGAGCAGTCCAGTCTCCTCGGCGAGAAGTACGTACAACTCGCCCCGCCGCCCGCCCGCAAGGACGCACCGGCGACGGCAGCCGCACTCGTGGACGGCGCCACCATCCCCGTCGACCGCACCAACCGCAACCCCGAGGTCGAAGAGGTGCTGGGCGCCCTCTCCCTCCTCCTCAACGGCGGCGGCATCGCCCAGATCAAGAACATCGCCACCGAACTGAACAAGGCCCTGGGAGGCCGCGAACCCCAGATCGCGTCCCTCCTCACCCGCATGGACACCCTCGTGACCAGCCTCGACGGCAACAAGCAGAACATCACCGCCGCACTCGACGGCCTCAACCGACTCTCCACCACCCTCGCCACCCGCAAGCGGGACGTCGGCCGCCTCCTCACCGACCTGAGCCCCGGCCTGAAGGTCCTGGAACAGCAGCGCGGCGCACTGCTGACCATGCTGCGCTCCCTGGACACCCTCTCCGCGGTCGCCGTCGACACCATCGAGAAGGGCAAGGACGACACCATCGCCGACCTCAAGGCGCTCGCCCCCACGCTCAAGGCGCTCGCCGACTCCGGCCGGGCCCTGCCCGACTCCCTCCAGGTCCTGCTGACCTACCCCTTCACGGACGAGGTGCTGCGCGGCGTCAAGGGCGACTACCTCAACGTGTACCTGGACGTGACGGCCGTTCCGGGGACGCAGATCATCCCCGAACTGGTCCCCCCGCAGGGACGGGCCGTCACCGGGGCGGCGGGCGGCGGTGCACCCCTCCCTCTGCCGCTGCCCGCCGTCCGCCCCGGCATGCCGCAGGGAGGGAAGGGCTGATGCTCACGCTCGGCACCCATCTGAAGAACCTCGCCTTCCTCGTCATCGCGGTCGTCGTGCTCGCCTTCGTCGGCATCCGCTACGCCGACCTCGGCCGCTACGCCGGCATCCGCGACCACTACACCGTGCGCGTCGAACTCCCGCGCACCGGAGGTCTGTTCACCCACTCCAACGTCACCTACCGGGGCGTGTCGGTGGGACGGGTCGGCCCCATCGACCTCACGGACGACGGCGTCGAGGCCGAACTGCGGATCAAGAAGTCAGCCCCCGAGATCCCCGCCGACCTCGAAGCCGTCGTCGCCAGCCTCTCCGCCGTCGGCGAGCAGTACATCGACCTGCGACCGCGCACCGACCGTGGCCCCCACCTCGCCGAAGGATCGGTGATCGCCCAACGGGACACCCGGGTCCCCGCCCCCGTCACCCAGGTGCTCACCAGCGTCGACGCCCTCGCCTCCTCGGTCGACCTCACGTCGCTGCGCACCGTCGTCGACGAGTTCGGCACCGCGCTCCAGGGCCGCGGCGACGACCTCCAGGTGCTGCTGGACAGCGGCGACGACTTCGTCCGCGCCGCCGACCGGGCGCTGCCCGTCACCATCCGGCTGATCGACGACGGGGAACGGGTGCTGCGCACCCAGGTGGAACAGGGCGCCGCGCTGCGGTCCTTCGCCTCGGGCACGAAGGAACTCGCCGCCCAGCTCAAGGGCTCCGACGCCGACCTGCGCCGGCTCGTCGCCGCCGCCCCCGAAGCGGCCGGCCAGCTCACCGGGCTGCTCAAGGACCTCGACCCCTCCCTCGGCGTCGTCGTCGCCAACCTGCTGACCACCTCGGAGGTCGCCGTCACCCGACAGCGCGGCATCGCGGAACTGCTGGTGAAGATGCCGGCCGTGGCCGCGGCCGGCTCGACCGCGATCACCGCGCAGGGCGTACGGCTCGGGATGTCCGTGACGTTCTTCAACCCGCTGCCCTGCACCGCCGGTTACGGAGGCACCCGCTACCGCGTCGGCACCGACACGGCCCCCACGGACGAGGTCAACACCCGCGCCCGCTGCGCCTCGCCCGCCAGCAGCGGGGTGAACGTGCGCGGCAGCGCGAACGCCCCCCGCGGCGGACCCCTGCCCGCCCCCGCCGTCCCCGGGGGCGCTCCCCGGCGCGGTGCCGTCGGCGCGCCGCCCGGGCTCGGCGCCCTGCTCGGACTGGAGGTCGGACGATGAGCCGTACGACGGACCACACCCCCGCGCCAGAACGCCGCCGGCCCTCCCGCACCTTCGGGGCCTGGGCCGCCGTCGCCCTCGCCGTGCTGCTGTGCGGATACGCCGGCTGGTCGTACGCCACGACGCGCGGCGACGACTCCCGCACGTACGCCGAGACCCGGGACCGGGTGCTCGCCGACGGCACCCGGCACCTGGCCCGGCTCACCGGCTTCGACGCCCACGACCCGGGCGCCACCCAGCGCGCGTGGCTCGACGCGTCCACCGGCCTCCTGCGCGAGCAGGTGACGAAGTCCCCGGCCACGGAGCGCGGGACGAAGGGGAACGGCGGGAAGACGGAGCCCTCCACGGCCCGGGCGATCGTCACCGACGCGGCCCTGACCGCCCTGGACACCCGCGCCGGAACGGCCGAACTCATCGCGACCGTGACCGTCGCGAACGGGCCCGCCGCGGCCTCCGCGAAGAAGACCACCACCACCGAACGCCAGCGGCTCCAGGCCGCACTCGTCCGCACCGACGCCGGCTGGAAGGTCGAGTCCCTCACCGCCGTCCCGGTCGGTGGGGCATGACGCCACGTCCGACGCCACCACGACTCACCCATCCTCAGGGGCGACGATGAGCACCAGTGAGGACGTCCGGCCGCTGATACCGGCCCCCCGGACGTCGCCCGAGAACGACCCGCCCCGCGCTCCCGTGCGCCGGCCCCGGCTCCTCCCCGCCCTGCTGGTCGTGGCCCTCGCGCTGGCGATCGCCGCGGCCGGACTCCTCGTCCGCGCCCACCAGTTGGGAGACACACCGGCGACGGACAACCGGGCCCTGGTCGACACCGCGGCCACCGCCCAGGTGGCTGGCGACGTCAGCAGCGCGGTGACCCGGATCTTCTCCTACGCGCCCGACAGCACGGCCGCCACCCGCGAGGCCGCGCGCGGACTGCTCGCCGGCAGGGCGGCCCGCCAGTACGCCGAGCTGTTCGGTCAGGTCGAGAAGCGGGCCGCGGAGCAGCAGCTGACGCTCACCACCCACGTCGTACGGGTGGCGGTGTCCCGGCTGACCGACACCAGCGCCCGGGTGCTGCTCTTCCTCGACCAGGTGGCCGAGCGCCGCGGGAAGCCGCCGACCACCGCCGCGGCGCAGCTCACCGTGGCGGCCGAACGGCGCGCGGACCGCTGGCAGATCGTCGACATCACGTCCCGCTAGGGGAGGCCCGATGGCTCAGGAGCAGAAGCAGCAGAGGGACAAGGGGACGGTGCGGCGCGCGGTCGACGGCGTCGTGGGCAGACCGCTGGTGGCCGTGGCGCTCGTGCTCGCCCTCACCGCCGCGGTGCTCGCCGCCGTCACCGGCCGGTCCTGGTACGCAGCGGCCCACGACGACTCCGCCGCGTACGCCAAGGAGCGCGACCGGGCGCTCGCCGCGGGCCGGCAGGCGGTGCTCAACCTCAACACCCTCGACCACCGGGACATGGCGCGCGGCCTCGACACCTGGCAGGACTCCACCACCGGTGACCTGCTGAAACAGCTCACCGACGGACGCAGCGAGTTCGAGCGGCAGATCCGGGAGGCGAAGACCGTCACCACCGCGAAGGTGCTCTCCGGGGCCGTGACCGAACTCGACGACCGCGCCGGCAGGGCGAGCGTCATGGTCGCCCTGCGCATCACGGTGACCGCGGCGAAGGGGAAACCGACGCCGAAGGACAGCCGGATGCTGGCCGAACTCACCCGCACCCCGAAGGGCTGGAAGCTCAGCGCCCTCGGTCAGGCGCCCGTCGGCGCCTCCTGACAGCGGGGTCGCCCCGGGGCGCCCCATCGAAGAGCCGCCGCCGCACCACGCTGGGAGAGGACCCGCACATGTCGACCACCCGTCATCTGCTCAACCGGCAGCGGAGGTTGGCCGCGGCGGCGACGTCCCGCGGCCCCGCCGCCCCCGCCCCCGTCACCGACCGCCCGCCGACGGGCGAGGGCCCCGACCGGGGGGACCGCGAGACCGCTCCGCCGCCCGACGGCCATGCGGCCGGATCCGTCGCGCGGGCCCGGCTGCCCGTGCTGCTGTGCGTGCTCGCCGTGCTGCTCGCCGGCTTCGCGGGCTACGCCGCCCATCGCGGCTCCACCCTGCGGGACGACCCCGCCACCCGTAACGCCGCCCTCGCCGACGTCGCCCGCACCAGCGAACTGAAGGGCCAGGTCACCCGGGCCGTGGAGGCCCTGTTCTCGTACAACTTCGCCGAACCCGGCGCACTCGACCGGGCGGCGGAGGCCCATCTGTCGGGCGCCGCGGTCCGCCAGCACGCCGACCTGCTTGCGGCCGTCCGCAAGGAAGGGCCGCAGCAGAAGCTGGTGCTCACCACGACGGTGACCCGGAGCGGTGTGGAACGCATCGACGGGGACCGCTCCCGCGTCCTGGTCTTCGCCGACCAGAGCAACACCCGTACCGCGACGAAGGGCGAGACGAGCTACGGAGCCGCCATGCTCGCCGTCGAGGCCCGCCGCACCGACGACACCTGGACCGTCACCGGCATCGACACCCTGGGGGCCGGATCGTGAGGAAGCGCACCCGCAGGGGAGCCCTCGCCACCGCCGCGGCGGTCGCCGCGATGGCCGCCCTCACCGCGTCCCAGGCGCCGCTGGACGGCGGCCCCCGGCCCGTAGCTGCGGGGGAGCGTCAGTCGGCCGATCCGTACGCGACCGGGCCCGCACCCCTGGACGACGACGTCTATCACACCGAACTCCCGCCCCTGGCCAGCCCCGTCACCGACGCCGTACGACCCGGCGCGGGCCCGGCCGTCAGCGCCGCGGTGCAGACGGCCCTGGTCCGGACGCAGGCCGGGATCCCCGCGACCGTGCTCGCCGCCTACCGCAGCGCCGAGGCCGCGGTCCGGCGCAGCGACCCCGGCTGCGGGCTGCCGTGGCAACTGCTCGCCGCCATCGGCAAGGTGGAGTCCGGACAGGCCCGCGGCGGCCGGTTGGACTCCCGGGGCACCACTCTCGCGCCGATCCTCGGCCCGGTCCTCGACGGGGTGCGCTTCGCGCACGTCCCGGACACCGACGGCGGGGCGTACGACGGCGACACCCGCTACGACCGGGCCGTGGGACCGATGCAGTTCATCCCCTCGACCTGGGGCCGCTGGGGACAGGACGCCAACGGCGACGGCCGCCGGGACCCCCACAACGTGCACGACGCGGCCCTCGCCGCCGGGCGCTACCTGTGCGCGGGGGAGCGGGACCTGACGGTCGCCGCCGACCTGGACCGGGCGATCCTGTCGTACAACCGCTCGCGCGCCTATGTGCGCACCGTGCTGGCGTGGCTGGTGTTCTACCGGTCCGGCGTGCACCCCGTACCCGACGGCACGGGCGTCCTGCCGGTCACGCCCGGCGCGGGCGGCGCGGCGCCCGCGCGTCCGGTGGGCCAGCCGCCGAAGGAGGGCGGCGGGGGCATCGTCGTCGGACCGCGCCCCACCTCGAAGCCGCGTCCGCCGTCGATCCCGCCGCGCCCCGGCGAGTCACCGAGGCCGTCCCCGTCCGGGCCCGTCACGAGCCCCGGGCCCTCGCCGTCGAGCCCCGGCCCGTCCCCGTCCCAGCCGGGCCCCTCGCCCAGCAGTCCGGCGCCCTCGCCGTCGGAGCCCGGGCCCTCGCCCTCCGACTCCGGCCCCGGTGCCAGCCCGAGTCCCGGCCCGTCGGAGTCGCCCTCCTCACCCGCCGCCGGCACCCTCTGACAGCACCTCGGCGAGGTCGTAGCCCACCGGCTCCTCCAGCTGTGCGTACGTACAGCCGGCGGGGGTCCGGTCGGGGCGCCAGCGCCGGAACTGCGCGGTGTGCCGGAAGCGGGTGCCCTCCATGTGGTCGTACGCCACCTCCGCCACCCGCTCCGGGCGCAGCGCCAGCCACGACAGGTCCTTCTTCCCGGTCCACCGGCTGACCGCGCCCGGCAGCCGGGACGACTCGTGGGCGCTCTCGTCCGCCCAGGCGGCCCACGGGTGGTCGTCCGCCGGGTCCATCCGCAGCGGCTCCAACTCCTCCACCAACTCGGCGCGCCGCTTCATCGAGAAGGCGGCGCACACGCCGACGTGCTGGAGGACGCCCTCGTCGTCGTAGAGGCCGAGCAGCAGCGAGCCGACGACGGGGCCGCTCTTGTGGAAGCGGTAGCCGGCGACCACGACGTCCGCCGTCCGCTCGTGCTTGATCTTGTACATCAGTCGGGTGTCGGGGCGGTAGCGCAGGTGCAGCGGCTTGGCGACGACGCCGTCCAGCCCGGCGCCCTCGTACCGGTCGAACCAGCTGCGGGCCAGCTCCAGGTCCAGGGTCGCGGGCGCCAGGTGGACCGGCGGGCGGGCGCCGGCCAGCGCCTCCTCCAGCAGGGCCCGGCGCTCGGTCAGGGGGGTGTCGAGGTGGGCGGCGTCCCCGAGGGCGAGCAGGTCGAAGGCGACGAAGCTGGCGGGGGTCCGCTCGGCCAGCATCCGCACCCGGGAGTCGGCCGGGTGGATGCGCTCGGTGAGCCGGTCGAAGTCCAGGTGGCCGTCGTGCACGATCACGATCTCGCCGTCCACGACGCAGCGCGGCGGCAGGTTCGCGGCGAGCGCGGTCACCAACTCGGGGAAGTAGCGGGTCAGCGGCTTCCCGGTGCGCGAACCGATCACCACCTCGTCCCCGTCGCGGTGCACGATCGCCCGGAAGCCGTCCCACTTGGCCTCGTACTGCATGCCGGGCGGAATCTCCTTCACCGACTTGGCGAGCATCGGCTTCACGGGCGGCATCACCGGGAGGTCCATAGCTGGATTGTCCGGTATGCGAGGCATGTCGGCGCACTCTACCCTGGCGCACATGGCCGGCCGAGCGATGGAACTACAGGTGGGGGAGCGGACGGTCCGCGTCTCCAACCCCGACAAGATCTACTTCCCCGAGCGCGGATACACCAAGCTGGACATGGTCCGCTACTACCTGGCGGTGGGCGACGGCATCACCCGCGCCCTGCGCGACCGCCCCACCACCCTGGAGCGCTACCCCGATGGGGTGAACGGCGAGTCCTTCTTCCAAAAGCGCGCCCCCAAGTACCTCCCCGACTGGATCCCCACCGCCCACATCACCTTCCCCAGCGGACGGTCCGCGGACGAGATGTGCCCCACCGAACCCGCGGCCGTCGTCTGGGCGGCCAACCTCGGCGCGGTCACCTTCCACCCCTGGCCCGTGCGCCGGGCGGACACCGACCACCCCGACGAACTGCGCATCGACCTCGACCCCCAGCCCGGCACGGACTACCTCGACGCGGTGCGCGCCGCCCACGAACTGCGCGACGTGCTCGACGGCGTGGGGCTGCGCGGCTGGCCCAAGACGTCCGGCGGACGCGGCCTGCACGTCTTCGTCCCCATCACCCCGGACTGGACGTTCGTGCAGGTCAGGAGGGCCGCCATCGCCTGCGGTCGGCTCCTTGAACGACGGCTGCCGGACCATGTGACGATCAAGTGGTGGAAGGAGGAGCGCGGCGAGCGCATCTTCGTCGACTACAACCAGACCGCGCGCGACCGCACCATCGCCTCCGCCTACTCCGTCCGCCCGCGGCCCCACGCACCGGTCTCCGCGCCGCTGCGCTGGGAGGAGGTCGACGACGCCCGCCCGGAGGACTTCGACATCCAGACGATGCCGGAGCGGTACGCGCAGGTGGGCGACGTCCACGCCGACATGGACGACACGCGCTTCAGCCTGGAGGCGCTGCTGGAGGCGGCCCGCAAGGACGAGGCGGACCACGGGCTCGGGGATCTGCCGTATCCGCCGGAGTACCCGAAGATGCCGGGGGAGCCCAAGCGGGTCCAGCCCAGCCGGGCCAGGAAGGAGCCGTCCGACGGCTGACGCGGACCGGACGCGCGAAGGCGAGGGCCCCTTCCCGGGGAAGGGGAAGGGGCCCGTACACCTACCTTCTGGTGCGTCACAGCTCCTGGATGCGGATGTTGCGGTACGAGACCACGTCCGTGGTGCCGTGCACCTGGAGGCCGATGTACCCGAGCGCGTAGCGACGGCCGTCCGTGCCGACGTCACCGGCGCGCGGTGGGGTGAAGGACTGGCCCGCCGCGTTCTCGAACTGGTTGATCAGCACGCCGTTGCGGTAGATCGAGTACGTCTGGCCGACCACCCGGACCTCGTAGTCGTTCCAGGTGCCCTTGGGCGTCACCCCGGCACCGGCGAGGCCGACGCGGTCGAAGCCGTAGATCGAACCGGTCTTGTACATGTCGCCGTCCGGCCGGTCCAGCACCTGGACCTCGTGGCCGTACTTGATGGCGACCCACTCCGGCCGCGGCTCCTCCGGGTTCTCGTGGACGAAGGGGAAGCGGACGAAGACGCCGCTGTTGGCGTTGGACGTGCCCGGTGCGTCGTCCCGCCACTGGAGCTTCAGCGAGAAGTCCCCGTACTGCTGCTGCGGGAACCACAGCATCCCGAGGCCGCCCTTGGTGGTGCCGCTGGTCATCGACCCGTCGTCGTTGCGGGCGAACGAGCCGCCGCCCACGTGCTGCCAGCGGTCGAAGGACGCCTGGGTGCCGTCGAAGATGTCCCGGTAGCCGGTGTTCTGGCCGGGCTTGCCGATGCCGGACTGCTTGGCGGCGGCGTACACCTTCTTGTGCTCCCGGGCGTCGATGACGCCGTCCTCCAGCAGCTTGTCCAGCACCTGGTCCACGTGCTTGAGGAACAGCGCGTGCGACGACCAGGACTTCTCGTCCTCGATCAGCTCGTTGACCGTGCACCGGGACCGGGTCATCCGGTTCGGCACGCCGGTGTCGACCGTGCCGACGATCACGGTCAGCCGCTCGTCCCACTCCGGGCAGTTCGGCGCCGGGACGCCGCCGCCCTGGGCGATCGTGAAGGTCGCCCTGAGCGCCGTCGAGGTGTTGCCGGCCTTGTCCGTCGCCCGGTACTGCACGGAGTGGTGGCCGACCCGGTCGACGACCACCGGGGCCGTGTACGCGAGGTAGGGGCCGCCGTCGAGGGAGTACTCGACCTTGTCGACGCCGGAGCCGTCGCCGTCGGTGGCGCTGATCGTCACCTTGGCGTTGTTGATGTACGCGCCGTCGGAGTTGCGCTGCCCCGCCACCTCGGCCCCCGTCACCGGCGGCGTGGTGTCCGGCTTCGGCGGGGTGACGACGGTGAACTCGACCGACTTCGCCGCGGCGGCGTTGCCCGCCTTGTCGGTGGCGCGGTAGCGCACGGTGTGCGTGCCGACCTGGTGCACCATCACCGGCGCGGTGTACGGCTGCCAGGCGCCGTCCGCACCGATCGCGTACTCCACGGTGTTGACGCCCGAGCCGGTGTCCGACGCGGACACGGTCACGGTGGCCATGTCCAGGTAGCGGCCCTCGGCGTCGCGCTCGCCGGTCACCGTCGCGGAGGTCTCCGGCGGCGTCTTGTCGTCCGTGGGCGGCGCGACGACCCGGAAGTCCACGGCCTTCTCGGCCGCCGTGTTGCCGGACTTGTCAGTGGCGCGGTAGCGGACCTTGTGGGTGCCGACCTGGTTCACCACCACCGGTGCGGTGTACGCCTGCCAGGGGCCGTCGGCGCCGACCGCGTACTCGATCCGCTCCACCCCCGAGCCCTCGTCGGTCGCCGACACCGTCACGGTGGCGAGACCCACGTACGCGCCGTCGGAGTTGCGGTCGCCCGCCACCTTGGCGTCGGTGGTCGGCGCCGTGGTGTCCTCGCCGCCCGGGTCGGACACGGTCAGGATGCCCTGCATCTGGCCGTGGCCGGGGATGGTGCAGAAGAAGCGGTAACGGCCGGGCGTCAGCGTCACCTCGGTGGTGTGCTTGCCGCCCTTGTCGTCATTGGGATTGGCCAGGACGTTCAGCGGTACGTCGTTGTTGTACTCCGGGTCCGAGACGTCGAACGTCAGGGTGTGCGGCATCCCGGTGGTGTTGCCCGCCGCACGGCTGTTGTCGAAGACGATCGTGGTGCGGCCCGCCACCGCGGTGGTGGGGAAGGACAGATAGCGGTCGATCGGATCGCCCGCGGTCCAGGTCAGGGTCTGCGCCGCGGCGCTGGCGGGCTGCGCGGCCGGGGTGCCCGTCGCCGTCTTCGCCGCCGTCGACGCCTTCGGGTCCTTCTTCGCCGTCGCCGCCCCGGCCGGTGCGCTCTGCGGCGCGCCGCCCTGCCCGTACGCGACCGCCGACATCAGTCCGACGACCATCGCGAACGAGGCGACGAGGGCCGTCCACAGGCTCATCGCCCTCCTGCTGTCCCCGCCACTGCTGCTGCGTCTGCCTCGGAGGAGTCTCACCGCGCCGCCTTCCGTGCCAGTTGGTCGGCGGAGGGAGTGGGCTCCCCGCCCTTGTACGTGATGCGCCACAGCGCCGAACGCGCGTCGGAGGTGAAGAACCCGCGGCCGTAGTCCAGGACGTAGAGCGAGCCGTCGGGCGCGAACTTCCAGTCCATGAGGTTGCGGATGCCGTTCGCCCCCACCGGGACGATCTTCTTCAGGGACTCGGCGTGCACCGGGATGCCGCCCTTGCCGACGGTCTTCGGGTCGGTGAGCACCGCGTGCCGCGGCTGGTCGCCGTCGTAGAAGTCACCGACGAACCACTTGCCGTCCCAGTACGCCGGCCACTTCACGTTCGACGTGCTCGTGGCGTCGTGCCGGTAGACCGGGCCCGTCATCGTGGCCTGCGCGCCGCCCTTGAGCCACGGCATCAGGAGCTTCTGCTCCTCCAGCTTGTAGCTGGGCACCCCGTTCGCGTCCCGCGGGAAGTCAGGGCCGCCGCCTTGCGGCGAGTACCAGATCGTGTTGGGCGTGACGGGCGGCACGTTGACCAGTCCGTCGTTGTTCGGGGACTCGTTCTTGGGCGCCTTGCAGTCGTACCAGCCCAGCGGCTTGCTCGGGTCCGCCGGCCCGCGGTCCCGGTACGGCTGGTTGTTGCCCATGCAGAACGGCCAGCCGTGGTTGCCGGCCTTGGTGATGGCGGCGAAGGTGTCGTACTTGGCCGGGCCCCAGGTGGTGGACGGCGAACCGGCGTCCGGGCCGACCCAGCCCGCGTAGAGGACGTCGGTCTTCCTGTCGACGAAGATCCGGGACGGGTTGCGCACCCCCATCACGTAGATCTCGCCGCGGGTCTTCCCGCCGCCCTCGTCCATCTCGTCGCCCGTGAACAGATTGCCCTCGGGGATGGTGTAGGTGCCGTTCTTCTGCGGCTTGATCCGCAGGATCTTGCCGTTGAGGTTGTTGGTGTTGCCCGAGGTGCGGCGCGCGTCGGCGAACGAGACGCCCTTGTAGTTCGGCTGCGGGTTGTTGCCCGAGTAGCCGTCGCTGAAGCGGGAGGAGTTGTTGTCACCGGTGGCGATGTAGAGGTTGCCCTGGGAGTCCCAGGCCAGCCCGCCGCCCGAGTGGCAGCAGCTGTGGATCTGCACCGGCCACTTCAACAGCACCTTCTCGCTGGCGAGTTTCAGCTTCCCCGTGGCGAAGTCGTAGGTGAAGCGGGAGACCCGGCGGTCGGCCGTCCGCGTCTCGCGGTTGATCTGCGAGTGCGGGGTGTAGTGCAGGTACACCCAGCCGTTCGTGGTGAACGCGGGGTCCAACTCGATGCCGAGCAAGCCCTCCTCGTTCTTGATGAGTTCGTCGCCGCCGCCCTTGTTGCCGAAGACCGTCAGCGCCCCCGCGAGGGTCACCTTCTTCGTCGCCGGGTCGTAGACGTGGATCTCGCCGTTGCCCTTGCCGATGTCCGGGTCGTTCCAGTCCGTGACCACCGGCTTGCTGCTGTCGGCGCCGCCGCGGCCGATGTAGAAGACCTTGCCGTCCGGGGCCGTGACCAGGCCGTGCGGCTCGCCGATCTGGTCGTTCTGCCCCGGCTGGTTGGGCTGGGTGACGCGCTCGGCGGCGTAGTTGGCGTCGATGGTCGCCTTGCAGTCCGCCCGCGAGGTGCGGTTCGTCCAGGCGAGGGCGCCGCGCAGGTGGTCGCGGAAGTCGGTCTCGGAGAAGCTGTCGACCGTACCGCCCATCCCGGTGTAGAAGGAGCGCCCGCCGTCGTAGTCGCGACACCACGAGACCGGGTGGTCCCAGCCGTTGGGCTTGGCGGCCGGTGTGATGGAGCTCTCCTTGAGCCGGGCGACCGTGTGCACGCTCCCGGACGGGTTCACCGCCCAGTTGAACCACTTGTCGGGCCGCTTCCATTCGAGCGGCAGCGACTTGGTGGCCGGGTGCTGGCGGTCGCCCACCTCGACCACGGCCCGCTGCGCGGAGCTGGGCGCGCCCGTGGGACGGGCCCCGATCAGCCCCGTGAACCAGTCGGAGTACGGCTCGGTGCGCGCGGCGTCGTGGACGCCGAGGAAGCCGCCGCCCGCCTCCATGTACGCCTCAAGGCCGGCCTCCTGCGCCGGGTCGAGCACGTCCCCGCCGCCGGTCAGGAAGACCACGGCGTTGTACTTGCCGAGCCGCGTGGCGTTGGTGAAGACCGAGGCGTCGTCGGTGGCTTCGGTGGCGAACCGGCCGGCGGTCGGACCGGTGAGACCGATGGTCTCGACGGCCTGGATGCCGGCGTTGACGAGCGGGGACTCGGCGGTCGCCGAGCTGTGGAACACGAGGACCTTGACGTTCTTCCCACCCGGCGGCGAGGGGAGGGACAACGTTGTCCCCCTCGACTCCGGGGGAGGTGCGGCGGCGACGGAGTTTCCCCCGCTCAGCAGGGAGACGGCGAGCGCGCCGACCCCCACCGTCGCCGCCAACGCCCTTGCGCGGGCGCTTCTTCGAGATCTTGACCTCTGACGTGGTGCGCGCTGCATGTGGTCACCCACCCCTCCGTGTGGTCCCGACAACAGCCGACAACAGTCAGGGAAAGTAGACCTCTTTTCGCGGTTCGCCAATAGGTATGACCGTGGTAGTACAAACTTTGTCCTGAGTGTGGATAAACCATCGCCCGCCGGCTACCGTATGGCCGTCTCCAGGGGTGACTCGTGCCCCGTCAACCTCCGTAACAGAGTGGGAGAGTTCGGCATGGACAGACGGAGCTTCAACCGACGACTGCTGGCCGGCAGCGCCGTCGCGGCCACCGCAGGCACGGGCCTCTCCCTGGCCGCCGCCCCCACCGCCGCCGGGGCGCCCCAGCAGGCGCCGCTCGCGGTCACGCCGCCGAAGACCGCCCCCGCCGGGGGCAAGGTGCGCCACATGAAGCTCTTCGCCGAGAAGCTGCCCGGCGGACAGATGGGGTACGGCCTGGAGAAGGGCAAGGCGACCGTCCCCGGTCCGCTGATCGAACTCAACGAGGGCGACACCCTCCACGTCGAGTTCGAGAACCTGATGGACGTCCCCGTCAGCCTGCACGTCCACGGCGTCGACTACGACATCAACAACGACGGCACCAAGATGAGCCGCAGCCACGTCGAACCGGGCGCCACCCGCACGTACACCTGGCGCACCCACGCCCCCGGCCGCCGCGCCGACGGCACCTGGCGCGAGGGCAGCGCGGGCTACTGGCACTACCACGACCACGTCGTCGGCACGGACCACGGCACCGGCGGTCTGAGCAAGGGACTGTACGGACCCGTGGTGGTCCGGCGGAAGGGCGACCTCCTGCCGGAGAAGCAGTTCACCATCGTCTTCAACGACATGCTGATCAACAACAAGCCCGCCCACTCCGGTCCCGACTTCCAGGCGACCGTGGGGGACCGGGTGGAGATCATCATGATCACGCACGGCGAGTTCTACCACACCTTCCACCTGCACGGTCACCGCTGGGCCGACAACCGGACCGGCCTGCTGAGCGGCCCGAACGACGTCAGCCGGATCATCGACAACAAGATCACCGGGCCGGCGGACTCCTTCGGCTTCCAGGTCATCGCGGGGGAGGGGGTCGGCGCGGGCGCCTGGATGTACCACTGCCACGTACAGAGCCACTCGGACATGGGCATGGTCGGCCTGTTCCTGGTGGCGAAACCGGATGGCACGATCCCCGGCTACGAGAAGCCGCACCACTAGTTCTGCCGCGCCACGTGTTTCCGGAGCGCCGCGGCGAGCGGGCGGGCCCTGGGGTCCGCCCGCCACGCCGTGCCGCGGTGGCACCCGGATGCGCGCCCCAGGATTCGGTAGCAGACTCGAAAGGGACCCGGCTTCCAAGGAGCGCGCGCCATGCTGAGCACCCGTTTCGTCCCTGGCTCCCCGAACTGGATCGACCTCGGCACCCCCGACGTCGATGCGGCGGCCACCTTCTACGGCGGCGTCTTCGGCTGGACGCACCGGTCGGCCGGCCCCGAAGCCGGCGGCTACGGAATGTTCCACCACGACGGCAAGATGGTCGCCGGCGTCGGCCCGCTCCAGCAGGGCCAGGGCCCCACGGCGTGGAACGTCTACTTCCAGACACCGGACGCCAACGCCACGACGGACGCGGTCCGCGCCGGCGGCGGCACCGTGCTGGCCGACCCGATGGACGTCTTCGACCTCGGTCGGATGGCGGTCCTCGCGGACCCCGCGGGCGCGACGTTCGCGATCTGGCAGCCCGGCAAGCACCAGGGCCTGGAGGCCACGAGCGAGGGCGACACCCTGTGCTGGGCGGAGCTGAACACCCCCGACCCGGCCGCCGGCACCGCGTTCTACACCAAGGTCTTCGGCTGGGGCACCACGTCCATGCCGATGCCCGGCGGCGGTGACTACACGATGATCCACCCCGCGGGCGGCACCCCCGACGACATGTTCGGCGGCATCGCCCCGAGCTCCGGAAACGCGCACTGGCTCCTGTACTTCGACGTCGCCAACTGCGACGCTACGGTGGCGAAGGCGCGCGACCTCGGTGGCGCGGTCACCACGGCCCCGGTCGACCTCGAAGGAGTGGGCCGCATCGCGGTCGTATCCGACCCGGCGGGCGCGACGTTCGCCCTGCTGACCCCGGCGGAACAGGGCTGACCTGCGATTTCCTGGGTCGACTGCCAAGGCCGGGGCGGGTGTTGATGCGTCATTGATCAGGTGTTTATCGCGATCCGCCATGGTTTTCCCATGCTGATCAACACCACCGCCGCCGATGAGCTCTCCTGGCAGGAGACGGCACTCTGCGCCCAGACGGGCCCCGACTTCTTCTTCCCCGCCCCCGGCTCCTCCACCCGCGAGGCCAAGCAGCTGTGCCGGGCGTGCGAGGGCAGGGTGGCGTGCCTGGAGTACGCGCTGGAGCACGACGAGAAGTTCGGGGTGTGGGGCGGCCTGTCGGAGAAGGAACGCCACCGCCTGAAGTCCAACCGCGCCTGACCCGCTCGGTACGGGTCCGCGGCGAACGGGACCGCCGCGACGACTCGTCGGCCCCGCACGGGGGGTGGCCGGTCCGCGCGCTACGGCGCGCCCGCCCCCGCCCCCGGTGACCGCAGCGCGTCGACGGCGATCCGCGCCGCCGTGCCGATCACCGCGTCCGCCGCCGGCAGCGTCGCCGCCGGGGACGCCGCGCGGGTGAAGACCCCGACGGCGTACCGCCCGCCGTCGGGGTACTCGACGACGCCGACCTCGTTGCGCACCGTGGGCGCGCTGCCCGTCTTGCCTGCGACGTGGACGTCGTCGAAGGGGAAGCCCGAGGCCAGGCGGTGCGGCCACACCTGGAGCCCGAGGACGCGCCGCATCGCGGCGCAGTGCTCGGGGGTGCCGGCCTCGTCGCGCCAGATCGCCGACAGCAGCCGGGTCATGTCGCGGGGCGTGCTGTGGCTGGTGCGGGCCGGGTCGACCGCCCGCAGCCGGGCGATCACCCGGGGGTCCGCCAGCGCCTGCGGACCGGTCGGGCCGACGTCCTCCCTGATCGTGGTGAGGAACTCGCGGAAGGTCTGCACGGCGCGGGTGCGGGTCAGCCCCAGTCGGCGGGTGGTGTCGTTGACGGCGTCCAGTCCCACCCGCGCCAACAGCAGGTCCGCGGAGGTGTTGTCGCTCACGGTCATCATCAGATGGGCCGCGTCGCGCAGCGACAGCCGCACCTCGTCGAGCATCGCCGCGAGCCCCGTGGGCCCCGGGGTGCGGTCCCCCGGCGGCACCACGGTCTGCTCCGTGAGGTCCAGCCGGCCCGCGTCGGCCTCCCGGTGGAGGGCGACGAGCAGGCACAGCTTGTGCACGCTGGCCGTGACGACGGCATGGTCCGCGCCGACGTCGACCTGCCCGTCGGCGTCGACGTCGCGGGCGTGCAGCCAGCCGGTGACACCCGCGCTCGCGAAGGCATCCCGAATGCGGTCCTGGGTTCGGGTGTGGTCGGGGGTGGTGGATTCGGTCATAGCCAGTACTCGGCCGCCGGTCGTAGGTGCAGGGGACGGGACGGAAGGTCGGGGCCGGCTCCGGTGGTGCGGCCCAGGGCATCGGTGACGGTGTCGGCGAACGCGCGCACCGCGGCGTCGCCCCGCCCCTGGAGCCAGGCCGCGGAGTGCCGCAGGGCCAGCGGCGCACCGCCGAGCGGACGCCAGCACAGCTCGGTGTCGCCGGTCAGATGGGCGTCGCGCGGCGCGAACGCCACGGCGCGCCGGGACAGCAGCAGGCCACGGGTGAAGCTCGGGCCCTGCCCGTGGCGGATCGCCGCCGGGGTGTAGCCGTGCCGGGCACACGTCGTCAGCAGGTCGTCGTAGACCGCGGGCGACAGTGCGCGCGGGAAGAGGATCAGTTCGTGCCCCGTCAGCGCGGCGAGCGCGACGGTCTTGGTCCGGGCGGCCGGCGAGTCGTGGGGGAGCAGTACGCCCAGGTCGTGCCGGAGCACGGGGCCCAGCTCCAGACCGGAGACGTCGCACGGGTGGTGGATGAGGCCCACGTCGAGGTCGTGCGAGGCGAGTTGCGCGAGCTGCTCCGCGGTCGACAGCTCGTGCAGTTCCAGCTCCACGCCCTCGTGCCGGTCCCGGAACCCGGTCAGGACCGCGGCGACGGTCGCCCCGGACACGTCCGGCGGCAGCGCGGCCCGCAGCAGTCCGCCGTGCCCGTCCTGGACGCGTCGCGCCGTGGCCTTCAGCGCCTCCGCGCACGCCAGCAGCTGACGCGCCTCCGTCAGCAGCAGCTCGCCGCCCTTGGTGATCGTGACCTGACGGGTGGTGCGGTCGAAGAGTCGTACGCCCCATTCGCGCTCCAGCCGCTGGATGCGTTGTGACAGGGGTGGCTGGGCCATGCCGAGGCGCTGGGCGGCACGACCGAAATGTAACTCCTCTGCAACAGCCACAAAGCACTGCGCATGCAGGATCAGGTCCACGACCAGGGATCATATCCAAGTTCAATCAATGCAAGACTCATATGTGTCTTGGACGCAATGAGGAGCGCGCTGCTCTTCTCGGGGCATGAGGACCACACCCGTGAACCCCCGCACCGTCCGTGCGTCCCGCCGAAGTGCGCTCGCCGCCCTCGCCGGTCTCGCCGCGATCCCCCTCAGCGGGTGCCAGAGCAGTCCGTCGAAGGACGGCTCGGCGCGCCCTGCCCCCGGCACTTCGGCGCCGGCCTCCGGGGCGCTCCGCGACCCGGCGCGTGCTTTCGCCGAGTTGGAGCGGCAGTTCGACGCCAGGCTCGGTGTGTACGCGATCGACACCGGATCGGACCGGGTGATCACGAACCGGCCCGACGAGCGGTTCGCCTACGCCTCCACCTGCAAGGCGTTCCTGGCCGCCGCCGTGCTCGACAAGCGCTCGCTGACCCAGCTCGACCGGCGGGTGCGTTACGACCGCGGTGCCCCCGTGGGCCACTCGCCGATCACCCGGGAGAACCTCAGCACCGGTCTGACGCTGCGCGAGCTGTGCGACGCCGCCGTGCGCCACAGCGACAACGGCGCCGCGAACCTGCTCTTCGACGAACTCGGCGGGCCGTCCGGCCTCCAGGCGGCGCTGCGCGCCATCGGCGACCGGGTCACCCGGTGCGACCGCTACGAGGTGGAGCTGAGCGAGGCCACGCCGGGGGACCCGCGCGACACCAGCACGGCCCGCGCGCTCGCCACCGACCTGCGCACCTACGTCCTCGGGAACGCCCTGCCCGCCGACAAGCGGGCCCTGCTGACCGACTGGCTCAAGCGCAACACCACGGGTGACAAGGTCATCCGGGCCGGTGCTCCCGAGGGCTGGGTGGTCGGCGACAAGACCGGCACCGGGGGGTACGGCACCCGCAACGACATCGCCGTCGTCTGGCCGCCGAAGGCCGCGCCGATCGCGCTGGCCGTCCTGACCCGCCGCGACGTCCGCGACGCCGAGCCGAACGACGAACTCATCGCCCGCGCCGCGGAGGTCACGCTGAAGGCCCTGGCCTGAGCCAGGGCCTCGGCGAGGCGGGTGCGGTCAGTGCGCCGCGCGCGCCGCCAGCCTGGCCTTGCGCGCGGCCAGCTTCTCGTCGAACTTGAGCGCCTCCGCGTTCAGCCCGCCCATGTACAGGCCCAGCTCCTCCTGGGCCTTCAGACCGTCGGGGCCGAGCCCGCCGATCTCCAGGACCTTGAGGAACCGCAGCACCGGGGCGAGGACGTCGTCGTGGTGGATGCGCATGTTGTAGACCTCGCCGATCGCCATCTGTGCGGCGGCCCGCTCGAAGCCCGGGATGCCGTGGCCGGGCATCCGGAAGTTGACGACGACGTCGCGCACCGCCTGGAGCGTGAGGTCGGGCGCCAGCTCCAGGGCTGCGACCAGCAGGTTCCGGTAGAAGACCATGTGCAGGTTCTCGTCGGTCGCGATGCGCGCCAGCATCCGGTCGCAGATCGGGTCGCCCGACTGGTGGCCGGTGTTCCGGTGGGAGATCCGGGTGGCCAGCTCCTGGAAGGCGACGTACGCGATCGAGTGCAGCATCGAGTGGCTGTTGTCCGACTCGAAGCCCTCCGACATGTGCGCCATCCGGAACTCCTCCAGCTTGTCCGGGTCGACGGCGCGGGAGGTGAGGAGGTAGTCGCGCATCACGATGCCGTGGCGGGCCTCCTCGGCCGTCCAGCGGTGCACCCAGGTGCCCCAGGCGCCGTTGCGGCCGAAGAGGGTGGCGATCTCGTGGTGGTAGCTGGGGAGGTTGTCCTCCGTCAGCAGGTTCACCACGAGGGCGATCCGTCCTATGTCCGTGACCTTGGACTGCTCCGGCTCCCAGGCCACGCCGTCCTCGAAGAAGCCCGGGAAGTTGCGGGCGTCGCCGAAGGGCACGTACTCGTGCGGCATCCAGTCCTTCGCGACCTTCAGATGGCGGTTCAGCTCCTTCTCGACCACCTCTTCGAGGGCGAACAGCAGCCGGGCGTCGGTCCACGCTTCCGAACTGCCGAGGTGGGGAGAGGTGATGGTCACGGGTGCTCCTGGGGACGGGAGTGGAACCAGAGGGGAGGGGTTACCTACGGCTTCGTAGGTTACGAGACCGTAGGTTAAGGGCGGGGTAAGCCTTCGGCCAAGCCGGACCCCCGGAACCTCTCTTGTGTGGGATAAGTCACTCCACTTTGTCCAGGTTTTCACCCCTCGGGACGGGCCGACGAGGGCGCCCCGGCCGCGCGCCCGCCGAGAGGCAGCTCACGTCGTTCCCCTCCCGTGCGCGCCCCTCAGCCCCTGTCGAGGTCGCGCCGCAGGTACCGCGCCGTGACGGACTTCGGGTGCTCCAGCAGCGCTGCCGGAGTGCCTTCGAAGACCAGTTCCCCGCCGTTCTTGCCGCCGTCCGGCCCCAGGTCCACGATCCAGTCCGCCCGCTTGACCACGTCCGTGTTGTGCTCGACGCAGATGACCGAGTTGCCCGCGTCGACCAGCCGGTCCAGCAGGGTGACCAGGGTGTCCACGTCGGCCATGTGCAGTCCGGTCGTCGGCTCGTCCAGCACGTAGGTGCTGCCCGTGCGGTGCAGCTGGGTGGCGAGCTTCAGCCGCTGCCGCTCGCCGCCGGACAGCGAGCTCAGCGGCTGTCCCAGCGACAGGTACGTCAGCCCCACGTCGTCCAGCGTGGCCAGCTTCCGCCGTACCGCCTCGTCCTCGAAGAACCCCGCCGCCCGCGCCGCCGTCATGTCGAGCACGTCCACCACGGAGTGCCCCGCCACCCGGTGCCGCAGCACCTCCTCCTTGAAGCGGCGCCCCTCGCATCCGGGACAGGTCGTCGTCACCGGGTCCATGAACGCCAGGTCCGTGTGGATGACGCCACGCCCGGAGCACTCCTCGCAGGCGCCCGCCGAGTTGAAGCTGAACAGCTTCGGCGACACCCCGGCCGCGCGGGCGAAGACCTTGCGGAGGGTGTCCATGATCCCGAGGAACGACGCCGGGGTGGAGCGCGACGAGGCCGTGATCGCGCTCTGGTCGATCACCACCGCCTCCGGGTGCGCACCGGTGAACACCTCGGACACCAGCGTCGACTTCCCGGAGCCCGCGACGCCCGTGACCGCCGTGAGCACCCCGACGGGGAAGCTCACGTCCACGCCCTTGAGGTTGTGCAGATTCGCGCCCCGCACCGGCAGCCACCCCCGGGGCGTACGGAACGCCTCCTTCAGCTCCGTACGGCGCCGCAGGTGGCGCCCGGTGAGGGTGTCCGCGTCCCGCAGCGCCGCCACCGACCCCTCGAACACCACCCGACCGCCGTCCACGCCCGCCCGCGGGCCCATGTCGACCACGTGGTCCGCGATCGCCAGCACGTCGGGGTCGTGCTCGACCACCAGCACCGTGTTGCCCCGGTCCCGCAGCCGTGCGAGCAGGTCGTTCAGCCGTCCCACGTCCCGGGGGTGCAGCCCCACGCTCGGCTCGTCGAAGATGAAGGTCAGCCCGGTCAGCGAGCTGCCGAGGTGGCGCACCATCTTCAGCCGCTGGCCCTCCCCGCCCGACAGGGTCGTGGTCTCCCGGTCCAGCGAGAGATAGCCGAGGCCGATGTCGACGAGCCGGTCCAGCCGCTCCCGCGCCTCGGCCGCCACCGGGGTCGCCACCGGATCATCGATCCGGCCCAGGACCTCCACCAGGTCGGACACCTCCATCCGGCAGTGGTCGGCGATGCTGCGCCCGTCGATGCGGCTCGCCAGCGCCGCTCCGTTCAGCCGGGCCCCGCCGCACGTCTGGCACGCGTGCTGCACGGTGAACCGGTCGACCGCCTCCTGGCGCCGCTGCGAGAGGGTCCCGGTGTCCCGCTTCAGCGACAGTCGGGTGAACCGGTTGACGATCCCCTCGAACTGCAACTCGGCCGCGCCCGACTTCATGTCGATCCGGACCGAGAAGCCGCTGCCGTACAGCAGCAGCTCGCGTTCGGCCTCGGTGTACGCGCCGAGCGGCTTGGTCACGTCGAAGCGGCCGGACTCGGCGTACAGCTTCCACTCCCAGGAGCCGGGGGAGAGCCCGGGCAGCAGCAGCGCCCCGTCCGCGAGCGACTTCGACCAGTCGACGGCCCGGTCCACGTCGAGCTCCACCGTGCGGCCGATGCCGTCACAGTCGGGGCACATCCCGGAGGGGTCGTTGAAGGAGTACGAGGTGGCCGGCCCGGCGCTCGGGGTGCCGTGGCGGGAGAACAGCACCCGCAGCACCGCATTGATGTCCGTCATCGTCCCGACGGTGGAGCGGACGTTGCCGCCGATCGGCTTCTGGTCGACCACGATCGCCACGGACAGCTCGTCGATCGCGTCGACGTGCGGGCGCTCGTACTTCGGCAGCCGGTTGCGCAGGAAGGAGGTGAAGGTCTCGTTGAGCTGCCGCTGGGACTCCACGGCGATGGTGTCGAAGACGACGGACGACTTCCCCGAGCCGGACACCCCGGTGAAGACGGTGATCCGGTTCTTCGGGATGGTGAGGGAGACGTCCTGGAGGTTGTTCTCGCGTGCGCCGGTGATGACGATGTCTTGCTCAGGCATGCCGGCGAAGCTAACCAGAATACCGGACATCCCTTGTCTGGGTTTACGGGCGGGTTCTCGCGTGAGGCGTCGTGCGGACGCCCGCGGCGCGGGCCCGCCGGCGGGGGCGCCGTCCAGGACGACGCCCCCGCCGACCGCGCTACTGCTGCGGCACCGAGTGGTGCAGCCTGCCCTCCCGGACGTCCTCGGCGCTGACGTCCCGCAGCTCCCCGTCCAGCAGCAGCCAGCGGGTCACCCCGATCGACTCCAGGAACGCCACGTCGTGACTGGCCACGACCAGCGCGCCCTCGTACGCGTCGAGCGCGTCCGTCAGCTTGCGCACGCTCGCCATGTCCAGGTTGTTGGTCGGCTCGTCGAGCAGCAGCAACTGGGGCGCCGGCTCGGCCAGCAGCAGCGAGGCGAGGGCCGCCCGGAACCGCTCGCCGCCCGAGAGCGTCCCCGCCGGCCGGTCCGCCTTCGCGCCCCGGAAGAGGAAGCGCGCGAGCTGGGCCCGGATGCGGTTGTTCGTCGCGGTCGGCGCGACCGCGGCCACGTTCTCGACCACGCTCCGTGCGTCGTCGAGCACGTCGAGGCGCTGCGGCAGGAAGCGCAGCGGCACCTGCACCTCCACCTCGCCCGACACCGGGTCCAGGCCGCCCGCGAGGGTGCGCAGCAGCGTGGTCTTGCCCGCGCCGTTCCGCCCCACCAGGGCGATCCGCTCGGGCCCGCGGATGTCGAACTCGCCCGCGACCACCGCCCCGTAGTGCAGCTCCAGTTCCTTCATCCGCAGCACTTCCCGGCCCGGGTGGACCTGGGTGTGCGGCAGGTCGATGCGGATCTCGTCGTCGTCCCGGACCGCCTCCTGCGCCTCGCCCAGCCGTTCCCGGGCGCCCGCCAGCCGCTCCTGGTGCACGGCCCGCTGCTTGCCCGCGGACTCCTGGGCGGAGCTCTTGAGGGTGTTGGCCACGACCTTGGGGACGCGCTTCTCCTCCTGGGCCTTCTTCCCGTACCGCAGCCGACGGGCCTGCTTCACCTGCGACTCGATCAGTTCGCGCCGCTGCCGCCGTACGTCGGCCTCGGCGACGCGCACCATGCGCTCCGCCGCCTCCTGCTCGACGGCGAGCGCCCGCTCGTACGCGGTGAAGTTGCCGCCGTACCAGGTCACCTCACCGTCCCTCAGGTCGGCGATCTGGTCCACCAGCTCCAGCAGTTCCCGGTCGTGGCTGACCACGACCAGCGCGCCGGACCAGGACGCGACCGCGTCGTACAGCCGGCGCCGCGCGTACAGGTCGAGGTTGTTGGTGGGCTCGTCCAGCAGCAGGACGTCCGGCCCGGCGAGCAGCAGGGCGGCCAGTTGCAGCAGGACGCCCTCCCCGCCGGAGACCTCGCCGATGGTGCGGTCCAGGTCGACGTGGTCGAGTCCGAGCTGGTCGAGCGCGGCCCGGGCCCGCTCCTCGACGTCCCAGTCGTCGCCGACGGCCGTGAAGTGCTCCTCGCTCGGATCGCCGGCCTCGATGGCGTGGAGCGCGGCCCGGGCGGCGGCGATCCCCAGCACCTCGTCGACCCGCAGCGCGGTGTCGAGTACGAGGTCCTGCGGCAGGTAGCCGACCTGCCCGGCGGCGCGGACGGTGCCGCCGGCGGGCGTCAGCGCACCCGCCATCAGCTTCAGCAGGGTCGACTTGCCCGAGCCGTTGAGGCCGATCAAGCCGGTCCTGCCGGGGCCGATCGCGATCCGGAAGTCGTCGAAGACCTCCGTGCCGTCGGGCCAGGAGAACGAGAGCGCGGCGCAGGACAGATGGGTGGCGTTGGTGGACATCCGGGTCTCCCGGTTGCGTGGGGTGGAACAAGGGCAACGGGTGGAGACACCGCAGTGCGTACGACGGGGCGGGAAGAGGCCGTGCAGCCGCGCGGACCGGGCGGCGCAGGGAAGGGGTCCCGCGGAGGAAGGACGGCACGACAGGCCGAGGTCGCACGCACTGCGCACACGCCGAAGACGGCGGTGACGCACGGTGTCTCAGGACCTCAGACCTTCAACGTCCTTCTCCAATCGACGGTGATGGGACGGGGGAAACGTAACGGGGGCGCGCGAGGGGAGTCAACGGCTTTTTCGCGCCCGGCGCGGGCGACGTGCTCTCAAGGTGCGTTGGGGGCGGGACGCACCTTCAGCGCACGTCGCCGAGCAGCTGGCTCAGACCGTGGTCGAGGTCGAGGTAGCGGTGCTCGTGGCCCTCGGGCGCCACGTCCTCCACCCGCCGGAGGAAGCGCCGCACGTCTCCGCTGCGGACGTGCACCACCGCGATGCCCTCGGGGGCGTGGAACTCGACCACGGTCCGGTCGTAGCCGTACGGCCGCACCCGCACGTCACCGACCCCGACCGGCTCCGCCAGGCCCGCGGACAGCAGCGAGCGGGCGAACGCCCAGGACACCTCCCTGCCCTCCAGCGTCGCGTTCGGCGGGAACGCCATCCGCACCGCGAAGGGGTCGTCCGTCTCGTACCGCAGGGTGACGTGGAGGGGCTCCGCCCGAGGGGCCGAAGCGACGATCCGGGCCTGTGCGGCCTGCTCGATGACGACGGTTGATGTGGACATGGACGGACCCCTGTTCCCTGCACGCGCAGCCCCGCGGACGCTTCCCTGACACGGGGAAGGACGTCCACCGCGGCCCATCCGTGCATCGGCGGGGTGCGTGAGCTGTGTCACCGAGGGCCGGACCACCTCGCGGCGTCAGCCCGTCGGCTCGCCGCGCAGGGTCTCAAGGCCGGGCGCGGTCCTGGTCACGGCGACGGAGGTGATCCGGTACGCGCAGACTCCGGCGAGCACGAACGGATCGGTCGCCACGACCGCGTCGATCCGCGCGCGGTCGTCCCCCGCGGCCAGGACCACCCCGCCGTCCCGGGTGGCCTTGCGCCCCGACGCGAGGAACAGGCCGTCCGCGTAGTGGTCGTTCACCCAGGACATGTGCGCGTCGCGCACGGCGTCGACGCGCTCGACGGGCGCGGTGTAGGTCAGCTCCAGTACGAACATGATCGTCAGGCTAAGGGTCGGCCTCCTCGGCGCGCCGCATAGGGTGGGCGCCACCATGGAGATCATCGACACGCCCGACGACTGGCCGCGCGACGAGGCCGCCGCCCTCGCCCTCCAGGACGAACTGCGCGACCGCGTCGTCCTCGACGAGTCGGGACCCCCGGTCGGGTCCGGGACGGTGACCGGCGTGGACGTGGCGTACGACGACGGGCGCGACCTCGTGGCCGCGGCGGCCGTCACCCTGGACGCCGCCACGCTCGACGTCGTGGCGCGGTCCACCGCGGTCGGCCGGGTCTCCTTCCCGTACGTGCCCGGGCTGCTGGCCTTCCGCGAACTGCCGGCCGTGCTCGCCGCGCTGCGGGCGCTGACCGTCGCGCCCGGACTCGTCGTCTGCGACGGGTACGGGCGCGCGCACCCGCGCCGCTTCGGGCTCGCGAGCCACCTCGGGGTGCTCACCGGCCTCCCGGTGATCGGCGTGGCGAAGAACCCCTTCGTGTTCGCCCACGACGAGCCCGGGACGGAGCGGGGCGACTGGGCGCCGCTGACCGCCGACGACGGCGAGGAGGTCGGCCGCGCACTGCGCACCCGGGCCGGAGTGAAGCCCGTGTACGTCTCCGTGGGACACCGCGTCACCCTCGAAGCCGCCTGCGCCCACACCCTCCACCTCGCCCCCCGTTACCGCGTCCCGGAGACCACGCGCCACGCGGACCGCCTGTGCCGCGACGCCCTCACGGCGGCGACGCAGGACGTGCCGTAGGGCGTGTCCGCTGCGCCTCTTGACGGAGCCGCCGTTGCTCCGGGAGTGGCCGCCCTCGTCTGGCCGGGGCGCTTTTCGGACGTCCTGGAGCTTTCGGCCGGGACGCGGTGCGCGACGGTTCTTCCACCCCTATGCTTCTACATGCTTGTAGAAGAAGCGAGGGGTGGGTCGGGTGTTCCCGGCTGCCCCGCGGGCGGCGGCGGGAGGCGCGCAGGCTTGGAACGGCTCGCCGTCCACCGGGCGCGGCGACCGCGGCAGGCCGCCCGGACCACTGATTCACATGTGCCCTGGGAGGACTGTCGTGGCTTCGATCGATCTGGAGAAGGTGTTGGACAAGGCGTGGGCGGACAAGGGTCTGCCGGAGATCCTCGCCGCGCCCGTGTCCGCGCTCAAGGGAGTGTCCGACCGGGACGGTGAACTCCTTCAGGAGGCGTTCGGCGTGAAGACGGTCTCCGACCTGGCCGGCCTGAAGTACGTGCGCTGGGCCCAGGCGCTCGCCGCGCTGGACGCCCCCTCCAGGTAGGTGCGGCAACGCTGTCGGCACCCTGCTGGTCGCGGGGTGCCGGCAGCGTTCTGGCTTGCCCGGTGCGCCTGTACTGCACTCCCCGTACGGCTCCCGTGGCATCCCGGACGTGCGCCCGGTTCGGCTGTGGTCAGGTTCACCCCAGGGGCGGCGACGCCGACTTGGCCGCCGAGTGCATCGCCCGGAGGCTCGTGGCCCGCGTCGAGGTCGCGGGGCTGGATCTGCCGCCTCGTCGGGCATCGCGCTCACCGTGGCGCCCACGGCGCGCACGAGGAGGGCGGCTTGCTCTCCGTGCACGGCGCGATCCCGTGCCTGCGAGGCTCGGCATGCGTCTGCCCGACGGTCACGGGAGCCAACCCTTCCACTGCTATGTTCTACATTGCTGTAGAAGTTAAGGCGGTCCGCGCGCCCCTGGCGGAGCGGCCGCCCCGATGCCGGGAGTGTTCATGGCCCTGTGGGACCGCATCAAGGAGTCCGCGTCGCAGATGCAGACGCAGTTGGTCGCCAAGCAGAACGACCTCAAGTCCGGCGCCTTCCGGGACGCCTCGATGGCGATGTGCGCTCTGGTCGCCGCCGCGGACGGCACCGTCGACCCGTCCGAGCGGCGCCGGATCGCACAGCTGATCGCCTCGAACGAGGTGCTGCAGAACTTCGACGCGATGGACCTTCAGCGCCGCTTCGACGAGAACCTGGCCAAGCTGACGGCCGACTTCGACTTCGGCAAGGTCGGCGTGCTCCAGGAAATCGCCAAGGCGAAGAAGAAGCCCGCCGAGGCCCGGGCGGTCATTCAGATCGGCATCGTCATCGGTGGCGCCGACGGCGACTTCGACAAGACCGAACAGGCCGTCGTGCGCGAGGCGTGCTACGCGCTCGACCTGCCGCCGCACGAGTTCGACCTCTGAGGGTTGCCCCGTGGTCCCCGGCGGGCGCGCGGCGTCAGCCACGCCCCTGTGCCCGGCGGGCACGGCGGTACCCCCACGCTGCGTTGTCGGATCTTCCACGTGCATCGAGCGTGCGAACGCTCACCCCCGGCTTCTCCGGGAGGGCCCCACCTTGCGATCCACAGCACCAGACCCTGCTCGCTGACCCAGCCCGATCCGGAGGGGAGGGTTCAGGGAGTGTCCGGAAACCCCCGCGGGCTTCCCTGTGACCTTGGGCGGAGCCGCCGTAATCCCTGAGGGAGCGTTGGTCTCTGAAGCCCGTCTGTGGCTTGTCGCGCAGCTCCCCGCGCCCCTTACTGCCCACGGCCCTGCGGGCGTAGGGGGCGGAACTGCGCGAACAGCCCACCGCCGGGCCGAGGTCGCCACGACCACCGAGCCATCCACCGCGCTACCGGGCCTGCCGAGGCAGCGCATGTGCGTGCCGGGCGTCGCGGACCAGGCGGGGCATTCCGGACAGGCCCTAGCGCACCGCCGCCGTGCGGAAGCGGATGCCGGCCGCCCGCAGCCGGTCCAACAAGGCGTCGCCCATCGCCACCACCGGGGTGACCTGGCCCGCGACCTGCGGCAGTTCGTCGTGGGCGAGGCTGAGCGCGGACTCGGCGAAGATCTTCGCGGTCTCGTCGTAGCCGGGGTCGCCGCCGGAGACCTCCGTGTACACCGTCCGCCCGCCGCCCTCGCCCACGAACCGCACCGAGAACCAACTCCGCGCCCGGCGCTCCGCGTCCGGCCCCTGGCCGGGGCTGACGATCCGTTCGGACAGCCAGCGGCGGGCCCGCGGCAGCTGGGCAAGACCCGCGAGGGCGCCGGCCGCCGCCACCCCGCCCAGCGCCGTCGGCAGGGTGGGCACCGCGGCGTAGTGGCGGAAGCGGAAGTCGGGGCCGTAGCGGGGCAGCGCCCGCGCCGAAGCGGTGACGACGCGCCCGTCGAGCAGCGGCAGCGGCAACGCCCAGGCGCCCGCCTCCCGGCTGTAGCGGGGGCCGCCCAGCGGGGCGCGGGCCCGACGCGCCACCTGCCGGGGCTCGTACAGCCGCCGCTCGTGCGCCGCCCGCCGCATCTGTCGCCCGCGGCCGAGCGCGTTCAGCGCGGACGCCAGCGTCCCGCCGGAGAACGTGGCGTCGGTGCGGACGAAGCCGTCCACCCTCAGCGGCACGTCCTCCGGCAGCTGACGGACGGTGAAGTACACGCCCAGGTCCTGCGGCACGCAGTCGAAGCCGCACGCGTGCACCAGCCGGGCGCCCGTCTCCCGGGCGCGCGCTTCGTGCCGCACGTACATCAGGTCCACGAACTCCGGCTCGCCCGTCAGGTCCAGGTAGTCCGTGCCGGCGTCCGCGCAGGCGGCGACCAGCGGCTCCCCGTACCAGAGGTAGGGGCCGACCGTGGTCGCCACCACCCGGGCGGACGCGGCCAGCCGGCGCAGCGCCGCGGGGTCGTCCGCCGTCGCCTCGACCAACGGCAGCCCGGCGCAGTGCGGGTGGTCGGCCGCCAGCCGGTCCCGCAGGCGCTCCAGCTTCGCCCGGCTCCGGCCGGCGAGCGCCCAGCGGCAGCCCTCGGGCGCGTGCGCCGCCAGATAGCGGGCCGTCAGCTCGCCGACGAACCCGGTCGCCCCGAAGAGCACGATGTCGTGGGGGCGCCCAGCGCGACCGGCCCCGTCCTGCCTGTCCAATGGATCCTCCGCCGATGACGCCGTGCCGACGGGCGGGCCGCCGGCCACGAGGGAGTGCGGGCAGACCCTAACGCCGCCCGAACGCCCGGGGAAAGTGCAGGCCGCACCGGCCTGCGGAACCCGGCTCCGGGGGCGCACGGCACCCGGGCGAAGCGCGCCCCTCGGACGGCCGGGGAAAGTCGCGGAAAGACCGGGAAACCCTTGTAAGCGCTGAAACACGTTCTTACCATCGCTGGTGTTACATCAGATGTGTCACATCAAGGCTGGGGACTCGATGACGCCGACCTCGACGGCAGCGACAGGGAACGGCCCGCTCAGCGGGGTCAGGGTGGTCGAGCTGGCGGGCATCGGGCCCGGCCCCTTCGCCGCGATGCTCCTCGCCGACCTCGGCGCCGACGTGGTGCGCGTGGACCGGCCCGACGGCTCGGGGCTCGCCATCCCCGCCCCGTACGACCTCACCAACCGCAACAAGCGGTCCGTCCTGGTCGACCTCAAGGCAGCCGACGGCGCCGAGCGGGTGCTCGACCTCGTCGAGCGGGCGGACGTGCTGATCGAGGGGCTGCGGCCCGGGGTCGCCGAGCGCCTGGGCGTCGGCCCGGACGCCTGCCTGGCCCGCAACCCCCGCCTGGTGTACGGCCGGATGACCGGCTGGGGCCAGGACGGCCCCCTCGCCCAGCGCGCCGGACACGACATCGCGTACATCGCCGTCACCGGCACCCTCGGCATGATCGGCACGCCCGACGAGCCGCCGGCGGTCCCCGCGAACCTCCTCGGCGACTACGCCGGCGGCTCCCTCTACCTCGTCGTCGGCGTCCTCGCCGCGCTCCAGCACGCCCGCTCCGAAGGCGGCACGGGGCAGGTCGTCGACGCGGCCGTGGTGGACGGCGCCGCCCACCTCGCCACGATGATCCACGGCATGATGGCGGCCGGCGGCTGGCAGGACCGCCGCGGCGGCAACCTCCTGGACGGCGGCAGCCCCTTCTACGGCTGCTACGAGACCTCCGACGGCGCGTACATGGCGGTCGGGGCGCTGGAGCGACAGTTCTACGACGAGTTCGTCCGGCTGCTGGGCATCGCGGACCAGGCTCCGTCCCGCAAGGACTTCGACCGCTGGGACGAACTGCGCGAGCTGGTCGCCGCCCGCTTCAAGTCCCGCACCCGCGCCGAGTGGACGGCGGTCTTCGAGGGCTCCGACGCCTGCGTCGCCCCCGTGCTCTCCCTGCGGGAGGCCCCGGCGCACCCGCATCTGGCCGCCCGCGCCACCTTCACCGACCACGGCGGGATCACCCAACCGGCGCCGGCGCCCCGGTTCTCCACCACGCCCACCTCGATCCGCTCCGGCCCCACCGCGCCGGGCGCGGACGCCGCGTCCGTGGCCCGCGACTGGGACCTGCCCGCCCGCCCCGGGTCCGCCGGCGAAGCGCCCTGACCTCCCCACCCGAAAGGCAGTCGTCTTGACCACCGAAGCGTACGTGTACGACGCGATCCGCACCCCGCGCGGGCGCGGCAAGGCCAACGGCGCCCTGCACGGCACCAAGCCGATCGACCTCGTCGTCGGACTGATCCAGGAGCTGCGCAGCCGCCACCCCGAACTCGACCCGGCTGCCATCGACGACATCGTGCTCGGAGTCGTCGGCCCGGTCGGCGACCAGGGCTCCGACATCGCCCGGATCGCCGCCGTCGCCGCCGGGCTGCCCGACACCGTCGCCGGAGTCCAGGAGAACCGCTTCTGTGCCTCCGGCCTCGAAGCGGTCAACATGGCCGCGATGAAGGTCCGCTCCGGCTGGGAGGACCTGGTGCTCGCCGGGGGCGTGGAGTCCATGTCCCGCGTCCCGATGGGCTCCGACGGCGGGGCCTGGTTCGCCGACCCGATGACCAACACCGCCGTCGGCTTCGTCCCGCAGGGCATCGGCGCCGACCTGATCGCCACCATCGAGGGCTTCTCCCGGCGCGACGTCGACGAGTACGCCGCCCTGTCGCAGGAGCGGGCCGCAACCGCCTGGAAGGCGGGCCGCTTCGACCGCTCCGTGGTGCCCGTGCGGGACCGCAACGGACTCGTCGTCCTCGACCGCGACGAACACCTGCGCCCCGGCACCACCGCGGACACCCTCGCCGCCCTCAAGCCGTCCTTCGCCGGCATCGGCGACCTCGGCGGCTTCGACGCCGTGGCCCTGCAGAAGTACCACTGGGTCGAGAAGATCGACCACGTCCACCACGCCGGCAACTCCTCCGGCATCGTCGACGGCGCGGCCCTCGTCGCCGTCGGCACCAAGGAGGCCGGCGAGCGCAACGGGCTCACCCCCCGCGCCCGGATCGTGTCGGCCGCGGTCTCCGGCTCCGAGCCGACGATCATGCTGACCGGGCCCGCGCCGGCCACCCGCAAGGCCCTCGCCCGCGCCGGGCTGACCATCGACGACATCGACCTCGTCGAGATCAACGAAGCCTTCGCCGCCGTCGTCCTGCGCTTCGCGCGCGAACTCGACCTCCCCCTCGACCGGATCAACGTCAACGGCGGGGCGATCGCACTGGGCCACCCGCTGGGCGCGACCGGGGCGATGATCCTCGGCACCCTCGTGGACGAACTGGAACGCCAGGACAAGCGGTACGGACTGGTCACGCTCTGCGTCGGCGGCGGCATGGGCGTCGCCACCGTCGTCGAACGCGTCACGTCCTGAGCTTCCGCCGTCCGCCACAGCCCCCCGGAGACCGCAGCCATGACCACGACCACCGACGCGACCACCCACCCCGCCATCCGCTGGGAACGCGACGACACCGGCGTCATCACCCTCGTCCTGGACGACCCCCAGCAGTCCGCCAACACCATGAACGCGGCGTTCCGCGCCTCCGTCACCGCGATCGCGGACCGGCTGGAGGCCGAGCGGGACACCGTCCGCGGCATCGTCATCACCTCCGCCAAGAAGACCTTCTTCGCCGGCGGCGACCTCAAGGACATGATCGAGATCGGGCCCGCGCAGGCCCAGCAGGCGTTCGACGCCGGCATGGAGGTCAAGCGCGCCCTGCGCCGGATCGAGACCCTCGGCAAGCCCGTCGTCGCCGCGGTCAACGGCGCAGCGCTGGGCGGCGGTTACGAGATCGCGCTCGCCTGCCACCACCGCATCGCCCTCGACGCCCCCGGCTCCAAGATCGGACTGCCGGAGGTCACCCTGGGCCTGCTGCCCGCCGCCGGCGGCGTCACCCGCACCGTACGCCTCCTCGGCATCGCGGACGCCCTGCTCAAGGTCCTCCTCCAGGGCACCCAGTACTCCCCGCGCCGCGCCCTGGACAACGGCCTCGTCCACGAGGTGGCCGCGACCCCCGAGGAGATGCTCGCCAAGGCCCGCGCCTTCGTCGACGCCCACCCCGAGTCGCAGCAGCCCTGGGACGTCAAGGGGTACAGGATCCCCGGCGGCACCCCCTCGTCGCCGCGGTTCGCCGCCGAACTGCCCGCCTACCCGGCGAACTTGAAGAAGCAGACCGGCGGCGCCCCCTACCCCGCGCCGCGCAACATCCTGGCCGCCGCGGTCGAGGGCGCGCAGGTCGACTTCGAGACCGCGCAGACCATCGAGGCCCGCTACTTCACCGAACTGGTCACCGGACAGACCGCCAAGAACATGATCCAGGCGTTCTTCTTCGACCTCCAGGCGGTCAACTCGGGCGCCAGCCGCCCCCGGGGCGTCGAGCCGCGCCGGGTGGGCAAGGTGGCCGTGCTGGGCGCCGGGATGATGGGCGCCGGCATCGCGTACTCCTGCGCCCGCGCCGGGATCGACGTCGTCCTCAAGGACGTCTCCACCGAAGCCGCCGAACGGGGCAAGGCGTACTCGCAGAAACTGCTCGCCAAGGCGCTGGCCCGGGGCCGGACGACGGAGGCCAAGCGGGACGCCCTGCTCGCCAGGATCACCCCGACCGCGGACGTCGCCGACCTCGCGGGCTGCGACGCGGTGATCGAGGCCGTCTTCGAGGACACCGCGCTCAAGCACAAGGTGTTCCAGGAGGTCCAGGAGGTGGTGGCGCCCGACGCGCTGCTGTGCTCCAACACCTCGACCCTGCCCATCACCGCCCTCGCCGAAGGGGTGGCGCGCCCCGCCGGCTTCGTCGGGCTGCACTTCTTCTCACCGGTCGACCGGATGCCGCTGGTGGAGATCATCAAGGGCGCCGGCACCGGCGACGAGGCGCTGGCCCGCGCCTTCGACCTGGTGCGGCAGATCAACAAGACCCCGATCGTGGTCAACGACTCCCGCGGCTTCTTCACCTCGCGGGTCATCGGCCAGTTCATCAACGAAGGCGTTGCCATGGTCGGCGAGGGCGTCGAGCCCGCCTCGATCGAGCAGGCCGCGGCGCAGGCCGGGTACCCGGCCAAGGTGCTGTCCCTGATGGACGAACTCACCCTCACCCTGCCGAGGAAGATCCGCCGTGAGGCGCAGCGCGCGGTCGAGGAGGCCGGCGGCACCTGGGCCGCGCACCCGGCGGAAGCGGTCGTCGACCGGATGGTGGACGAGTTCGGCCGCCCCGGGCGCAGCGGGGGAGCGGGCTTCTACGAGTACGGCGAGGACGGCGCCCGGGCCGGCCTGTGGCCGGGGCTGCGCGAGCACTTCACCCGGCCCGACGTCGACGTCCCGTTCGTCGACCTTCAGGAGCGGATGCTCTTCTCGGAGGCGCTGGACGCCGTCCGCTGCCTGGAGGAGGGCGTGCTGACCTCGGTCGCCGACGCCAACATCGGCTCCATCATGGGCATCGGCTTCCCCGCGTGGACCGGCGGAGTGGTCCAGTACGTCAACGGCTACGAGGGCGGCCTGCCCGGCTTCGTCGCCCGGGCGCGCGCCTTGGCGGCCCGCTACGGGGAGCGGTTCGAGCCCCCGGCGCTGCTGCTCGCGAAGGCGGAGCGCGGCGAGCGCTTCACCGACGCGACCTAGCCATCCTGCTGCGGGCCGTCCACCGTGAAGGCGGCCCGCAGCTCCTCCTTCAACGACCGCTGGAACGCGGTCACCAGGGCCTGCACCACCAAGGGCCGCATGGGGGCGGACAGCGCGCGCATCGCCTCGGCGCGCTCCGCCTCCCCCTGGGCCCGCCCGTCGTCCTCCTCCCGGTCCCGGTACGGGTGCCACACCTCGTCCCGGAACAGTCGGGTCAGCTCGTGCGCCACCGAACGGGTGTGCTCCACCAGGACGGTGCGGGCCGCCAGGATCGTCTCGTACGCGATGGGGACGTCCAGCAACTGCGCGCCGAGCCGCAGCAGGCCCGGGTCGACGCGGTACGTGCCCGGCGCGCCGTCGCGCTCGCGCTCCACGGCGCCCATCGCGACCAGCCGCTCCACGTCGCCCTCGGCGAGCGTCCGCCCGAGCCGCCGCTCCACCTCCGCGTGCGTGGCCACTTCCGCGGAGTCCGGCATCCAGGACGCCACAAGGGCCCGGTGGATGGCCAGGTCCTGCGCGCTCAGGTCCCCGGGCAGCTGCTCCAGGTACCGCTCGACGGCGGCGAGCGTCATGCCCTGGCGCTGCAACTCCTCGATGAGCGCGAGGCGCGACAGGTGCGCGGCGCCGTACCGGCCCACGCGGCGGGGGCCGATCACCGGCGGCGGCAGCAGTCCGCGGGTGCCGTAGAACCGGATGGTCCGCACGGTCACCCCGGCCCGCGCCGCCAACGCGTCGACCGTGAACGTCGGCCCGTCGCCGTCGGGCGACCCGGGGTCCGTGGTCGCGCCGGTGCCGGTACCCATCCCTGCGCCTCACTCTCCCCTTCGCGGTGCAACAGTATTGCTGTCTCACCACTGCTGTGAAAGCCCCCGTGGACGGTCTGCCGCCGCGCCGTGGACGCCAGTGCCGCACGGTGCGCCCGCGCTCACGTGCCGCGGAGGTACGTGAGGACCGCGCGGACGCGGCGGTGGTCGTCCGGGGCCGGGGGGAGGTCGAGCTTGAGGAGGATGTTCGCGATGTGCTTCGCGACCGCCGCCTCGGTGACCACCAGCGCCCGCGCCACCGCCGCGTTCGAGCGGCCCTCGGCGATCAGGCCGAGGACCTCCCGTTCGCGCGGGGTCAGCCGGGACAGCGGATCGCGGCGGCGGGCCAGGAGTTGGCGTACGACCTCCGGGTCGACGACCGTGCCGCCGTCCGCCACCCGCTCCACCGAGGAGACGAACTCCTCGACGTCGCCCACCCGGTCCTTGAGGAGGTAGCCCGTGCCGGCCCGGTGCCGGGCGGCGACGAGTTCGTCCGCGAAGGTCTGTTCCACGTACTGACTGAGCACCAGCGCGCCCAGCGACGGTCGGAGCCGCTGGAGCTCGCGGACCGCGCGCAGCCCCTCGTCGGTGAAGCCCGGCGGCATGCGGACGTCGGCGATCACCACGTCGGGTCGGTGTTCCAGGGCCGCCGCCACCAGCGACGGCCCGTCCCCCACGGCCGCGGCCACCGTGTGGCCGAACCGTTCCAGGAGCCCCACCAGACCCTCCCGCAGCAGCACCGCGTCCTCGGCGATGACGACCTTCAGCGTGCGCACGGCGCGGCCTCCCCGGACGTCCCCACCGGAATCTCCACCCGTATCAACGTCGGCCCGCCGGCCGGGCTGGACAGCAGCATCCGACCGTCCACCGCGGCCACCCGGTCGGCGAGGCCCGTCAGCCCGGAGCCGCCGTCCGGCGACGCGCCGCCCCGGCCGTCGTCGCGCACCTCCACGACCAGCGTGCCCGCGTCGACCCGGCCGCTGATGCGGCAGCGGGCGGCGCCGCTGTGCCGCGCCGCGTTGGTCAGGGCCTCCGACACGGCGTAGTACGCGGCGACTTCGACCGTCGACGGCAGCCGCCGCGCCAGGCGCAGGTCCAGGTCGACGGGGACGGGGGAGCGGCCCGCCGCGTCCCGTACGGCCGCGGGCAGCCCGCGTTCGCTCAGCACCTGCGGATGCACCCCGCGGATCAGCTCCCGCAGCTCCGCCAGCGCCTCCTTGGCCATCCGGTGCGCATCGGCGACCTCCTGGGCGGCGCGCGAGCCGGGTGACAGGTCGAGCCCGGCGAGGCCGAGCTTCATCGTCAGGGCCACCAGCCGCTGCTGCGCCCCGTCGTGCAGGTCCCGCTCGATGCGCCGGCGTTCCGTCTCGTACGCGTCCATCAGCCGGGCCCGGGAGCGCCGCACCTCCCGCAACTCGCCCTCACGCGGCACCAGCACCGCCCGGGCGACGGCCGCCCGCGCGCCCGCCCACGCGGTGACCGGATACGCGGCCACCGGCAGCAGCAGGACACCCGCGACCGGCCCCGCCACGGCCGCCCACGGCGCCGCCGTGGGCTGGAGGGGCGCGGTGAGCAGCACTCCGGGGATGCCGGCCGCGACGATGAGCAGCGCCAGGTCCACCCATCCCACGGCGAGCACGGACAGGGCGCCGTACCCCAGCGCGCGCCAGCGGTCGCGGGGCTGCCCGTCCGCGCCGTCGGCCGTCGGGTCCACCAGGCGCAGCCTGCGCAGTTCCAGCGAACCGGAGATGGCCGCGACGAACGCGAGCACCGCGACCGCGCCCGATGCCGCGGTGACCGCCCCGATGCGGGGGGCCGCGGCGACGAGTCCTCCGACGGCCACCCAGGCGGCGACCCCGAGCAGCCCGCCGGACAGCAGGTAGCCGATCGAACGCCAGGGCCAGGACGTCAGCAGGAAGCGCAGCGGCTGCCGGGTCAGCGCCTCCAGGGCGGTGCGGTGGATCATTCCGCGACCGTAACCCCGCCCCGCGCCCGGCGCAGTAGTGCCAGGTGTAGTACGAGGACTAGCCCGGCCGCCCGTGCGTCGACGGGGTGCCGGGCGGTGGACTTTGCGCCATGCCCAGTACCTCTCCCCAACCCCGGACCCCAGCCCCCACCGCGGCGCACCCCGTCGAACTGCACGGCCTCACCCGGCAGTACGGCACCGGCGGCGGGGCCGTGACCGCGCTGGACGGGGTCAGCCTCGACTTCGCCCGCGGCACCCTCACCGCCGTCATGGGCCCGTCCGGCTCCGGCAAGTCGACCCTGCTGCACTGCGCCGCCGGCCTCGAACCCCCCTCCGCAGGCCGGGTCGTCCTCGACGGCACCGACCTGACCGGTCTCGACGAGACCGGGCTCACCCTGCTCCGCCGGGACCGCATCGGCTTTGTCTTCCAGACGTTCAACCTGGTCTCCGCGCTGACCGCGGAGGAGAACGTCGCCCTGCCGCTGCGGCTCGCCGGGCGCCGGCCCGACCCGACGGCCGTGGCCGTGGCGCTCGCCGAAGTCGGGCTCGCCGACCGGGCACGGCACCGTCCGAGCACCCTCTCCGGTGGGCAGCAGCAGCGCGTCGCCATCGCCCGGGCGCTGATCGGCGACCCGGCCGTCCTCTTCGCCGACGAACCGACGGGCGCCCTCGACACCAAGACGTCGTGGCACGTGCTGACGCTGCTGCGCGGTCTGGTCGACGAGCGCCGACAGACCGTGATCATGGTGACGCACGACCCGGTGGCGGCGTCCTTCGCCGATCGCGTGGTGTTCCTCGCGGACGGCAGGGTCGCCGACGAGACCCGCTCCCGTACGGCGGCCACGACGATCGCCGCCCGCATGGCCACCCTGGAAGCAGGCGCGGCCGGCCGCCCGTCGGAGGTCGGAGCGTGAAGACGGCACTCGCCTTCCTGCGCGAACGCCGGACCGCGTTCGTCGGCTCGTTCACCGCCCTGTGCCTGGGCGCCGCGATCCTCACCATGAGCGCCTTGATCCTGCTGTCCGGCGGCAGCGGCGTGCCCGAGCGGTACGCCGGCACCGCGGTGCTCGTCCAGAGCGGTCCGCTGGATCCGGCCACCTTCCAGGAGGCCGCGCCCTTCGCCCCCGAGGACGTGCGGCGCCTCACCCGTGACCTCGCGGCGGTGCCCGGCGTACACGCCGCCGTGCCCGACCGCTCCTTCTACGCCCAGGCCGTCGACGGCGCGCGCCCGCTCGGCGAGCAGCGCACCGGGGACCGGCTCGGCCACGGCTGGTCGAGCGCCGCCCTCGCCCCGTACCGCCTGACCTCCGGCCGGGCGCCGCAGACCGCGGACGAGGTCGCGCTCGACCGCTCCCTCGGCCTCGCCACAGGGGCGCGCACCACCCTGCTGACCGCGGACGGACCGGCCCCCTTCACGGTGTCGGGGACGGTCGACGGGCCCGGCTACTACCTCACCGACGCCCGCGCCGGCGAACTGTCCGCCGGCGTACGGGTGATCGGGCTGCGCCTGGAGGCGGGCGCCGATGCCGCCGCCGTCGCCGCGGGCGCCGGCCGGGTCGTCGGCGACGGGGGCCGGGTGCTGAGCGGCGCCGGGCGCGCCGACCTCGCGCCCGGGGAGGACGAGGAGATCCGGTGGATCGGCGGGCAGGTGGTGAGTGCGATGACCGGGCTCTCCGCCTTCGTCACCGTCTTCGTCGTCTCCTCCGCCTTCGCGTTCACCGTGCTGCGCCGCCGCCGCGAGTTCGGGCTGCTGCGGACCATCGGCGCGACGCCGCGTCAGGTCCGGCGCACGGTGTCCGTGGAAGGGCTGGTCGTCGGTGCCCTCGCCGCCGCCGTCGGCACCCTGCTCGGCACCGCGGGCGTGCCGGTGCTCGGCGACGTCCTCGTGGACGCCGGGTTCCAGCCGCGCGGCTTCGCCGTCCAGCAGCGGCCGTGGGTGTCCGTGCTGGCCTTCCTCGCGGGCGTGGCGATCGCCTTCGCCGGGGTCTGGACGGCGTCGCGCCGGGCCGCCCGCATCGGGCCGATGGAGGCGCTGCGCGAGGCCGCCGTCGACGACCGGCCGCTGACGCGGTGGCGCCGCATCACCGGGCTGGCCTTCGTCGCGCTCGGTGTGGGCGCGGCCGTCGCCACCGCGTCCGCCGCACCCGCCGACATGATCGTCTTCGCCCTGGTCACAGCCGTGGGGCTGATCACGGGCACGGCCCTGTTGATGCCGGCCTTCGTACCGCCCCTGGTGCGGCTGGCGACCCGCCCCTTCCGCGGCGCCCGGGGCGCCACCGTCGTCCTGGTGCGAGCCGGCATGCTGGCCGCCGTGCGCCGCACCTCGTCGACCGTCGCCCCGGTGCTCGCCACGGTCGCCTTCACCGTGCTGATCACGGTGAACACCGCGACCACGGCGCAGTCGTACGCGGACCGGGACGTGGCGTCCGTCAGCGCCGCGGCGACGGTCGTGCCGGACCGGACGCCCGGTCTGACGGACGCGGAGGTCCGACGGATCACCGGTTCGCCGATCGTGCCGACCGTGCTGTACGCGGGGAGCGCACGCACCCCGGTCGAGGCCGTCGGCGTCGAACCGGCGGCGTACGCCGCGGTCCACGGGCTGTCCGACGACGACCTCGCCGCGCTGAAGCAGGGGGAGGGGGCCGTGGTGGTCTCCCGCTCCGGCCTCGCCGCCTTCGGCGCCCGCGCGGGCGCATCGGTCCCGGTCACCTTCGAGGACGGCACCACCCGCCCCCTGCGGATCGCGGCCGTCCTCGACGACCGGGACCTGCCGCACGCCGCGGTGCTCACCCGCGCCCTGGTGCGCGCCCACGACCCCGCCGCCCTCACCGCGGCCGTGCACCGCACGGGCCCGCCCGTCGAGGTCCGCGGCGGCAGGGAGATCACGGTCGAGGAGTTCGGCGGACGCGACGCAGCGGCGGAGGACCGGCTCGTGCGGGTCTTCACCCTGTTGCTGGTCGCCCTGTCCGCCGGGTACACCGGCATCGCGGTGGCCGGCACCCTGCTGATGTCCACCGCGGACCGCGTCCCGGACCTGCGGATCCTGCGCCGCTCCGGTGCGACGGCCCGTCAGGTGCTCGGTGCGCTCGCCGCCGAGAGCGCGCTGGTGGTCGCGATCGGCACCGTGCTCGGCGCGCTGGTCGCCGTGCCGTCGCTGCTCGGCATCCGCGCCGGGCTCAGCGGAACGCTGGGGATCCCGGTCGCCCTGGTGGTGCCCTGGCCGCCGATCCTCGCGACCGTGGCGGCCACGCTGCTCCTCGCCCTCCTGGCCACGGTCCTGCCGGCGGCCAGGTCCCTGCGGACGAAGGAAGGCGCACCGGACCTGCGGACCACCGACTGAACCGGGGGTGAACAGCGCTGGGCGGGGCCCGATGTCGGACCCCGCCCAGGGCGTCGTGCCGTGCCGGCAGGCACCGCCGACGCTCGTACGCTCCGTGCCCGATCAGCACGGGCTCAGTACACGCTCACCCCGTACGCCGACAGCGCCTCGCGCACCGGCTGGTGGATCGCCGAGCCGTTGGTGCCCGAGCAGCCGGAGCTGCCGGAGTGGATGCCGAGCGCCGTGCCGCCGGCGAAGTGGGCGCCGCCGCTGTCGCCGCCCGCGGAGCAGGCGGTCGTGCGGACCATGTTGTAGACCGGGCCCTCGCTGTAGTTCACGGTCACGTTCACCGCGGTGACCACACCGCTGGTCACCCGGGTCGTCGAGCCGCTCTTCTGGAGCGACTGGCCGACGATCGCGTCCGCGGCTGACGTGATGTCCTGCGCGGTGCCGTTGTAGAGGTTCACGGTCCCCGGCGGCACGTCGCTGCCGCTGTAGCGGACCAGCCCGTAGTCGTTCGTGGGGAAGCTGGTGCCCTCCCGGGTGCCGATCGACGGTCCGCCCGAGGTGGCGGACCAACTGCTGGCCACGTTGGTGCAGTGCCCTGCGGTCAGGAAGTACCGGGCGGAGTCCTTGACCACGTTGAACGCCGCGGAGCAGCGGTAGCCGCCGCCGTAGATGGCGTCGCCGCCCTGGACCTCCTTGGTGAAGGCCCCGGGCACGCGTTCCACGCGCACCGCGTCGCCGAGCGAGGCGGCGACGGCCCGCAGCTTCGTCAGGGAGCGGGCGGAGAGGGACTGGTCGGCCTCCACGACGACCTGGTTGCTGGCGGGGTCGATGCCCCAGGAGGTGCCGGTGATCTTCGCCCGGGACTCCAGGACGCCCATCGCGTCCTCCAACTGCGCGGTGGAGCGCGCCACGACCTCGGCGCGGGCGCCCGACGCCCGCACCTGGGAGGCGGCGGCCGAGTCGGTGACGGCGACGACGAGTTCACCGGTCTCGGCGTCGAGATAGGTGCCGGCGGAGCGCTCGCCGAGGCTGCGTTCGAGCTGGGCGTCGAGCGCGTACTGGCTGGCGGACGCGGTGACTCCGGGCCCCGGGGTCGGGGCGGGAGCGACGGCCGTCGGAGGCGGTGCGGCGGACGCGGCCGTGGTGCCGAGTCCGGCGAGGGGCAGGGTCAGGAGGACGGACAGGCCGATGCGCGCGCTGAGCGTGCGTCTCATGGGGGGCTTCTCCTTCGCAGATATCCGTGGGGTGGATTGTGGGGGTTCGCGAAGTTCGGTGCGAACCGGAAGAGGGCGGCCCGCTCGATCAATGTGGCATGCCCCTGTCATCTCCGACAAGGGCGCGTCGCCGTGCGCCGCGCGCCCCCCCGGCAGTGGTAACGGCCCGTCAGGAGGGTTCCCCCGGACGGTCGCAGACGGACGCCGCCATCCGGGTGCGGTGCACTCCCGCCCGCCCGTACGGCCAGGAAGGTGAACGCGGCGCCGGCCTGCCGGTGTCCGCCCTACCGTCCGGAGCCCACCACCGGGTAGTGGTCCGACAGATGCGTGTACGTGTACGTCCGCCCCCAACTGGAGACCGTCCAGGGCGCGGTCCGCTCCGCCACCACGTCATTGGTCCACCCGGCCGGCCGCACGTGCCCGGCCCGGTGCAGCACGTGGTCCAGGTCCTCACTCGGCGTACCGGGGTAGCGGTCCGCGGCGATCGAGTTCGCGGCGGTGTCGAAGGAGTACGGGTGGCCGGTCCGGCCCTCGGGCGCGACCAGCCCCGCGTCCGCGAGCATCGTGGCGAACTCCGGCGTCCTGGTGTCCACGTTCAGGTCGCCGGCCACCAGCACCTGCTCGGACGCGGGGACGTCCTTGGCGTCCAGGAAGGCGTCCAGCTCGCGGAACTGCCGGCTGCGCACCTCGGCCGCCTCGCCCGCCCCGCACCCCGGGTCGGTGGACTGGGCGTGCGTGCCCACCACGTGCACCCGGGCGTCGTTCACCTGGAGCACCGCGTACACGAACCCCTTGTTCGACCACCAGTCCGCGCCGCACCCGTCCTTGAAGACGTACTGCTCCTTGCGGACCACGGGCCACTTGCTGAGCACCGTGACGCCGCCGTCCTCGGGCGTGGCGGCGGAGTACGAGCCGCCCGTGGCGTCCCAGCCGCTCTTGCTGCGGCCCAGCACCGGCGTCTGGTGCGGGTACTCGGCGGCGGCCTTCCGCTGGAGCTGGTCCGACGTCCCGTTGTCGAACGCCTCCTGGAGCACCACGACGTCGTTGCCGCGGAAGAACGGCGCCGCGGGGATCGCCGCGGCCCGGTGCTCCTGTCCCCAGTTCGGATAGAGGGTGCGGCTCATCAGGAACGCGTTGTACGTCAGCACCTTCAGCTCCGGGGTCGCCGGCGCGGCGGCGGCTGCCGCCGGCGACGCGGCGCCGGCCAGTGCGGCGGCTCCGAGGGTGAGGGAGAGGAGGGGGGAGAGCAGGGCGAGGCCGGTACGGCGGATGCGAGGGCGGCGCGACACGACGGCTCCTGGAAGAGGTGGGGATCAGGGGGGACGCCGACCATCCAAGCAGCCGTAGTTACCGTCAGGTAATGACTAGGTGCCCACTTCCTTGCCGCAGCGGTACGATCGTGACGACACGCCGACGCCGCAGCGCGCTCCAGACCCGGACAAGACAGGACGAACACCTTGAATGACAAGCTGCTCCCCCTCGACATCGGTCCGCTCAACCCCACCGGGTGGGGCCTCGTCGTGGGTTTTGTGGCCTTCGCCATCGTCTACGCGGTGCTCGCCGGCCGGCTGCTGCCCCGCGCCGCGGCCATCATCGCCGAGCGCGAGGCCAAGACTCAGGGCGTGATGGACGCTGCCGACGAGGTCCGCACCGAGGCGGAAGAGGTCCGCGCCCAGCGTGAGGCCATCCTCGCCGAGGCGCGCCACGAGGCCGCCCACACCCGGCAGCAGGCGCACGAGGAGGGCACCGCCCTGATCGCCGCCGCCCGCGCCGAGGCGCAGCAGGAGAAGGAGCGCATCCTCGCCGAGGGCGCCGCGGCCATCGAGGCCGAGCGCGTCGTCGCCGAGGCCGCGCTGCGCGCCGACGTGGACGCGTGGGGCCACTCGCTGGCCGAGCGCATCGTCGGCGAGCCCGTGCCGGCCCCGTCCAAGGGTCGCGCCTCCGAGTGACCTGCGTCACTCGCCGCCGGGCGGTGAGTGAGTGAAGCCCCTGAGGCGCCCCGAGCCTGACGGCCGGGGCGCCTCAGTCGTTGACGGCCCCTGCCTCCCGTGCCGCCGTGCCTCAGTCGTTGACGGCCCCTGCCTCCGGTGCCGCCGTGCCGCCCCGCGTTCCGGCATGGACACCCTGCGCGTCCCACCCGTCGCACGGACCACCCGATGGCCCCCTGTTGCCGGGTAGTTCGCCGGAGTACGGTCCGGCCATGTCGATACGCACGCGGGGCACCCGCATGACGTACAGATCGCTCACCGCGGCGGCGCTCGCCGCCCTGATGGCCATGACGCTCTCCCCGACGGACGCCCAGAGCGCCCCCGCCCGCGAGAGCAGACCCGTCTACTCCTACCCCGACGCGATCCGCGAGTCCGTCTGGGTGGACACCCGGATCGACGGCGACGGCGACGGCCGCACCGACCGGGTCGCCGTCGACGTCGTCCGCCCCCGGGAGACCGCCCGGCAGGGCCGCCGGATCCCCGTGATCATGGACGCCAGCCCCTATTACGCCTGTTGCGGGCGGGGCAACGAGAGCCAGCGCAAGACGTACGACGCGCAGGGCAACCCCGTCCAGTTCCCGCTCTACTACGACAACTACTTCGTCCCCCGCGGTTACGCCTTCGTCGCCGTCGACCTCGCGGGCACCAGCCGCTCCGACGGCTGCGTGGACGTCGGCGGCCGGTCCGACGTGCTCTCCGCGAAGGCCGTCGTCGACTGGCTGAACGGCCGCGCCCGCGGCTACAGCAGCCGCACCGGCGGCGAACGAGTCCGCGCCGACTGGTCCACCGGCCGCACCGGCATGATCGGCAAGAGCTACGACGGCACGATCGCCAACGGCGTGGCCGCCACCGGCGTCGAGGGCCTGGAGACCATCGTCCCCATCGGCGCGATCTCCTCCTGGTACGACTACTACTTCGCCAAGGGCGCCCCGCTGTACAACTCCGGGCCCGACTGGCTCTCGAACTACGTGGAGAGCCCCGCGGCCCGCCAGCGCTGTGGCGCCGTCCAGCAGCGCCTGGTCGACGGCGCCCCGCGCACCGGCGACCGCACCCCGCTGTGGGCCGAGCGCGACTACGTGCCCGACGTCGACAAGGTGAAGGCCAGCGTCTTCGCCGTGCACGGCATGCAGGACCTGAACGTCCGCATGAACCACTTCGGCCAGTGGTGGGAGGCCCTCGCGGACGCCGGGGTCGAGCGCAAGGTGTGGCTGTCGCAGGTCGGCCACGTCGACCCGTTCGACTTCCGCCGGGCCGAGTGGGTCACCACCCTGCACCGCTGGTTCGACCACTATCTCCTCGGCTACGACAACGGCATCGACGACGAGCCCATGGCGGACGTCGAGCGCGCCCCCGACCAGTGGTCCACCGACCGCGTCTGGCCGCCGCGCGAGACCCGGACCGCGACCGTGCGCCCCGACCGCGGCGAGGCCCCCGGCGTCGGCACCCTCGCCCTGAAGCCGGCCCGCCCCGGCGCCAGCGAGACCTTCACCGACGACCGCACCCTCGACGAGACCGACTGGGCCGCCGCCGTCGACCGCTCCACCCCCGCCAAGGCCGGCTTCACCACCCGCCCCCTCAGCCGCGACCTGAGGCTGTCCGGCTCCTCCCGGGTGAAGGTGACCGTCACCCCGACCACCAGCACGGCGCACCTGTCCGCCGTCCTCGTGGACCTCGGGCCGGACACCATCCGCGACTACGCGTCCTCCGGCGAGGGCATCACGACCCTGCCCGAACGCACCTGCTGGGGCGCCAGCACCAGCGGCGACAGCGCCTGCTACAAGGAGACCGCGGCGCACACCAAGGCCGTCGACTACACCATCTTCAGCCGCGGCTGGGCCGACCTCGGCAACCACGCCTCCGACGCCACGGGCCGCCCGCTGACCCCCGGCAAGCCGGTCACCATCACGCTCGACCTGCACGCCAGCGACCACGTGGTGCCCGCAGGCCACCGACTCGCCCTGATCGTCGCCGGCACCGACCGGGACCTGATCGACCCGCCCGCCAGCACCCCCACCCTCACCGTCGACCTGGCCAAGAGCGCGGCCGACCTGCCGGTCGTCGGCGGCGTCCGCGCGTTCCAGCAGGCGACGAAGGGCGCACCGGCGCAGCTCGCGCCGCGCGAGAGCGGTCTGCTCGACGGGGTCGCCGAGCCGCGCCCGATCCGCCCGATCCCCGGAGGCACCCCCTGATGAACCCCCGCATCCGCGCCCTCGCGGTGAGCGCTGCGGCAGCCGCGCTCGGCGCGACCCTGCTCACCGCACCCGCCCAGGCGGCCCACGACGGCACACCGCCGCGCACCGGCTTCGAGACCAGCGACGGCACCCGCTGGACCAGCCTGGCGGAGGAGCAGCAGTTCCTCGCCGCCGTCGACCGGGGCAGCGACCGGGTCTCGCTCAGCCGGATCGGCACCACCCGGCAGGACCGCCCGCTGCAACTGGTCCACATCGGCAACCGGCGCGCCGACAGCACTGTGCTCCTGATCTGCTCCCAGCACGGCGACGAGCCCGCCGGCCGGGAGGCGTGCCTGTCGACCGTCCGCGACCTCGGCCAGGCCCGGGACCGCGAGACCCGCCGCTTCCTGGAGCGCACCCGGGTCCTCGTCGTGCCCACCGCCAACCCCGACGGCCGCGCCGCCGACACCCGGGGCAACTCCGACGGCGTGGACGTCAACCGCGACCACCTCGCCCTGAAGACCGCCGAGGGCCGGGCGATCGCCGCCGTGCAGCGCGACCACCGCCCGGACGTCATCTACGACCTGCACGAGTACAGCGCCACGCCCCGCTACTACGACAAGGAGCTGACCGACCTCTGGCCGCGCAACCTCAACACCCACGCGGACGTTCACCGGGAGTCGAACGCGCTGTCGCAGCAGTACGTCCGCCCCGCCGCGCACGAGGAGGGGTACGGCACCGGCACGTACGGCATCTGGACCGACCCGGTGACCGGTGAACCGATCCGCCAGGTCGCCGGCGACGGCCAGGAGCGCATCCTGCGCAACGCCTCCGGCGTCAAGAACGCCGTCGGCCTGCTGATCGAGAGCCGGGTGGACGCGCAGACCGCGGAGGAGCAGGCCGACACGTCCGTGAACAACCGGCGCCGGGTGGGCAGCCAGCTCGCCGCGCTCGACGGACTGTTCGCCTTCGCCGACGAGCGGCGCGGCCGGATCGACGCGGCGACGAACGCCGCGCGCCTCGCCGGCTTCCGGGACCGGGGCCCGGTGTACCTCGGCGGCGCCGACAACGACCCCGCCAGCGAGGAGGAGACCCTGGCCGACCCGCCCTGCGGCTACCGGCTGGACGCCGCCCAGTACGCGGACGTACGGGACGAACTCGCCCTGCACGGCGTGGTGTCGCGCCCGAGCGGAGACGGCGCCTGGGTGCCGTTGCGGCAGTCGCAGCGCCAGCTCGTCCCGCTGCTGCTGGACGCGCGTGCGACGTATCACCTGACAAAGGGGCAGCCCGTCACCGCCTGTTGAACGGGGCGGCACACGTCACCTGTGGTAGGGGATACCTGAGGCAAACAGCGCATAGGTGCTGAACCTCACTTGTCTCCTGAAAGGTGCACTTGTGTCGCTCGGACAGACGCCCGACGACCGGGGGGCCCGGCCCGTGACGGCCGAGCCCTCCGGTCTGCCCCAGCAACCCGGGCACCCCACCACGGACCGCGTGGTCTTCGGGATCGCCGCCGTCCTCACGCTCGCGTTCGTCGTCTGGGGTGCCACCGCCACCGAATCGCTCAAGACGGTCTCCTCCACCCTCCTCGAAGGGCTCATCAAGAACGGCGGCTGGGCCTTCGTGCTGGCGGCCTCCGGCTTCGTGGTCTTCGCGCTCTGGCTCGCCATCAGCCGGTACGGCCGGATCCCGCTCGGCCAGGAGGGCGCCACCCCGGAGTTCCGCACCGTGTCCTGGGTCGCCATGATGTTCAGCGCCGGCATGGGCATCGGCCTGATGTTCTACGGAGTGAGCGAACCGCTCGCCCACTTCATCTCGCCGCCGCCCGGCACCACGCCCGGCAGCACCGGCGAGGCCATGCAGATCGCCATGGCGACCACCCTCTTCCACTGGACGCTGCACCCCTGGGCGATCTACGCGGTCGTGGGACTGGCCATCGCGTACAGCACCTTCCGCCGCCACCGCCGCCAGACCATCAGCGCCGTCTTCGAACCGCTCATCGGCAGGAAGCGCTGCCGCGGCGGCATCGGTCGCTTCATCGACATCCTCGCCATCTTCGCCACCCTCTTCGGCTCCGCCGCCTCGCTCGGCCTCGGCGCCCTCCAGATCGGCAGCGGGCTCACCGAACTCGGCTGGCTCAGCACGGTCGGCACCGGGCTGCTCGTCTCCGTGATCGCCGTGCTCACCGCGGCCTTCGTGCTCTCCGCGGTCTCCGGCGTCGAGCGCGGCATCCAGTGGCTGTCCAACACGAACATGGTGCTGGCGCTCGTCCTGGTCCTGTTCGTCTTCGTGGTGGGTCCCACGATCATCGTGCTCGACCTGCTGCCCACCTCCATCGCCGCGTACTTCGGCGAACTGCCCCAACTCGCCGGCCGCACCGAGGCCACCGGCGGCAAGGCCGTCGCCGACTGGCTCAGCAACTGGACCGTCTTCTACTGGGCCTGGTGGATCTCCTGGACGCCCTTCGTGGGCATGTTCATCGCCCGCATCAGCCGCGGGCGCACCATCCGCCAGTTCGTCGGCGGGGTGATCCTGGTGCCCAGCACCGTCAGCCTCGTCTGGTTCGCGGTCTTCGGCGGCACCGCGATGAAGCTCCAGGAGCGGGCGCAACTCGGCGACGAGGCCACCCCCGAGGGACAGCTCTTCGCCCTGCTCCAGCAGTACCCCATCCCCACGGCGACCAGCATCCTGGTGATGGTCCTCGTCGGCATCTTCTTCGTCTCCGGCGCCGACGCGGCGTCCGTCGTGATGGGCACCCTCTCCCAGCACGGCACCTTCGAACCGACCCGTCTCGTGGTGGTGTTCTGGGGCATCGTGACCGGCGCCGTCGCCGCGATCATGCTCCTGGTGGGCAGCGGCGAGGGGGACGCCCTCGCCGGCCTCCAGAACCTGACGATCCTGGTCGCCGCGCCCTTCGTCGTCGTCATGATCGGCATGTGCGTGGCCCTCATGCGCGACCTGCGGCACGACCCCCTGATCGTCCGCGGCGAAGTCGGCACGGAAGCGGTGGAGTCGGCCGTCATCGCCGGCCACGAGAAGTACGACGGCGTCTTCGAAATCCGCATCGGCCCCGGCACCGCACCCCCGCCGGACGAGAACGGGACCGACGGCAACGGCACGGACGCCACCGGCCGGTCCACGTGAGACGGGCCTGGGGGCCGACCACCAGGTCGGCCCCCAGGCCCGTTCCGGACTCCTCCAGCGGTCGGATCAGGTGCGACCGCGGTCCTTGCCCGTCAGCCCCGCGCGGCGCAGGGCGTCCGCCATTGCGCTGTTCACCGGTGCGGGGGCCTGGCGGTCGCCGCCGCGGCCCCGGGCGCCGCCGCCGCCCGAACCCTGGCCGCCCCGGCGCTGCTGCTGCGGACGCCCGCCGCGCTCGCCACCCCGCTCGCCGCCGCGCTCACGGCCGCCCTGCCGGGGCGCGCCCACCGCCTGCTGCGCCTCGTCGTCCAGGCGCAGCGTCAACGAGATCCGCTTGCGCGGGATGTCGACGTCCAGCACCTTCACCTTCACCACGTCACCCGGCTTCACCACGTCCCGCGGGTCCTTGACGAAGGTCCGCGACATCGCGGACACGTGCACCAGACCGTCCTGGTGGACGCCGACGTCCACGAACGCGCCGAAGGCGGCCACGTTCGTCACGACGCCCTCCAGCACCATCCCGGCCACCAGGTCGCCGATCTTCTCGACGCCGTCCTTGAACGCGGCCGTCTTGAACGCCGGCCGCGGGTCCCGGCCCGGCTTCTCCAACTCGCGCAGGATGTCGGTGACCGTCGGCAGGCCGAAGGTCTCGTCCACGTACTCGCCGGGCCGCAGCGACCGCAGCACGGCCGTGTTCCCGACCAGGGCCGCCACGTCCCCGCCGGTCGTCTTCACCATGCGGCGGACCACCGGATACGCCTCCGGGTGCACGCTGGAGGCGTCCAGCGGGTCGTCGCCGCCGCGGATCCGCAGGAAGCCCGCGCACTGCTCGTACGCCTTCGGGCCGAGCCGCGCCACGTCCTTCAGCGCCCGCCGGGACCGGAAGGGGCCGTTGGCGTCGCGGTGGGCGACGATGTTCTCCGCGAGCCCCGCGCCGATGCCCGACACCCGCGACAGCAGCGGCGCGGACGCGGTGTTCACGTCCACCCCGACGCCGTTCACACAGTCCTCGACGACCGCGTCCAGCGAACGGGAGAGCTTCACCTCGGACAGGTCGTGCTGGTACTGGCCGACACCGATCGACTTGGGGTCGATCTTCACCAGCTCCGCCAGCGGGTCCTGGAGGCGGCGCGCGATGGACACCGCCCCGCGCAGCGAGACGTCCAGCTCGGGCAGCTCCTGCGAGGCGAACGCGGACGCGGAGTACACCGAAGCGCCCGCCTCCGAGACCATCACCTTGGTGAGCTTCAACTCGGGGTGCTTGCCGATCAGTTCGCCCGCCAGCTTGTCGGTCTCCCGCGACGCGGTGCCGTTGCCGACGGCCACCAGGTCGACCGAGTGCTCCTTGGCGAGCCGCGCCAGCTTCGCCAGCGCCTCGTCCCACTTGTTCGCCGGCACGTGCGGATAGATCGTGTCGGTGGCGACCACCTTGCCGGTCGCGTCGACGACGGCCACCTTCACGCCGGTGCGGAACCCGGGGTCGAGGCCCAGCGTGGCCCGCGTCCCCGCCGGCGCCGCCAGCAGCAGATCGCGCAGGTTCGCCGCGAAGACGCGCACCGCCTCGTCCTCCGCCGCCGTGCGCAGCCGCAGCCGCAGGTCGATCCCGAGGTGCACCAGGATGCGGGTGCGCCACGCCCAGCGGACCGTGTCGGCCAGCCACTTGTCGCCCGGCCGGCCCCGGTCGGCGATCCCGAAGCGCCGCGCGACGCGGTTCTCGTACGGGGAGGGGCCGGGCGCGTCCGAAGGCTCCTCCGGCTCCAGGACCAGGTCGAGGACGTCCTCCTTCTCGCCCCGCAGCATCGCGAGCACGCGGTGCGACGGCAACTGCCCGAAGGGCTCGGCGAAGTCGAAGTAGTCCGCGAACTTCGCGCCCGGGCCCTGCTCGGCGTCGCCCTTGCCGTCGCGGACCTTGGAGACCAGCCGCCCCCGGGTCCACATCGTCTCGCGCAGGTCGCCGATGAGGTCGGCGTCCTCGGAGAACCGTTCGGTGAGGATCGCCCGGGCGCCCTCCAGCGCGGCGGCCGGGTCGGCGACGCCCTTGTCCGCGTCGACGAACGCGGCAGCCGCGGCGGCCGGCTCCACCGACGGGTCGGTCAACAGGCCGTCGGCCAGCGGTTCGAGCCCCGCCTCCCGGGCGATCTGCGCCTTCGTCCGCCGCTTCGGCTTGAACGGCAGATAGATGTCCTCCAGCCGCGCCTTGGTGTCCGCGGCCCGGATCTGCGCCTCCAGCGCGTCGTCCAGCTTGCCCTGCTCACGCACCGACTCCAGGATCGCCGTACGACGGTCCTCCAGCTCGCGCAGATACCTCAGCCGCTCCTCCAGGGTGCGCAGCTGGGTGTCGTCGAGCATCTCGGTGGCCTCTTTGCGGTACCGCGCGATGAAAGGCACGGTCGACCCGCCGTCCAGCAGTTCCACGGCGGCCCTGACCTGCCGCTCCCGTACGCCGAGCTCCTCGGCGATCCTGCCTTCGATCGACATCGTCACGGTTCCCCGACTCGCCTTCCATGCTGGCTGTGCTTGCCCCTGCATTCTGCCAAACCGCTCCCCGGGCCGGGCTCGACCACGCGGCCCGCGGCCGGAACCGACCGGCGCCGAGGCGTCGGGCAGACTGGTTCGGTGATCGACACCGCCGAGCCCACCGGACCGACCGATCGCCCCGACGCGGCCACCGCACACGCCTGGGCCGCCTTGGGCGGCGCACCCGAAGCAGCGTCCCCCGTGACCTACCGGCCGGCGCCCGGCGCACTCCAGGCGCACCTGCCCGTGCGGGAGTTGGCGCGCGCCACCGTCGGCGTCTGCTCCCTCGCCGCCGCCGAACTCCTCGCCCGCCGCCGCGGGACGCCGGTGCCCGCCGTGCAGGTGGACGAGGCGGCGGTGGCCACCGCCTTCGTCAGCGAGCGGCACCTGCGGATCGACGGCCGCGTCCCCACCTCCTTCGCACCGCTGTCCGGCTTCTGGCGCGCCGCCGACGGCTGGGTGCGCACCCACGCGAACTATCCGCACCACCGCCTTCGGCTGCTCGACGCCCTCGGCATGGACGACCCCGGAAGCGACCCGGCACGGGCCCGCGCCGCGCTCGCCGCCGAACTGGCCGGGCGCTCGGCCACTTCGGTGCAGGAGGCGGTGTACTCGGCCGGCGGCCTCGCGGTCGCCGTGGCACCCGCGCCACCTGGCGTCCTTGCGGCCGGGCTCCCCCTCGTCGAGGCCCGCGGGCCTCGGGAGGGACCGGCACGGGAGCTGCCGCCCGCGGCCCTGCCCGCCGGGGGCGTACGGGTCCTCGATCTGACGCGGGTCATCGCCGGGCCGGTGGCCACCCGCACCCTCGCCCTGCTCGGCGCCGACGTGCTGCGCGTCGATCCGCCCGCCCTCCGCGAGGACCCCGATGCCCACGCGGACACCGGCATCGGCAAGCGCTCCACCCTGCTCGACCTCGCGAACCCCGAGGACCGGCGCGCCTTCGACACCCTCCTCGACGGCGCCGACGTGGTCGTGCACGGGTACCGCCCCGGCGCACTCGACGCGTACGGACTGACCCCTGACGTGCTCGCGGCCCGGCGCCCCGGGCTGATCGTCGCCGAGCTGTGTGCCTGGGGCCACCGGGGGCCGTGGGCCGGCCGACGCGGCTTCGACAGCCTCGTCCAGGCCGCCAGCGGGATCGCCGCCGTCGAGGCGGACGCCGACGGTCACCCCGGCGTGCTGCCCGCGCAGGCCCTGGACCACGGCACCGGCTATCTGCTCGCGGCGGCCGTGCTGCGGGCGCTGACGGAGCGCCACGCCAACGGCGGCGGACGGCTCGTCCGGCTCTCCCTCGCGGGCACCGCGTCCTGGCTGCTGAGCGGTCTGGACGCCGCGCAGCCCGACGTACCGTCGACGACGGCGCCCGACCCGGGGCCCTGGCTGACCGAGACCGTCTCGCCGTACGGCACCCTCCGCCACGCCGTGACACCCGTGCACTACGACGGCGCGCCCCGCACCTGGCGCCGCCCGCCCACCCGGTGGGGCACCGACCGCCCCGTCTGGGCGTAGGGCGCGTCCACACAGTCCGGCCACGCCCAAGGCAGCCGCCCGCGCCCGATGGCAGGAAAGGTGGGGTGCTCGTCATTGCGGCCGTGACCCGGCCGTACGGAGGATGGGCCCATGACCGAACGAGCCGTCCTCGTGGTCCTCTTCGACGGGGTCCAGAGCCTGGACATGACCGGACCCGTCGAGGTCTTCAGCGGAGCGGACGCGATCACGGGGCGCACCGCGTACCCCCTGTGCACCGCGTCGCTGGACGGGAAGCCCGTACGGACCTCCAGCGGGCTGACCCTGCTGCCCGACACGGACCTCGCGTCCGCCCCGCAGCCGCACACCCTGCTGGTGCCGGGCGGCCCGGGGACCCACGGGCCCGCGCCCGCGCTCGTGGACTGGCTCCGCGAGCACGGGCCGCGCGCCGAGCGGCTCGTCTCGATCTGCACCGGCGCCGAACTGCTCGCCCACGCCGGGCTGCTGGACGGCCACCGCGCCACCAGCCACTGGGCGCACTGCGCCGACCTCGCCCGCGCGTACCCGGCGGTGCAGTTCGACCCCGAGCCCATCTTCGTCCGGGACGGCAAGGTCGCCACCTCCGCGGGCGTGACCTCCGGCATCGACCTCGCGCTCGCGCTCGTCGAGGAGGACCTGGGGCGCGACGTCGCCCTCAGCATCGCCCGCCACCTGGTGGTCTTTCTGCGCAGACCCGGGAACCAGGCCCAGTTCAGCGCCCAGCTCGCGGCCCAGACCGCGCAGCGCGAACCGCTGCGGGACGTGCAGAGCTGGATCAGCGAGCACCCCGCCGACGATCTGTCCGTCGACGCGCTGGCCGCCCGTGCTCGGCTGTCCCCGCGCCACTTCGCCCGCGCCTTCCGCGCCGAGACCGGGGTCACCCCGGGCCGGTACGTGGACCGCGTACGCCTCGAACACGCCCGCCGGCTCCTGGAGGAGACCTGCCACGGCGTCGAAGAGGTCTCCCGGGCCAGTGGCTACGGCACCCCGGAGGCGATGCGCCGGGCGTTCGTGCGCGCCCTCGGCACCGCGCCCGCCGACTACCGCCGCCGCTTCCACGTCCCCGCCGCGGCGGGGACCTCCTGACCCGATCACCCGCCCACGACGCAAGGAACCCCATGCAGATCGCCGTCCTGCTCTACGACCGCTTCACCACCCTCGACGCCGTCGGCCCCTACGAACTCCTCGGGCGGCTGCCCGGCTCCGAGGTGGTCTTCGTCGGCAAGGAGACGGGGCCCGTCCGCGGCGACCAGGGCACCCTCGCCCTCGTCGCCGACCGCACCCTGGCCGAGGTGACCGCCCCGGACATCCTGCTCGTGCCCGGCGGACCCGGCGACGAGGCGGCACGGGCCGACGCCGAGATCACCGAGTGGCTGCGCACCGTCGACGCCGCCACGACCTGGACCACGTCCGTGTGCACCGGCTCCCTGCTGCTCGGCGGCGCCGGGCTGCTGTCCGGCCGACGTGCCACCAGCCACTGGCTCGCCCTGGAGGAGCTGGAGAGCCTGGGCGCCCGGCCGTCCAAGGAGCGCGTGGTCTTCGACGGCAAGTACGTGACCGCGGCCGGAGTCTCCTCCGGCATCGACATGGCGCTGCACCTGCTCGGCAGGATCGCCGGCGACGAGGTCGCCCAGAGCGTCCAGCTGCTGACCGAGTACGACCCGCAGCCGCCGTACGACGCGGGCTCGCCGGACAAGGCGCCGGCGCACCTCGTCGCCCAGTGGCGCGCCGGCGCCGCCGAGATCATGCAGTGACGCCGCTCTAGACGGTCCAGGTGAAGCGGGGGGCCCGCCGTCCCAGGAACGCGGCGACGCCCTCCGCGGTGTCACCGCCCGACCCCGCCTGCTCGGCCGCCCGCTGCTCCCAGTACGCGTCCCGGTCCCTGCGCCCGGCGACGAACTCCTTCGCCGCGACCTGGGTGAGCTGGGAGCGGGTGGCGAGGGTACGGGTGAAGTCGGCGACCCGCGCGTCCAGTTCGCCGCTCGGCAGCACCTCGTCGACCAGCCCGGTCCGCAGCGCCCGCGCCGCGTCGATCAACTCGCCCGAGAACAGCAGGTACTTCGCCGTCGACGGCCCCACCAACGCGGCCAGCCGACGGGTCGGAGCGGACAGGTACACCACGCCGAGGTTCGCCGGGGTGACGCCGAACCGCGCGCCCTCCTCGGCGAACCGCAGGTCGCAGGCGACCGCGAGCTGACAGCCGCCGCCGACACAGTGCCCGCGGACGACGGCGAGCGTCGGCTTGGGGAAGGCGGCCAGCGCCTCCTCCGCCTGCACGGCGAGCGCCGGGAGCGACTGGTCGGGCTCCCGCAGGGCGGACACGTCCGCCCCGGCGCTGAAAGTGGCCCCCTCGCCCCTGAGCACCAGGACGCGGACCTCCGGATCCCCGGCGAGCCGGTCGAACAGCGGCGGCAGCGCGCGCCACATCGCCGGGGTGAGGGCGTTGCGCTTGGCGGTGTGGCCGATGACGACCGTCGCGACGCCGTCGGCGACGGCGTGCGAGACCTTGGGCCCCGGGCCGGAGCGGGCTGCCTCCATGCGCCGGATGCTATCCGCAGCGGTGCGGCCTACGATCAAGGAGGGGTGAGGAGGCAGAAGGACATGGCCGGTACCACCCGCTCTCCCGGACCGGAGGAGCCCGGGAAGCTCAAGCGCAGCTTCAGCCTGTTGGCCGTGCTCGGCACCATCCTGGTCATCGCCGGTGTGGTGGGCCTGATCTACACCGGGGTCGCGACGCTCACCTCGATGCTGCTGTTCGGCTGGCTGCTGCTGATCGGCGGCATCGTCGGGCTGGTGCACGCGGTCCAGTCCCGGGGCAGCGACTACTTCTGGCTGGCCGTGGTGGTCGCCGCGCTGAACATCGCCGCCGGGATCGTCGTCATCCGCCACCCGTACGGCTCGGCGGAGGCGCTGACGCTCTTCGCCGCGCTGCTCTTCCTCACCGGCGGGCTGTTCCGGCTGGTCGGCAGCCTGGTGGTGCGCGGACCGCAGTTCGGCTGGACCGTCTTCCAGGGCGCCGTGGGGCTGGTCCTCGGCATTCTGGTGCTGGGCAACTGGCCGGAGAGCAGCCGTTACGTGCTGGGCCTGTTCTTCTCGCTGGCGCTGCTCTTCGACGGCCTCGGGCTGCTCGCCATCGGCGTCGGCGGGCGCCGGATCGTCACCCTGGTCACCGAGCCCGACGTGTCGGCATCGCCGACCGATCGACCGGGGAACGGTCAGGGGCGTTCACCGCTCTGATCGCACCGCGCGCACGCGGTCAAAAACCATCGATTGGCGTTGTTTTCCGGTCCGGTCCGCGGTCCTCACCGGCGCGCCGCCAACACTCTTTACCCGAGGGTCAGTGGCAGTGCCAGTCGAGCCGATCGTGGGGGACTGAATCGTATGGAGAGCCGCGGAAGCGTCCCGGCCTGGCCGTCCACGGGCAACGGCGGGGGGTGCGGCGGAGTCTGGCGCTTCACCGTGCCCACGGCGGACGCGTCCGTGCCCGAGGCCCGGCACGCGGTGCGCGACCTCCTGGGCAGACAGGGGCTCGCGGCCGGCGACGACGTGGTCCAGGGGCTGCTGCTGATCCTGACGGAGCTGGTCACCAACGCCGTGAAGCACGCGGCGCTGCTCTCGCCCGAGGTCGCGGTGGAGGTCGCCGTCGGCGCGGCCCGGATCCGGGTCGCCGTCGAGGACGACCACCCCTACCGCCCCACGGCGCTGGAGACGGACTGGCGGCACACGGGCGGACGCGGGCTGCTGCTCGTACGGGAGATCACCCGGGAGGCGGGCGGGGCGTACGACGTCGAGCCCACCGCGGGCGGCGGGAAGGTCGTCTGGGCCGAGCTGCCGCTCACCGCGGCACGGCCGGGCGGCGGCCCCCCGCCCCTGCCGGGGCCGGTGCCGCCGCCCGTGCCGAGGTCCGTCACCAGCCGCCGGCCGGACCCGTCAGCTCCCTGATCGCGGGCCGCGCCGCGTCCAGCACCGTCATGAACCAGGCGGAGAACGGGGCGGACGCGTGCCGCTCGGCCAGTTCGTCGGGGGTGACGAAGACCGTGTCGTCCACCTCCTCCGGGTCGGGGTCGGCCGCGGCCTGCACCATGCCGACGAAGAGGTGGTTGTACTCCTGCTCCACCAGGCCGGACGCCGGGTCGGGGTGGTTGTAGCGAACCGTTCCCGCTTCGGCGAGCAGGGAGGGCGAGACGCCCAGCTCCTCGTAGGTGCGCCGGGCGGCGGCGGCGAAGGGTGACTCGCCGGGGTAGGGGTGCCCGCAGCAGGTGTTGGACCAGACGCCGGGGGAGTGGTACTTCCCGAGCGCGCGGCGCTGGATCAGCAGCCGGCCCCGCTCGTCGAAGAGGAAGACGGAGAAGGCGCGGTGCAGCCGGCCGGGCGGCTGGTGCGCGGAGAGCTTCTCCGCAGTGCCGATGGTGTTGCCGTGCTCGTCGACCAGTTCGAGCATGATCGCTGGTGGGGCTCCGTTCGACGCGCTGGTGGACGCGCTGTTCGGGGCGGTGGCTGGTGAGGTCGGCATAACCATCCTTCGCATCGGTGCTCGGCCCTGGGGGCCAGCCCAGTCTGCCGCACAAAAGCGGCTTGTCCGCACTTCGGCGGAGCGGGCATGTTCCCTGCGACCCCGCCGCGCGGCACCGCGCGCCGGACGCCCCGCGGCCCCCCGGATACCGGATCGTGCCCCGCTCCGTGCGATCGGAACCGTACGGAGCGGGGCCGAACTGGTGATCCAGGTAACCCCCGGTCGGAGCGGGTGGCGGGCCGCGGGCACCCCCGTCAGTGGCAGAGCTTGGCCTCGTGCGCCGCGTGGCCGACCGGCTCCAGTTGGAAGGTGCAGTGCTCCACGTCGAAGTGGTCGCCGAGACACCCTTGGAGGTCGTGCAGCATCTTCTCGTGGCCGACCGCGTCCAGCACCTCCTGGGCGACCACCACGTGCGCCGACAGCACCGGCATCCCGGACGTGATGGTCCAGGCGTGCAGATCGTGCACGTCCTCGACCCCCGGCAGCGCCAGTACGTGCGCCCGCACCTCGGCCATGTCGACGTTCTTGGGCGCCGCCTCCAGCAGGACGTTCAAGGTCTCCCGCAGCAGCTTCACCGTCCGCGGCACGATCATCAGTCCGATCAGCAGCGAGGCGATCGGGTCCGCGGCCTGCCAGCCGGTGAGCAGGATGATCACGGCCGAGATCAGCACCGCGACGGATCCGAGCGCGTCGTTGAGGACCTCCAGATACGCGCCGCGGACGTTCAGGCTGTCCTTCTGGCCGCGCATCAGCAGCGACAGCGAGATCACGTTCGCCACCAGGCCGACCAGGGCGAACGCGATCGTCAGCCCGCTCTTGGTCTCGGCGGGCGTGATGAACCGCTCCACCGCCTCGAACAACAGGAACGCACCCACGCCGAGCAGCAGCAGGCTGTTCGCCAGCGCCGCCAGGATCTCCGTCCGGGCCAGCCCGAAGGTCCGGTTGGTGCTGGGCGGCCGGTTCGCGAAGTGGATCGCCAGCAGCGCCATCGTCAGCCCGATGCCGTCCGTCGCCATGTGCGCGGCGTCCGCGACGAGGGCGAGCGAGCCGGTGACGACACCGCCCACGATCTCCAGCACCATCACGCTCAGGGTGATCGTCAGCGCGACGCGCAGCCGCCCCTTGTAGGCCGCGGCGGCGGTGCCGGTCGGCGGCGGCCCTCCGTGCGCATGCCCGTGGTCGTGCCCTGCCCCCATGAAGAACGCCTCCAGATCGTCGGGGAAATCTCCCTGCCGAGTCATAAGTGAACTACGGGTGGGGGGTATGTGGCAACACGGCACTGAACACCGTTGTCATTCCCCTGACCTGCGGAAACAGGCTCGCAGGTCAGCCGGGTGGAGATCGTCCGTACGGGGGTCGAGGGCTCGTTTCCGACGGCGTTTTCGCGCCGTGGCGAAACTGCGTCGAAGGCCGCCGGGAAACACTCGGGCCCCCGTCGAAGCGACCTCTTCGACGGGGGCCCGGAGAGCGTGCCGTACGGGCGTCAGCGCGCCTCGGGATGGCGCAGCAGCCACCCCTCCCAGGCGGACTCGACCATCTCCCGCACCCCGCGGCGGGCCCGCCACCCCAGCTCGTCGGAGATCAGGTCCACCGCGGCGACGGCCCGGGCGGCGTCGCCCGGGCGGCGCGGCTCGACGACCGGCTCCACGTCCCGACCGGTGACCTCGGCGACGACCTGTGCCAGCTCGCGCACCGACACCCCGACGCCGCGCCCCACGTTCACCGTCAGGTCCCCGGCGCCGTCCTCGCGGGCCAGCCGGGCGGCCACGGTCAGATGCGCGTCCGCGAGGTCCGCGACGTGGATGTAGTCACGGATGCAGGTGCCGTCCGGCGTCGGGTAGTCGTCGCCGAAGATCCGGGGGGCCTCGCCGCGGGTGATCCGGTCGAAGTACATCGGGATGATGTTGAACACCCCGGTGTCCGACAGCTCGGGGCCGTCGGCGCCGGCCACGTTGAAGTAGCGCAGACAGGCCGTGGAGATCGAGTGCGCCCGGCCCGTGGCCCGCACCAGCCACTCGCCGGCGAGCTTCGTCTCGCCGTACGGGTTGATCGGCACGCACGGCGCGGACTCCGGGATCGGGTCCACGTCGGGCACCCCGTACACCGCCGCGGACGACGAGAACAGGAACCTGCGCACCCCGGCCGCGACCACGGCCTCCAGGAGCACGGTCAGCCCGTACACGTTCTCCCGGTAGTAGCGCAGCGGCTGCTCGACCGACTCCCCGACCTGCTTCTTCGCCGCGAAGTGGACCACACCCGAGACCCCGTGCTCGCGCAGGACCCGGTCCAGCAGCTCCCGGTCGCGCACCGAGCCGCGCACCAGCGGAACCCCGGCGGGCAGACGCTCGACGATCCCGGACGACACGTCGTCCAGGACCACGACCTTCTCACCCGCCTCCGCCAGCGCGCGCGTCACGTGCGCACCGATGTACCCCGCCCCACCTGTGATCAGCCATGTCATACGAACCACCCTATGACCTGCGACCGCCCTGACCCGGTGGCCCGCACCTCGCGGTTTGTGAGGTGAGCCTCTGATCGACAATGATGATCTACCGACGGGTCCTCACCGCGCGTTCCCCGCGTCGAGCGGGTGCAAACAGCCAGTGAACTCCCGCCCGAACACATCCGATAGCCTCTGCCGACGAGCTGCCGCCCGTGCCCCGGGCCGAGCCGCCGGCATCCGCACCCTCGGTTCCAAGGAGTGAGTTCGTCTGTCGACCGCCATCCTCACCGGTCCGCCCGTGCCCGGATCGTCGCTTGAGGGCGATCTGCGGTCGTTGGGCTTCGACGTACGGGTCTCGCCCGGCGCCGAGGAGACCGCCGCGCTGCTCGCCGCCGCCCCCGCCGCGGACCGCGTCGCCGTGGTGGACTCCCGCTTCGTGGGGCACGTGCACGCCCTGCGTCTCGCGCTCACCGACCCCCGCTTCCCGCTCGCCGCGATCCCGGGTGCGCTCACCGCGCAGCCCGCGGCCCGCGCCGGGCTGACCCGGGCCCTCGCGGACGCCGTCCCCGCCGCCGGCGGCAACGGCGCCGTCGCGACCTCCGAGCGTGCCGACGCCCTGCCCGACGCCCTCGCCGCCGCACTCGACGCCGAGGGCACCGCCGTGCACCGGCCGGAGCTGGGCTCGCTCGTCGCGACCGTCCCGGACGACCCCCAGGCCCGCAACGAGGCCCGCCAGGCCGTCGCCGCCGTCGACGACGAGGCCGTGCGGCTGCGCTCCGCGGTCAAGGCGCGCGACGGCTTCTTCACCACGTACTGCATCAGCCCGTACTCGCGCTACATCGCCCGCTGGTGCGCCCGGCGCGGACTGACCCCGAACCAGGTCACCACCGCCTCGCTGGTCACCGCGCTGATCGCGGCCGGCGCTGCGGCCACCGGCACCCGCGCCGGCTTCGTCGCCGCCGGCCTCCTGCTGCTCTTCTCCTTCGTCCTGGACTGCACCGACGGGCAGCTCGCCCGCTACTCGCTCCAGTACTCGACGATGGGCGCCTGGCTCGACGCCACCTTCGACCGCGCCAAGGAGTACGCGTACTACGCCGGCCTCGCGCTCGGCGCCGCACGCGGCGGCGACGACGTGTGGGCGCTGGCGCTGGCCGCCATGGTCCTCCAGACCTGTCGACACGTCGTGGACTTCTCCTTCAACGAGGCCAACCACGACGCCGTCTCCAACACCAGCCCCACCGCCGCCCTCTCCGACCGCCTCGACAGCGTCGGCTGGACGGTGTGGGTGCGCCGGATGATCGTGCTGCCGATCGGCGAGCGCTGGGCGATGATCGCCGTGCTCACCGCCGTCACCACGCCCCGGATCGTCTTCTACGCCCTGCTCGTCGGCTGCGCCTTCGCCGCCTGCTACACCACCGCGGGCCGCCTCCTGCGCTCGCTGACCCGCAAGGCGAAGCGGACCGACCGCGCCGCGCAGGCCCTCGCGGACCTCGCCGACTCCGGTCCGCTCGCCGAGGCCGTCGCCCGCGGCGGGCGCTCCGTCGCCGCCAAGCTGCCGGCCTTCGCGGCGCCCGTGATCGCCTTCGTCGGCGGTGCGGCCGTGGTCGCCGCGGCGGCCTTCAGCGACTACGGCTCCTCCGTCCCCGTCGGCGCCGCGGTCCTCTACGTCCTGACCTCCGGCCTCGCCGTCGCCCGCCCCCTCAAGGGCGCCCTCGACTGGCTGGTCCCCCCGATCTTCCGGGCCGCCGAGTACGGCACCGTCCTGGCGATCGCCGCCCGCGCGGACGTCCCCGGCGCCCTGCCCGCGGCCTTCGGCCTGGTCGCGGCGGTCGCCTACCATCACTACGACACGGTGTACCGCATCCGCGGCGGCACGGGCGCGCCCCCGCGCCTGCTGGTGCGGCTGATCGGCGGGCACGAGGGCCGCACCCTGGCCGTCGTCCTGCTGGCGGCCCTGCTGAGCGCCACCGACCTCACCATCGCGTTGACGGCGCTCGCGGTCGCCGTCGCCCTCGTGGTGCTGGTGGAGAGCATCCGGTTCTGGGTGTCCTCCGCCGCACCCGCAGTACACGACGAAGGAGAACCCGCATGATCGGCCTCGTACTGGCAGCCGGTGCCGGACGGCGTCTTCGCCCCTACACCGACACCCTTCCGAAGGCCCTCGTGCCGGTCGACGGCGAGCGCACCGTCCTCGACCTGACCCTGGCCAACTTCGCCGAGATCGGCCTGACCGAGGTCGCGATCGTCGTCGGCTACCGCAGGGAGGCCGTGTACGAGCGCCAGGCGGAGCTGGAGGCGAAGTACGGCCTGAAGCTCATCCTCGTCGAGAACGACAAGGCCGAGGAGTGGAACAACGCCTACTCCCTGTGGTGCGCCCGTGACGTGCTGAAGCGCGGCGTCATCCTCGCCAACGGCGACACCGTCCACCCGGTCTCCGTCGAACGGACCCTGCTGGCCGCCCGCGGCGAGGGCCGGAAGATCATCCTCGCCCTCGACACGGTCAAGCAGCTCGCCGACGAGGAGATGAAGGTCATCACCGAGGACGGGCTCGGGGTGCGCCGGATCACCAAGCTGATGGACCCGGCGACCGCGACCGGCGAGTACATCGGCGTCACGCTCATCGAGCCGGAGGCCGCCGTCGAACTCGCCGACGCCCTGAAGGCCACCTTCGAGCGCGACCCGGACCTCTACTACGAGGACGGCTACCAGGAGCTGGTGAACCGCGGCACCACCGTCGACGTCGCCCCCATCGGCGACGTCCGCTGGGTGGAGATCGACAACCACGACGACCTCGCCAAGGGCCGGGAGATCGCGTGCCAGTACTGACCCGGCTGATCCCGTCGCCGGTCGTCGTCGACATCCGCCCGGGTGCGCTGGACGACCTCGCGGGCATCCTCGCCGACCAGCGGATCTCGTCCTCCGGCACGCTCGCCATCGCCATCAGCGGCGGCTCGGGCCGCGCCCTGCGCGAGCGGCTGGAGCCGTCCCTGCCCGGCGCCCACTGGTACGAGGTCGCCGGCGGCACCATCGACGCCGCCGTGCAGCTCGCCGACAGCATCAAGGGCAAGCGGTACGACGCCGTCGTCGGGCTCGGCGGCGGGAAGATCCTCGACGTGGCGAAGTACGCCGCCGCGCGCGTGGGGCTGCCCATGGTCGCCGTCGCCACCAACCTGGCGCACGACGGCATCTGCTCCCCGGTCGCCACGCTCGACAACGACAACGGCCGCGGCTCGTACGGACTGCCCACCCCGATCGCCACGGTGATCGACCTCGACGTGATCCGCGACGCCCCGCCGCGCTACATCCGCTCCGGCATCGGCGACACCGTCTCCAACCTCTCCGCGCTCGCCGACTGGGAGCTGTCCCAGCGCGTCAACGGCGAGAAGGTCGACGGGCTGGCCGCCGCCATGGCCCGCACCGCGGGCGAGTCGGTGCTGCGCCACCCCGGCGGGGTCGGCGACGACGCGTTCCTCACCGTCCTCGCCGAGGCCCTCGTCCTCACCGGGATCGCCATCTCCATCAGCGGGGACACCCGGCCGTCGTCCGGCGCCTGCCACGAGATCAGCCACGCCTTCGACCTGCTGTACCCGCAGCGCGCCGCCAGCCACGGCGAACAGGTCGGCCTGGGCGCGGCGTTCGCCATGCACCTGCGGGGGGCCACAGAGCAGTCCGGTCTCTTCGCCGACGTCCTGCGCCGGCACGGGCTTCCGGTGCTGCCCGACGAAATCGGCTTCACCGCCGAGGAGTTCGTCGCGGCGGTGGAGTACGCGCCGCAGACCCGCCCCGGCCGCTTCACCATCCTCGAACACCTCGACCTCACCACCGACCAGATCAGGGACGCGTACGCCGACTATGCCAAGACCATCCGTAGCTGAACTCCGCCCGGTCGTTCACCCGGAGGGCGTGAAGGACCGGAGAAGCGGCGAGCACTGGGCCGGACGCCTGTACATGCGGGAGATCTCGCTGCGCGTCGACCCGTATCTGGTGAACACCCGGATCACCCCCAACCAGCTGACCTACCTGATGGTCGTGGTCGGGGTGCTGGGCGGCGCGGCGCTGCTGATCCCCGGGCTGACCGGCGCCGTCCTGGCGGCCGTGCTGTTCCAGGTGTACCTGCTGCTCGACTGCGTCGACGGCGAGGTCGCCCGCTGGCGCAAGCAGACCTCGGTCACCGGGGTCTATCTGGACCGCATCGGCCACTACCTGTGCGAGGCGGCCCTGCTGGTCGGGTTCGGCGTCCGCGGCGCGGACGTGTTCGGCGACGGCCGGGCCGAGTGGCTGTGGGCCTTCCTGGGCACGGTCGCAGCGCTCGGCGCCATCCTGATCAAGGCCGAGACGGACCTGGTCGACGTGGCCCGGCAGCGCAGCGGTCTGGCGGCGGTCAAGGACGAGGCGTCGGTGCCTCGCTCGTCCGGGCTGGCGCTGGCCCGTCGGGCCGCCGCGGCGCTGAAGTTCCACCGGCTGGTCGGCGGCATCGAGGCCAGCTTGTTCATCCTGGTCGCGGCGGCGGCGGACATGGTCCAGGGGGACCTGTTCTTCACCCGCCTCGGCATCGCGGTCCTCGCCGGGATCGCCGTCGTGCAGACCCTGCTGCACCTGGTCTCCATCCTGGCGTCCAGCAGGCTCAAGTGATACTCCGCCGTGCTTCCCGAAGAGAGAGTTCCACTGGTGAGTGACACAACGCAGAACGGTGCCACGGCGACGGCCGCCCGGTTGTCCGCGGACGACGCCCTGACCCCGGCCCAGCTCGCCGACAAGTACGGCCTCACGGTCAGCGGCGCCCGGCCGGGCCTCGTCCAGTACGTCCGGCAGCTGTGGGGCCGGCGCCACTTCATCCTGGCGTTCTCGCAGGCCAAGCTGACCGCGCAGTACAGCCAGGCGAAGCTCGGCCAGCTCTGGCAGGTGGTGACGCCGCTGTTGAACGCGGCCGTCTACTACCTCATCTTCGGGCTGATCCTGAACTCCGGGCGGGGGATGAGCAAGGACACCTTCATCCTCTTCCTGGTGACGGGCGTCTTCGTCTTCACCTTCACCCAGACCACCGTGACCGCGGGCGTGAAGTCCATCTCGGGCAACCTGGGCCTGGTGCGGGCGCTGCACTTCCCGCGCGCCTCGCTGCCGATCTCGCTGGCGCTCCAGCAGCTCCAGCAGCTGCTGGTGTCGATGATCGTGCTCGGGCTGATCGCGGTCTCCCTCGGGAGCTACCCGGCGCTGTCCTGGCTGCTGATCCTGCCGGCGCTCACCCTCCAGTTCGCGTTCAACACCGGCCTCGCGCTGATCCTGGCCCGGCTCGGCAGCAAGACCCCGGACCTGGCGCAGCTGATGCCGTTCATCATGCGGACCTGGATGTACGCCTCCGGCGTGATGTTCTCCATCCCGGTGATGCTGAAGGACAAGCCGGAGTGGATCGCCAACCTGCTCCAGTGGAACCCGGCGGCGGTCTACATGGACCTGATCCGGTTCGCGCTGATCGACGGCTACGGCTCGGAGAACCTGCCGCCGCACATCTGGGCCTTCGCCCTGGGCTGGGCGGTCCTCTTCGGCGTCCTGGGCTTCGTCTACTTCTGGAAGGCCGAGGAGCGCTACGGACGTGGCTGACGGCACCGCGTGCGAGCGCGCGGCGGAGGCGCGGCGCCACCGGCCCGCGCCACCCGCGCTCCGCACGCGGTGACGCAGGGCGGCCGGACACCGAGTCCGACCCCGATCGAGGCCCCCGCGGTGACATCCGGGCGGGGGCCTTCTCGCGTCCTGTAGGGGGGGGAGGGCGGGCCCGTCGGCCGGTGCCCGTCGGGCGGCCTCTAAGGTCAAGGGGAGGTCAAGTCGGCTTGTGAGAGGGAAGGTTGATCATCGATGGCGAGTTCCTGCTATCACCACAACACCCCCGCCGTCGGGCGAGCGTTGTGCAACGTAAGCTGTACCGGTGCCCAATCGCGGCAAGTGGGGCGATACGCCCTCGGCGCGCCGTCGGGCGGGCGGTCCCCGCGCGGGAGCCGACACCGGCGGCGTGTCCGAAATAGGATGGATTGGATCAGCAGTGTAGAACGGGAGATGTGACGGCAATGATCGAAAATCTCCAGCTCCGCGAGGCTTTCGCCGTCCCCGCACCGGGCAGTCCCGCATGACCGGAACCCGGCCGGAGCGCACCGCGCTCCCCCTCGACCCACCGGGCCACGAGCAGGCCACCCTCGACAAGGCCCCGCACGAGAACTTCCCCGTGGCACCCTTCTTCCTCCCGCGCTCCTGGCGCGACGACCTGATGGCGCTGTACGGCTACGCCCGCCTCGTCGACGACATCGGCGACGGCGACCTCGCGCCCGGTGGAGCGGACGCCCGCGCCCTCGGCGTCGCGCCCGACGAGGCCGACGACCGGCTCGTGCTGCTCGACGCCCTCGAAGCGGACGTGCGGCGCGTCTTCGCCCGCGCGGACGCGGCCGCCCCGGACGGGCCTGCGGAGGTCGACGGGCCGCGCCATCCGCTGCTGCGCGCCCTGGAGCCCACTGTCCGCCGCCGTTCGCTCACCGCCGACCCCTTCCACGGGCTCATCGCGGCGAACCGCCAGGACCAACGGGTCCGCCGCTACGAGACGTACGAGGAGCTGCTCGCCTACTGCGAGCTGTCCGCCAACCCCGTGGGGAACCTGGTCCTCCAGGTCACCGGCACCATGAGCCCCGAGCGGCTGCGCCGCTCCGACGCGGTGTGCACCGGACTCCAGATCGTCGAACACCTCCAGGACGTGAGCGAGGACCTCGCCCGCGACCGGATCTACCTGCCCGCCGAGGACATGCGGCGTTTCCATGTCACCGAGGCCGACCTGTCCGCCCCGACCGGGAGCGCGTCGGTGCGCGCCCTGGTCGCGTTCCAGGCCGAGCGCGCCCGTCGGCTGCTGGACGAGGGCCATGCGCTGGTGGGCAGCGTCCACGGCAGGCTGCGACTGTTGCTCGCCGGGTTCGTGGGCGGCGGCCACGCCGCCCTCGACGCGATCACGGCCGCCGGCTTCGACGTACTGCCCGGGCCGCCCAAACCCGCCAAGACGACCCTCCTGCGCCAGGTCGGAACCGTCTTGCGCAGAGCCCGTAGAGAGGGGTGAGCCGGTCCATGGAGCAACCGGTCAGCATGTCCGCACCGGTGCAGGCCGCGTACAGCTACTGCGAGGCCGTCACCGGACAGCAGGCACGGAACTTCGCCTACGGGATCAGACTGCTGCCGGCCGACAAGCGGCAGGCGATGTCCGCGCTGTACGCGTTCTCGCGGCGGGTGGACGACATCGGCGACGGGTCGCTCGACCCGCAGGCCAAGCGGGAGCGGCTGGAGAGCACCCGCGACGTGCTCACGCGCGTGCGCAGCGGCGCGGTCGCCGAGGACGACACCGACCCGGTGGCCGTCGCCCTCAGCGACGCCGCCAACCGCTTCCCCATCCCGCTCGACGGCCTCGACGAGCTGATCGACGGCGTGCTGATGGACGTCCGCGGCGAGACGTACGAGACCTGGGACGACCTCAAGGCGTACTGCCGCTGCGTGGCGGGCGCCATCGGCCGGCTCTCGCTGGGCGTGTTCGGCACCCAGCCCGGCGCACGCGGCACCGAGCGCGCCGCCGAGTACGCCGACACGCTCGGCCTCGCGCTGCAACTCACCAACATCCTCAGGGACGTTCGCGAGGACGCCGCAAACGGCCGCACCTACCTGCCCTCCGACGACCTCGCCAAGTTCGGCTGTTCCGCCGGCTTCCACGAGGCGACGCCGCCGCCCGGCTCGGACTTCACCGGGCTGGTGCACTTCGAAGTCCGCCGCGCCCGGGCGCTGTTCGCCGAGGGCTACCGGCTGCTGCCGATGCTGGACCGGCGCAGCGGCGCCTGCGTGGCCGCGATGGCGGGGATCTACCGCCGCCTCCTCGACCGCATCGAGCGCGACCCCGAGGCCGTGCTGCGCGGCCGGGTCTCGCTGCCCGGCCGGGAGAAGGCGTACGTCGCCGTGCGCGGTCTGTCCGGGATCGACGCCCGGCACATCACCCGCCAGGGCCTCGGGGGGCGGGCCTGATGCCCGAACGGCAGCCGCACCGGCTGCGAGCAACCACGGACGTCACGGCGGCGTCCCAGAGCCCGACGGTCCGAGGGGAGGGCACATGACGGACGGTACGCACGCCTCATCGACACGGGGCGCCCGCACGCACGACGCGGTGGTGGTCGGCGGCGGCCTCGCCGGCGTCACCGCGGCACTCCAGCTCGCCGACGCCGGTACGCGCGTCACGCTGCTGGAGGGCCGGCCGCGGCTGGGTGGACTCGCCTTCTCCTTCCAGCGCGGCGGGCTGACCGTGGACAACGGCCAGCACGTCTACCTGCGCTGCTGCACCGCGTACCGCTGGTTCCTGGAGCGGATCGGCGGTGCGCACCTCGCGCCCGTCCAGGACCGACTGGACGTGCCGGTGCTCGACGTCGGCCGGCCCGGCCGGGCCCGGCTCGGCCGGCTGCGCCGCACCGACCTGCCCGTGCCGCTGCACCTCGCCGCCAGCCTCGCCACCTATCCGCACCTGTCGCTGGCCGAGCGGGTCTCGGTGGGGCGCGCGGCGCTCGCGCTGGGGCGGCTCGACCCGGCCGACCCGGCGCTCGACGGCATCGACTTCGCCACCTGGCTCACCCGGCACGGCCAGTCGCAGCGCACGGTGGAGGCGTTGTGGGACCTCGTCGGGGTGGCGACCTTGAACGCCACCGCCACCGACGCCTCCATGGGGCTGGCCGCCATGGTCTTCAAGACCGGGCTGCTCTCCGACCGGGGCGCCGCCGACATCGGCTGGGCCCGGGTGCCGCTCGGCGAGCTCCACGACACCCTCGCCACCGCGGCGCTCGAAGCCGCCGGCGTGCGCGTGCTCACCTCCACCCGGGTCCGGGAGGTCGCCCGGGACGGCCTCGGCCGCTGGCAGGTGCGCACGGACACCGACGTGCTGGACGCGGACGCGATCGTCCTCGCCACGGCGCAGCGCGAGGCCCACGCCCTGCTGCCGGAGGGCGCCCTGGAGGCCCCCGACCGGCTGCTGGAGATCGACACGGCGCCGATCCTCAACGTCCACGTGCTGTACGACCGGCCGGTGCTGCGCCGACCCTTCTTCACCGCGCTGGGCTCCCCGGTGCAGTGGGTCTTCGACCGCACCGAGGCGTCCGGGTTCGCCGACGGCCAGTACCTGGCGGTGTCCCAGTCCGCCGCGCAGGCCGAGATCGACGCGCCCGTGGCGGAGCTGCGCGCACGGTACCTGCCGGAGCTGGAGCGCCTGCTGCCGCCCGCTCGCCGGGCGAAGGTGCTGGACTTCTTCGTCACCCGCGAGCGCACCGCGACCTTCGCCCCCACGCCCGGCGTCGGTCGGCTCCGCCCCGGGACGCACACCCGCGCGGCCGGCCTCTACCTGGCCGGCGCGTGGACCGACACCGGCTGGCCCGCCACCATGGAAGGTGCGGTACGGAGCGGATTCACCGCGGCGGGCGCCGCGCTCGGCGCCCTCGGCCGCCCCCACGAACATCCGCTCAAGGAGACGGCATGAGCCTCAGCGCCGGGACGACCGGAGCAACGGGCGCGACCGCAGCGACCCGAGAAGTCACACCAGCCTCGGCGGCCGGAAGCGCAGCCGGAAAAATTGACGAAAACCGGAAATGGGGAGAGACCGTGCCGACAGTTCCTTCGGCGAACCCGGCAGAACACCTGGCCCGCACCGTCGACATCGTGGCGTTGCTGGAGCGTGGCAGGGCCATGTCGACGCCGGTGCTGCGCGCCGCCGTGGACCGCCTCGCACCCCCCATGAACACCGTCTCGTCCTACCACTTCGGCTGGATCGACGCCCAGGGCCGGCCCGCCGAGGGCGACGGCGGCAAGGCCGTGCGTCCGGCGCTCGCCCTGCTCTCCGCCGAAGCCGCGGGGGCCGCGCCGGAGGTCGGCGTCCCGGGTGCGGTCGCCGTGGAGCTGGTCCACAACTTCTCGCTGCTGCACGACGACCTGATGGACGGCGACGAGCAGCGCCGACACCGCGACACGGTGTGGAAGGTGCACGGCCCCGCGCAGGCCATCTTGGTGGGCGACGCGCTGTTCGCGCTGGCCAACGAGTTGCTGCTGGAGCTGGGCACGGTCGAGGCCGGGCGCGCCACCCGCCGGCTGACCACCGCCACCCGCAAGCTGATCGACGGCCAGGCGCAGGACATCTCCTACGAGCACCGCGAGCGCGTGACCGTCGAGGAGTGCCTGGAGATGGAGGGCAACAAGACCGGTGCGCTGCTGGCGTGCGCGGCCTCCATCGGCGCGGTCCTGGGCGGCGCCGACGACCGCACCGCCGACGCGCTGGAGCGGTACGGCTACCACCTCGGGCTCGCCTTCCAGGCCGTCGACGACATCCTCGGCATCTGGGGCGACCCGGAGTCCACCGGCAAGCAGACCTGGAGCGACCTGCGTCAGCGCAAGAAGTCGCTGCCGGTCGTCGCGGCGCTCGCCGCCGGCGGACCCGCCTCGCACCGCCTGGGCGAACTGCTCGCGGCCGACGTCAAGAGCAATGACTTCGAGAGCTTCTCCGAGGAGGAGTTCGCCGCGCGGGCGGCGCTGATCGAGGCGGCCGGCGGCCGGGACTGGACCTCGGAGGAGGCCCGTCGGCAGCACGCCGTCGCCGTCGAGACCCTGGACGCCGTCGACATGCCCGAGCAGGTCCGGGCCCAACTGACGGCCCTCGCGGACTTCGTCGTCGTCCGCAATCGGTGACCGTGCGGCGGCGCCCGTCCGACGGGACGTGCGCCGCCGTCCACCGGGCGACGATCCCTCGTACGGCCGGATCCCGCGCGATTCCCGCCCACTCCGGCAAATCCCTCGACAAAGCGTCCCCGGGCAACTAAGACGGGACATCCGTACAAGGAGATGATCGCCATCAGATCGACCTCGATACGCATCGCAGTCGCCGGCAGGTGACCGGATAACCGTTTCACCAGTCGACGGCATACCCCAGCACAGCGCAGACGTACCCGTGCACGGAAGGGGAAGCCATGACAGCGACGACCGACGGGAGCGGCGGGTCCGCGGGGACCCGCGCCGATGCGGCCAGTGAGACACCTCTGCTCGACGTCCCGGCGAACGGCACCGCCGCCGGGAGCACCCTCGCGGAAGAGACCTCCGCGAGCGATCCGCCAGCACTCGCCCGCCGGGCGGTCCAGCGGTCCGTGGACCACCTGCTGGGCAGACAGGACCCCGAGGGCTGGTGGAAGGGCGACCTGGAGACCAATGTCACCATGGACGCCGAAGACCTGATGCTCCGTCAATTCCTCGGTATCCAGGACCAGTCCACCACCGAGGCAGCCGCCCGCTTCATCCGTGGTCAGCAGCGTGCCGACGGCACCTGGGCCACCTTCTACGGCGGCTCGGGCGAGGTCTCCGCCACCATCGAGGCGTACGTCGCGCTCCGACTGGCCGGCGACCGGCCCGACGACCCGCACATGGCGCGCGCCGCGGCCTGGGTCAGGGAGTCCGGCGGCATCGCCGCGAGCCGGGTCTTCACCCGGATCTGGCTGGCCCTCTTCGGCTGGTGGAAGTGGGAGGACCTACCGGTCGTCCCGCCCGAGCTGATCTTCCTGCCGAAGTGGTTCCCGCTGAACATCTACGACTTCGGCTGCTGGGCCCGGCAGACGATCGTGCCGCTGACGATCGTCTCGGCACGGCGCCCGGTCCGGCCCGCGCCGTTCCCGCTGGACGAACTGCACGCCGACCCGACGGCGACGAACCCGCCGCGCCCCCTCGCCTCCGCCACCACCTGGGAGGGGCTGTTCCAGCGGGCGGACAAGGCCCTGCACCAGTACCACAAGGTCGCCCCCCGCGCGCTGCGCGAGGTCGCGATCAAGACCGCTTCCCGCTGGATCGTCGAGCGCCAGGAGAACGACGGCTGCTGGGGCGGCATCCAGCCGCCGGCCGTGTACTCGATCATCGCCCTGCACCTGCTCGGCTACGACCTGGACCACCCCGTGATGCGCGCCGGCCTGGAGTCCCTGGACCGCTTCACGGTGTGGAGCGCCACGGAGACGGGCGCCCCGGTGCGGATGGTCGAGGCGTGCCAGTCACCGGTCTGGGACACCTGTCTGGCCACGATCGCGCTCGCCGACGCGGGCGTCGCCCCCGACCATCCGGCGCTGGTGCGGGCCGCTGACTGGATGCTCGGCGAGGAGATCGACCGCTCGGGCGACTGGGCCGTGCGCCGGCCCCGACTCGCGCCCGGCGGCTGGGCGTTCGAGTTCCACAACGACACCTACCCCGACATCGACGACACCGCCGAGGTCATCCTCGCGCTGCGCCGCGTGCGGCACCCCGAGCCGGCACGGGTCGACGGCGCGGTGGCGCGGGCGGGCCGGTGGACGCTCGGGATGCAGTCGAAGGAGGGCGCCTGGGGCGCCTTCGACGCCGACAACACCAGCAAGTTCCCCAACCGGCTCCCGTTCTGCGACTTCGGCGAGGTGGTCGATCCGCCGTCGTCCGACGTCACCGCGCACGTGGTCGAGATGCTGGCGTACGAGGGCCGGGCCCACCACCCGAGCGCCCGCCGCGGCATCGACTGGCTCCTCGCCGAGCAGGAGGAGTGCGGCGCCTGGTTCGGCCGCTGGGGCGTGAACTACCTGTACGGCACCGGGTCGGTGGTCCCGGCCCTGGTCGCGGCGGGCATCCCCGCAGCCCATCCGGCGGTCCGCCGCGCCGTGCGCTGGCTGACCTCCGTACAGAACCCGGACGGCGGCTGGGGCGAGGACCTGCGGTCGTACCGCGACAAGGGCTGGGTCGGCCAGGGCACCTCCACCGCCTCCCAGACCGGCTGGGCCCTGATGGCGCTGCTGGCGGCGGGGGAGCGGGAGAGCGCGGCCGTACGGCGCGGCGTGACCTGGCTGGCGCAGACGCAGCGGGCCGACGGCGGCTGGGACGAGCCGTACTTCACCGGCACCGGCTTCCCCTGGGACTTCTCCATCAACTACCACCTCTACCGACAGGTCTTCCCCCTCACGGCGCTGGGGCGGTACGTGCACGGCGAACCGCCGGTCGGCGGCGTGCGCGCCGGTGACCGGGAGCGTCCCGACGCCCGGGTACGCGTCGGCAAGGGGAGCTGATGGCCGCCTCCCCGGGGTCACCGGACCCCACGGCGCCGCTGCTGATCGCCTGTGCGCTCGGCATCGAGAAGGTGGCCCTGCGCAGCGGTGACCACAGCGGCGCCCGCGGGCCGGTGACGGTGCTGCGCACCAGGATGGGCCCGGCGAACGCGGAGCGCGCGGTGCGCGCAGCGCTCGACGCCGGGGCGATGAACGGCGCCGCGGTCGTCGCGTCCGGGTTCTGCGCGGGGCTGGCCCCCGGCATGCACCCCGGGGACGTGGTGATCGCCGAGGAGACCCGCCTCGGGGACGACGCCACCACGTGCACGGACACGGAGCGGCTGGTCGCGGCCGTGGCGCGGGCCGTCCCCGGCCGGCGCGTGCACACCGGGCCGCTGATCGGCTCGGACCACGTCGTCCGCGGCCCGGAGCGCGCGCAGCTGCGGGCCGGTGGGGCGATCGCCGTCGACATGGAGTCAGCCGCCACCCTGCGCAGCGCCCGCACGTCCGGGCCCCGCCCGGTTGCGGCCGTCCGAGTGGTCGTGGACGCTCCAGAGCATGAACTCGTCCGCATCGGCACGGTGCGCGGTGGAATATCGGCTTTCCGCGTTCTTCGTGCCGTACTTCCCGCTTTTCACGAATGGCACCGTTCTTTGCTGCTCCCCAGGAGGTGAGCCAGATGGCCATGCCGCTCCGTCAGTCCATCCGGGTCGGGACCTATCTCTTCGAACAGAAGCTCCGCAAGCGTGAGAAGTTCCCGCTCATCGTCGAGTTGGAGCCGCTCTACGCCTGCAACCTCAAGTGCGAGGGCTGCGGGAAGATCCAGCACCCGGCCGGGGTGCTCAAGCAGCGGATGCCGGTGGCGCAGGCGGTCGGGGCGGTGCTGGAGTCCGGTGCCCCCATGGTGTCGATCGCCGGCGGCGAACCGCTGATGCACCCTCAGATCGACGAGATCGTGCGTCAGTTGGTCGCCCGTCGCAAGTACGTCTTCCTGTGCACCAACGCCGTGCTGCTGCGGAAGAAGATCGAGAAGTTCACCCCCTCCCCGTACTTCGCCTTCGCCGTCCACATCGACGGACTGCGCGAACGCCACGACGAGTCCGTCGCCAAGGAAGGCGTGTTCGACGAGGCCGTGGCGGCCATCAAGGAGGCCAAGCGGCGCGGCTTCCGGGTGACGACGAACTCCACCTTCTTCAACACCGACACCCCGCAGACCGTCATCGAGGTGCTGAACTACCTCAACGACGACCTGCGCGTCGACGAGATGATGATCTCCCCGGCGTACGCGTACGAGAAGGCCCCCGACCAGGAGCACTTCCTCGGCGTGACACAGACCAGGGAACTCTTCAAGAAGGCCTTCGCCGGCGGCAACCGACGGCGCTGGCGGCTCAACCACTCGCCCCTCTTCCTGGACTTCCTGGAGGGGAAGGCGGACTTCCCGTGCACGGCGTGGGCGATCCCGAACTACTCCCTCTTCGGCTGGCAGCGGCCCTGCTACCTGATGAGCGACGGATACGTGCCCACGTACCGGCAGCTCATCGAGGAGACCGACTGGGACAAGTACGGCCGCGGCAAGGACCCGCGGTGCGCCAACTGCATGGCCCACTGCGGCTACGAGCCCACCGCCGTCCTCGCCACCATGGGCTCGCTCAAGGAGTCCCTGCGGGCGGCCCGCGAGACCGTCGCGGGCGGGCGGGGCTGAGCCGAGGCCACCGTCCACGCCGCCACCCCAGCCGGAATCACCGCACAGTGAAGGGGGACCGTACGTGACGATCCTGGAGACGATCCGCGGGCCGCAGGACCTCGGGGCGCTGTCCGCACCGGAACTCGACCGGCTCGCGGGGGAGATCAGGGAGTTCCTGGTCCACGCGGTGGCCCGGACGGGTGGCCACCTCGGCCCGAACCTCGGCGTGGTCGAGCTGACCATCGCCCTCCACCGGGTCTTCGAGTCCCCGAAGGACCGGGTCCTGTGGGACACCGGCCACCAGAGCTACGTGCACAAGCTGCTCACCGGCCGGCAGGACTTCTCCAAGCTGCGGGGCAAGGGCGGCCTGTCCGGCTACCCCAGCCGGGAGGAGTCCGAGCACGACGTCATCGAGAACTCGCACGCCTCCACGGTGCTGGGGTGGGCCGACGGTTTGGCGAAGGCGAACGAGGTGCTCCGCAAGGACGACCACGTGGTGGCGGTCATCGGTGACGGTGCCCTGACCGGCGGGATGGCCTGGGAGGCGCTGAACAACATCGCCGCCGCCAAGGACCGCCCGCTGGTCATCGTCGTCAACGACAACGAGCGCTC